>CAZESK010000005.1:0-22857 GCA_964515155.1 uncultured Bifidobacterium sp.
GCCTTGAGCTTCTCGACCGATACCACGCCCATGCGCACCAGCACGATCACCACCACCGGCACCTCAAATGTGAGCCCGAAGGCCAGACACATCATCAGAACGAAGTCGAGATAATTCTCGATATCCGGCGAGACCGTGATTGAGGTCGGCGCGAAGTCATTGATGAACTTGAACACCGTACCGAAGACGAAAAAATAGCAGAACGCGACGCCCAGCAGGAACAGCAGCGAGGACGACATGATGAGGGGCGCGACCAGACGCTTCTCGTGCGAATACAGGCCCGGGGCAACGAAGGCCCAAGCCTGGTACAACACCCAGGGCAGCGAGATCACCAGCGCGACCATCATCGATAGTTTGACGGGCACCATGAACGGCGTGATGACGCCGGTGGCGATCATTTTCGAGCCCTCGGGCAGCGCGTGGAGCATCGGCTGCGCCATAAAATCATAGATGGCGGCGGCACCGGGCCAGACAGCGAAAATCATCACGAACACCGCGAGCACGACGGCCGACGCGCGGACGAGCCGCGTGCGCAGCTCAATCAGGTGAGAGATGAAAGTTTCCTGAATACCGGACGTGTTTTCGTCGGACATGGGCTCAATTGAAGAACTTCACGGCTTTGCCGGGATTCGGACGGAAGCGCGCCACGCGCGCGGCCCCCGACATCACACGCGTACGGCGCCCGCTCTGCCGCTTGAACCAGATGGGCAAGCTCGATGTATGCGATAGCTTTTTCTGGCGGAAATCGCGTCGCTTCCGCGCCAGCTCCCAGTCGGCGGGCACGCGCTGCTCGTGGCTTGCGCCCTCGAACGCGTCATGGGCCTCGGTAAGTGAATCGTCCAGCTCCTTGCCGGCCTCGCTCAGCTCCTTGCTGATATCAGCCAAATCACCGCTGACCGTCTTGTTCAGGTTGGTCGCGGCCTCGACAATGGTCGATTGCATCTTGCGCAGCTCGTCCATCTGCATCTCGCGGTTGACCTCGGCCTTCACGTTACTGATGTAGCGCTGCGCGCGGCCAAACAGCGTGCCCGCCATGCGAGCCACTGCCGGCAGCTTCTCCGGACCGATCACGACCAGCGCGACCGCACCGATCAGCGCGAGTTTGGTGAGACCAAGGTCAATCATCTGGACGGGGACAGGAGATGGGAGCGGCAGCCACAGACTTCAGCACTGCCGGGCAGGCGAGCATCAGGTCTTGGACTTTTCCTTGGCCTCGACATCAATCGTCGATTTGTCAGCGACCTGGGCGGGCGGTGTCTGCTCCTCCGAGCCCTTCACGCCATCCTTGAAGCCCTTAACGGCTTTGCCCAGATCGGAGCCGATGTTGCCGAGCTTCTTGGTGCCAAACACCAGCATGATAATCACCAGCACGATGACCCAGTGCCAAATACTGAACGTACCCATTGTCTTCTCCTTGCAGGGTCCTTTCGGGCCCGAATCTTCGAATAAGCGCCGCGTCAGCGCTGGCCGCGCCATGGCCGCGCACCGCCCATGACATGCAAATGCAGATGGTACACCTCTTGACCCCCATCAGGACCGGTGTTGAACAGGGTTTTGAAGCCACCGGCAGGCCCGTCGGCCCCATCGATGTAACCGCCACCATGTTCACTGGCCAGCTTCGGCGCGAGCATCAGCATTTTACCCAACAACGCCTGATGCCGGTCAGTGCAATCGGCCAGCGTGGGAATGTGCTCGCGCGGCACCACCAGGAGGTGCATGGGAGCCGCGGGGTTGATGTCGTGGAAGACGATCACGTCCTCGTCCTCAAAGGCCTTTTTCGACGGAATGGTACCCGCGACGATCTTGCAGAAGATGCAGTTATCCAAGTCTCACTCCCCGGAGGTTGGTGGTTTGAAGCCATCAGCATGGCAGAACATGCGCTGACCGGCACACGGGTCCACCGGGACTCCGCCTCGGTAGCTGGCCGTCATGGGTACGTCATCCCGGCACATCACCGGGATGGCCGCGGGTAAATTACCTCTGTTCGTCCTGCTCGCGCGCCTGCAGCTTGCGGTTGGCTTTTTCCTCGATCCCGGATAAGCCCTCGCGCCGTGCCAGCTCGTCGAGCACCTGCTGCGGCGTGAGCCCGTAATGGGCGAGCATGATCAGCGAATGGAACCACAAGTCCGCGCATTCATACACGAGCTTGTTCGCGTCAGCCCCATGGCGCACGTCTTTGGCGGCCATCACCGTCTCAGTGGCCTCTTCCCCGACCTTTTTCAGGATGGCATCGTCACCCTTCTGGAACAGCCGGGCGATGTAGGACGTGTCGGGATCACCGCCGCCCGCGGGCTTGCGCGTCTCGATCACTTCAGCAAGACGTTGAAGGATGTCGCTCATCTTATTTTTTGTAAATATGGTCAGGGTCCTTCAGCACCGGATCAGCCTCGATCCAGTCCGGCTGATCATCCCCGGGCGCAAACTTGTTGAAGAAACAGGTATGGCGCCCGGTGTGGCAGGCCAGACCGCCGACCTGCTCGACCTTCAGCAACACCACATCATCGTCACAGTCAAGCCGGATTTCGTGGACTTTCTGGAAGTGGCCGGACTCCTCGCCCTTATGCCACAGCTTCTTGCGCGAGCGGCTCCAGTACACGGCTTGTCCCAGCTCGACGGTATGCGCGAGCGCATCGCGGTTCATCCACGCGAACATCAGTACATCATTACTGCCGACCTCCTGCGCGATCACGGGCACCAGCCCATGTTCGTCCCATCGGATGCGGTTCAGCCATTTTGCCTTGGCGCTCATGCGAGCCTCATCGGTATGCCCTGTGCGGCCATGAAACGCTTGGCCTCCTGCACCGTATGCTGGCCATAGTGAAAAATGCTGGCTGCGAGCACCGCATCCGCGTGTCCCTCAACGATGCCGTCGGCGAGGTCCTGCAGCCCGCCCACGCCGCCCGAGGCGATCACGGGGATCGATACCGCGTCCGATACCGCGCGGGTCAGCGGCAGATCGAATCCCACCTTCGTACCATCGCGATCCATGCTAGTAAGCAGGATCTCCCCGGCGCCGAACGACTGCATCTTGCGCGCCCACTCAATGGCGTCGAGTCCGGTCGGTTTGCGGCCGCCATGCGTGAACACTTCCCAGCCGCCAGCTACCGTGCGCTTGGCATCGATCGCGACCACAATGCACTGCGAGCCGTACTTGCCGGCGGCATCGGCAACGAGCTGCGGATGGGTGACGGCCGAGGTGTTGATGCTGACCTTGTCGGCACCGGCATTGAGCAACCGGCGCACGTCGTCCACCTGGCGCACGCCACCACCGACGGTCAGGGGAATGAAGACCTGCGATGCGACATCCTCGATGATGTGGAGGATCAGGTCGCGATCATCGCTGGAGGCGGTGATGTCGAGGAAGGTGATCTCGTCGGCGCCCTGCTCATCGTAGCGGCGCGCGATCTCGACCGGGTCACCGGCGTCGCGTAACTCGACAAAATTGACACCCTTGACCACCCGTCCGGCGGTCACGTCCAGACAGGGAATGATCCGTTTGGCCAGGGTCATGTCAGTCTTCGTCAAGCTCGCCGGAAAGCTCGTCGGCGCGCTCCTGCGCCTCGCGCAAGCTCAGCGTGCCTTCGTAGATCGAGCGGCCGCAGATGACGCCCTCGATACCCTCATCCTGCACGTCGCACAGCGCCTCGACATCCTTGATCGTGTGCACGCCGCCCGAGGCGATGACAGGAATCGTCATGCTCTGCGCGAGCTTCACGGTCGCCTCGATGTTCACGCCCTTCATCATGCCGTCGCGGCCGATATCCGTGTAGACGATGGCCTCGCAGCCGTAGTCCTCGAACTTCTTTGCCAGATCGATCACCTCGTGGCCGGACAGCTTGCTCCAGCCATCGGTGGCGACCTTGCCGTCCTTCGCGTCAAGGCCGACGATGATCTGGCCCGGGAAGGCGCCACAGGCATCATGCAGGAAGCCCGGGTTCTTGACCGCGGCGGTGCCGATGATGACGTAGGAGATACCGCCGTCGAGGAAGCGTTCGATGGTATCGAGGTCGCGGATACCGCCACCGAGCTGCACCGGGATCTCTTCGATGCCGTGCTCCTCGGCGTACTCGCGCACGGCAGCAAGGATGGACTTGATCGCGGGCTCGTTCTTCGGCTTGCCGGCAAACGCACCATTGAGGTCGACCAGATGCAGCCGGCGCGCGCCCTGCTCCAGCCAGTGCCGGGCCATTTTTGCAGGATCGTCGGAGAACACCGTGGCCTGGTCCATGTCACCTTGCTTGAGGCGCACGCAGTGGCCGTCCTTGAGGTCGATAGCGGGTATGAGCAGCATGGCTACTGGGGGATGGTTCAGTCAGGAGGGTTAAGGTGGGGTCGGACGCGAGTTATCGGTAGCTCACGGGTTCCAATGTACAAAATTTTTATAAAGCTGCAAACCAGCGGCCGCGCTTTTTTCAGGATGAAATTGCGTGGCAAAAATATTATCCCGCCCCGCAGCGCAGCAAAATTCCACGCCATACGTCGTTTGAGCCATCAGATGCGCCGGATTTTCCGGTACTGCATAGTAGCTGTGTACGAAGTAAAAGTAGCTTCCGTCGGGCACCTCGGCCCACATCGGATGGGCGGCACGCTGCTGCACGCGGTTCCAGCCCATCTGCGGCACCTTGAAGCGGGAACCGTCCGGTTGACGCTGCTCGTCGAGCCGGAATCGGACCACCCTGCCCGGCATCAGCGACAGGCATTCCGCGCTGCCCTCCTCGCTCCAGTCGAACATCATCTGCTCCCCAACGCAAATACCGAACAGCGGCTTGTTGCGAGCAGCCTCGATCAATGCCTCCTGCAAGCCGGATTCGCGCAGTGAGCGCATGCAATCGGGCATCGCTCCCTGCCCGGGCAGCACGATACGGTCGGCCCCGCGAATCGCGTCCGGACTGCCGCTCACCCTGACCTCAGCCTCGGGGGCGACATGCCTGAGGGCTTGCGCCACCGAGCGCAGGTTACCCATTCCGTAATCAACGACGACGATCTTGTTCATGGAAGCGCAGGAGGCTGGCGGCAAAGCGCCGCGTCACCGAGAACGGTCAGAGAGAGCCCTTGGTCGACGGGATGCTGCCCGCAGCGCGCGGGTCAAGCTCGGCGGCCATGCGTAGCGCGCGGCCGAAGGCCTTGAAGACTGTCTCACACTGGTGGTGCGCATTCTCGCCGCGCAGGTTATCGATGTGCAGCGTCAGCAGAGCATGGTTCACGAAGCCCTGGAAGAATTCGTGCGTCAGGTCGACATCGAACTGCCCGATCATGGCACGCACGAACGGCACATGGAACTCGAGCCCCGGACGGCCGGAGAAATCGACCACCACGCGCGAGAGTGCCTCATCCAGCGGGACATAGGCATGACCGTAGCGGCGAATGCCCTTCTTGTCGCCCATCGCCTTGGCGAAGGCCTGACCCAGCGCAATGCCAACGTCCTCCACGGTGTGGTGGGCGTCGATATGCAGGTCACCCTTGGCCGTGATCTCGAGGTCGATCAGCCCGTGGCGGGCGATCTGGTCGAGCATGTGGTCGAGGAACGGCACACCGGTGTCCAGCTTCTGCTTGCCGCTGCCGTCGATATTGATCGCGACGCGGATTTGGGTTTCGCTGGTATCGCGGACGACTTCTGCTTTGCGTTCGGTGGCCATGGTCAAGGTCGGTCAGGAGTTCAGGCTGGACTGCAGTGCAGCGAGGAAGGCCGCGTTTTCTTCCGGCGTGCTCACGGTCACGCGCAGGCAGTTTTCCAGCAGAGTGTGCATTTTACCGACATTTTTCACCAGCACCTTCCTCTGCAGCAGCCTGTCGAACACCTGCGCCCCCGTCAAACCCGGCTGCACGATGCGCAGCAGCAGGAAATTGGCGGCCGACGGATAAACCCGCACCCCCGGCAGCGCAGCCAGCGCAGCAGATAACTTCTCCCGCTCGGTGCGAATCTCCCGGGCCTGCGCATCGAGCACGGCCGCGTTTTCCAGCACGAATTCGGCCGTCGTCTCGGTCAGCACGTTGACGTTGTAGGGCGGACGGACCTTGTCAAACTCGGCCAGCAACTCGTTCGATGCCGACATGTAGCCCAGGCGGATGCCGGCCAGTCCCAGCTTGGAGACGGTGCGCATCACCACCACGTTCGGATGCTGTGATAGCCGCGGCATGAAGCTGGTACCGGCAAACGGCTGGTATGCCTCATCGACCACGACGACGCCGGTATCACCAACCTCGCGGATGATCGCCAGCATCGCGTCGAGATCGAACAGGTTGCCGGTCGGATTGTTCGGATAGGCCAGGTAGGTGATGGCAGGACGATGCTCGCGCACCGCGGACAGCATGGCGTCAAGATCAAGCGCGAGGTCAGCCGCGAGTGGGACACCAATGAATTCGAGCCCGGCGAGCTGTGCCGACATCGCATACATCACGAAGCCCGGCACAGGCGCGAGCACCTTCGCGCCGGACGTCGCGCACGCAACCGATAGTATGGTGATCAGCTCATCCGAGCCATTGCCAAGCACGAGATCGAAGCCGGCCGGTATGTCCATGTGCGCGCGCAGCGCCGCCTTCAACGTGGCGTAGCTCGGCACCGGATAACGGTTGAGCGCGGCCGCACCGAGACGCTCGCCCAGTTGGCGCTGCAACTCTGGCGGCAGGACGTACGGGTTTTCCATCGCGTCCAGCTTCACAAGGCCGGATGCATCCGGCACGTGGTACGCCGACAGCGCGCGCACGTCGGCACGGATGATGTTCTGTACCAGCGACACCACGCTCACCTCAGCCGCAGCTCGGCCGAGCGTGCGTGCGCCTGCAGCCCCTCGCCGTAGGCCAGCTCGGCGGCAATCTTGCCCAGGGTCTGGGCGCCGGCTTCGCTGACATGGATGATCGACGAGCGCTTTTGAAAGTCGTACACGCCCAGCGGCGAAGAGAAGCGCGCAGTGCGGGAGGTCGGCAGTACATGGTTCGGACCGGCGCAGTAGTCACCCAGGGATTCGGACGAATAGCGGCCGAGGAACATCGCCCCTGCATGTCGTATCTTGTCGGCCCACTGACCGGGGTCGGTCGCGGAAATCTCAAGGTGCTCGGCTGCGATGAGGTTGGCAATCTCGCAGGCTTCGTCCATGTCGCGCACCTTGACCATGGCACCGCGGTTGGTCAGCGAGGTCCGGATCACGTCCTTGCGCGGCATCTCGTCAATCAGCCTGTCGATACTGACGCGCACGCGCTCGAGATAAGCGGCATCGGGGCACACCAGGATAGATTGCGCGAGTTCATCATGCTCGGCCTGCGAGAACAGGTCCATCGCGACCCAATCCGGGTCGGTGCTGCCGTCGGCCAGGACGAGGATTTCGGACGGACCGGCGATCATGTCGATGCCAACGATGCCGAACACGCGTCGCTTGGCGGCCGCCACATAGGCGTTGCCGGGGCCGACAATCTTGTCAACCTGCGGAATCGTCGCCGTGCCATGCGCCAGCGCGCCGACAGCCTGCGCGCCGCCAATCGTGAACACGCGGTCAACCCCGGCGATTTGCGCGGCAGCCAGCACCAGCGGGTTCTTCACGCCATCGGGCGTGGGCACCACCATGATGACATCCCGCACACCGGCGACCTTGGCGGGAATGGCATTCATCAGCACCGACGACGGATAAGCGGCCTTGCCGCCCGGGACATAAATACCGACCTTGTCCAGCGGCGTGACTTTCTGGCCGAGCACGGTGCCATCGGCTTCGGTGAACACGAAGCCGTCGGAACCGCATTCGGTCTTTTGCCGCCCGTGGTAGGCCCGCACCCGGTCGGCCGCCTGCTGCAGTGCGGCGCGACGCGCTGGTGCAAGGCCGTCGAGCGCCGCCTGTAGCTCGACGCGCGGAATCTCGAGCGCGGTCACACTTTGGGCGGAAAGCCGGTCGAACTTGTTCGTGTACTCGAGCACGGCGGCGTCGCCACGTGCTTTGACATCGGCGAGGATAGTCGCGGCGGCGCGGTCGATGGCCTCATCTTCGGAAGCCTCGAATGCGAGCACATGCATCAGCTGAGTATTGAACTCGGGATCAGTGGTATCGAGCTGGCGGATGGGTACGGACATGGCTTTATTTTTCACGACACGACGCCCTGTCGAAGGCATCGATGATGGGTTGCAGTTTCTCGCGCTTGGTCTTGAGCGCGGCACGGTTCACGACCAGCCGCGATGAGATATCCATGATGTGCTCGACCTCGACCAGATTATTTGCACGCAGTGTGCTGCCGGTCGATACCAGGTCGACGATCGCATCCGATAAGCCTACCAGCGGGCCGAGCTCCATCGAGCCGTACAGCTTGATCAGGTCGACATGCACGCCCTTGGCGGCGAAATGCTCGCGCGCGACATTGACATACTTGGTGGCCACGCGCAGCCGTGCGCCTTGCTTGACTGCGCTCGAATAATCAAAACCAGCAGGCACCGCCACTGACATCCGGCACTTGGCGATGTTCAGATCGATCGGCTGATACAGGCCTTCGCCGCCATGCTCAAGCAATACGTCCTTGCCGGCCACGCCGAAATCGGCCGCGCCATACTGGACATAGGTCGGCACATCGGACGCGCGCACGATGACCACGCGAATCGCCGGATCACTGGTCGGAAGGATCAGCTTGCGCGATTTTTCCGGGTCTTCGGTCACGACGATACCGGCTGCCTCAAGCAGCGGCAGCGTCTCGTCGAAAATGCGTCCCTTGGACAGCGCCAGCGTCAGCATCGGGTTCATTCTTGTTTGGCTCTTTTTACTTGATTCTTTCAATGTCGGCGCCCACGGCCGACAGCTTTTTTTCCATCCGATCATAGCCGCGATCGAGATGATAGATGCGATCGATCAGTGTTTCACCCTCGGCTGCGAGACCGGCGATCACTAACGACGCCGATGCCCGCAGGTCAGTCGCCATTACCGGCGCGCCGACCAGCTTCGGTACACCATGCACGATAGCGGTGTGGCCGTCGATCTCAATCGAGGCGCCGAGCCTGTTCAACTCCTGCACGTGCATGTACCGGTTCTCGAAGATCGTCTCCGTCACGCGCGCTGACCCCTCGGCGATGCACCCAAGGGCCATCAGCTGCGCCTGCATGTCGGTCGGGAATCCCGGGTATTCGGTGGTCCGGAAGCCCACCGACTTCGGACGGCCGGACATCTGCACGCGGATCCAGTCATCACCTGCGGTCAATATCACGCCCGCCTCGCGCAGCTTGTCAACGACGGCATCGAGCAGGTTCGCGCGGGTGTGCCTGAGCAGCACGTCGCCACCGGCGGCGGCGACCGCGCACATGAAGGTGCCGGTCTCGATGCGGTCGGCGATCACGCTGTGGGCGGCGCCGTGCAGCGCGGGCACACCGGTCACGACCAGCCGGTCGGTACCGATGCCCTCGATCTTCGCGCCCATCGCCACCATCAGGTTCGCCAGATCGGTCACCTCCGGTTCGCGCGCAGCATTTTCGAGCTCGGTCACGCCATCGGCCAGGGCCGCTGCCATCAGCAGATTCTCGGTGCCGGTAACGGTGATCATATCGGTGACGATACGCGCGCCTCGCAGCTTCTTCGCCTTGGCATGGATGTAGCCAGCCTCGATGCGGATCTCCGCACCCATTGCCTGCAGACCCTTGATGTGCTGGTCGACTGGACGAGAGCCGATCGCGCAGCCGCCCGGCAGAGACACCTTGGCCTCGCCGAAGCGTGCAAGGAGCGGCCCCAGTACCAGTATGGAGGCGCGCATGGTCTTGACCATGTCGTACGGCGCCTCGAGCTTCGAGATGTCACGGCCGCATAGTTCCAGTACGCCGCCCTGATCCTCAATGGACAAGCCGATTTGCCGCAGCAGCTTCTGCATCGTCGCCACGTCCTGCAGCTTCGGTACATTGGTCAGCTGCAGCGTCTCGGCCGTCAGCAGGCCAGCACAGAGAATTGGCAGCGCAGCGTTCTTGGCACCGGAAATGGCAATGTCGCCGGAGAGGCGCTTGCCGCCGCGAATCAGCAACTTGTCCATCAGCCCTGGTACTCCTCGGGCGTTAATGTCTTCATCGACAGCGCATGGATCTCGGCCTTCATACGGTCGCCCAGCGCTGCATACACCAGCTGATGACGCTGGATCAGGCGCTTGCCGGCAAACGCGGGCGAAACAATCAGCGCGGTGAAGTGCTGACCATCCCCCTCCACGTCGAGGTGAGTGCATTCGAGGCCAGAGGCAATGTAATTCTTGATCAGATCAGGAGTGGGCAGCACGATTCAACCTTTGTACGAAAAATTTTGGGTCGCGTGGGGCGTCAATGGCGCAGCTTGTAACCACGCTTCAACAGCGTCAGCGCGATACCAGACAGCAGCACGAAAAACACCAGCACGATCAGCAGACTGGTGGCCGGGGGTACGTCGGAGTGACCGAAGAAACCATAGCGAAAGCCGTCGATCATGTAAAAAAACGGATTCGCATGCGAGACCGCGAGCCAGAATGGCGGCAGCGAATGCACCGAGTAAAACACGCCAGCGAGGAAGGTCGCCGGTACGATCAGGAAATTCTGAAAAGCGGCCAGCTGATCGAATTTCTCTGCCCAGATACCGGCAATCAGCCCCATGGTACCGAGGATTGCGGCACCCAGCAGGCCGAAAAGGATGATCCAGAGCGGCGCATGGAAATCGAGCGCAGCAAACCAGATCGTAATCAGGAGCACGCCCAGCCCCACCATGAATCCGCGGATCATCGCAGCGATGACATAGGCACCGAACATTTCCCAGTGCGATAGCGGCGCCAACAGCACGAATACCAGGTTACCGGTGATCTTCGACTGGATCAGCGACGACGACGAGTTTGCAAATGCATTCTGCAGGACACTCATCATGACCAGACCGGGTACCAGGAAGGCCGTGTAGGACACGCCCGGGAAGACTTGTACATGCTCCTCGAGCACATGGCCAAAGATCAGCAGGTACAACATCGCGGTCACGATGGGCGCGGTCAGGGTCTGCGTCGCGACTTTCCAGAAACGCAGCAGCTCCTTGTGCAGTAGCGTGCGAAAACCTGTCATTTCTCCGCCCCCATAATCTGGATGAAGACATCCTCGAGGTCGGCCTGGTGCAGCTGCAGGTCATCGATCTTCAGGCCAGCCGTACGTATCGTCGCGAGGATCGTCTCGACTTCGTCGTGATCGTTCACGCGCAGCGTGTACTGGCTGCCTTTCAGCAGCTCGTCCGGATGGGACACCAGCGCATGCAGCGATGCGGGCAGGCTACCACCAGCGAGCTTGATGACCAGTTGCGAGCCGGAGATACGACGGATCAGCGCTGCCGTCGAATCCAGTGCCACCACCTTGCCCGTCTTCAGCATCGCGATGCGGTTGCAGAGGGCCTGCGCTTCCTCGAGGTAGTGCGTGGTCAGGACGACGGTATGTCCTTCACGATTGAGCCGTCCGATGAAATTCCAGAGTGTCTGGCGCAGCTCGACATCCACGCCAGCGGTCGGCTCGTCAAGCATGATGACAGGCGGCTTATGCACCAGCGCCTGCGCAACCAGCACCCGGCGCTTCATGCCACCCGAGAGCTTGCGCATATTGGTGTCGGCCTTATCGGTCAGCCCCAGTTCGTGCAGCACTTCGTCAATCCAGGCGTCATTGTCGGATACGCCAAAGTAGCCAGACTGCATGCGCAGCGTCTCGCGTACGGTGAAGAAAGGATCGAACACGAGCTCCTGCGGCACCACACCGATCGCCCGGCGGGCGGCACGGTAGTCGGTAGCCACGTTGTGGCCATGAATGCTGACCGTGCCCTCGTCGGCGCGCGCGAGGCCGGCGATGATCGAGATCAGCGTGGTCTTCCCGGCACCGTTGGGGCCCAGCAGGCCGAAAAACTCGCCCTGGGGAATATCAAGCGACACGCCGCCCAGCGCTTGCAGGGCGCCATAGCGCTTCTTCACGTTTTCGATCCGGATGGCGGCCATCATGGGCAGGGACGGGGAGGAAAGGCAGTGCATCGCCCGCTGGGCGCAAAGTCGTTGATTATAGGGGATTTCCGACGGCCCCCCGGCTGGCCGAGGGTCGGCAGGACTTTCAGCCGTTCAGCAAGTGCGCCACGCCGTACACGCGGGCGATGCTGGCCAGACCGTCGGGCAGGTGCAGGATATGCAGAGAATGGCCCCGCTCGGCGGCCAGCCGGCGCCAGTCGAGCAAAGCAGCCACCGCTGCCGAGTCGAAGCGCTCCAGGCTGCCGAGGTCGATCTCGGTTTCCCCGGCAATGATGGCCTCACGGCCAGCGCGCACGGCGGCGCCGGCGTCGGTCATGGTCAGCTGACGGGGTGCAAAGGGCATGGACTTACTTCAGCGCCGACCGCGGCGGGTTGGCCGCAAGGCGCTTGTTGCGGTCGGCGAGAGTACGGATCAGGCCGTCAATGCCACCCTTGGAGATCTCGGAGGAGAAACTGCCCTTGTAGGTTTCGACCAGCCATGCACCGAGAATGTTAACGTCGAAGATCTTCCAGCCGTTCGGCGTTTTTTCAAGCCGGTAATTAAGCTGGATCGATTCGCCGCGTGACTGGATCACGCTCGAGCGCACCTCCACCTCGGTGTCATCGGGTGCGGCGCGCAACGGCCGGAATTCGAGCCTCTGGTTACGGATCTGCGAAATCGCTCCCGCGTAGGTGTAAATCAGCAAGGTGCGGAATTCATTGGTGAGCGCCGACTGCTGCTCCGGTGTGGCTTCGCGCCAGAACCGGCCGGCCGCCATCGAGGTCATGCGCTGGAAGTTCACGTGCGGGATGATCTTACCCTGCACGACCTCCATGATGCGCTGCTGGTTACCCGCCTGGATTTGCTTGTCGGTCTTGGCGACCTCAAGGATTTCCTCGCTGATGCGCTTGATCAGCTCGTCAGGGGCTTCCTGGGCTTGCGCGCCCGCAATCAGCGTGAAGGCGAACAGCAAACTGGACAGCAGAAGTTGCATGGCTCTCATCTGGGGCGCTCGGTAGTCGGCAGCGGTTCAGCCGGACATCTGCCGGCGAGTGGCGAGAATGATAACCAATCTTGCCTAACGCTGCCAGCGACACACAAACCTTTACAAAACAACTTGCTCTGCGAAAAGCATCCGACCCTCAGTCGGTTGGATCGGCACCATCCCTGACCCGACTTGCCCGGCGCTGCAAATAGGCATCGCGCAGAAACTGGTAGGGATCCAGCGCGGCGTCCTCCATCAGCGACGAAGCGTCGAGCAGGTTCGCACGCTCATCGACAACGCGCACTACGCGGCCGATGTTACGGTTGGCCGGGCCGGGAATCTGGTTCAGCGCATCAGCATAAAGATCGAGCGGCTTGGCCAGGCCGTCGCGTAACGTGCTTGCGCCGAAGACCGGCAGAACAAGATATGGCCCCGACTTGACACCCCATTTACCGAGCGTCTGTCCGAAGTCTTCCACATGCTTCGGCAGGCCTGCCGGCGTGGCGACGTCGATCAGGCCGGCCACGCCGAAGGTGGAATTCAGCACCACCCGCGCCACGTCCTGCGTACCCTCGCGAGGCTTGAATTGCAGGTAGTTGTTCACGGCGGTCCAGATGTCCCCGATGTTGCCGAAGAAGTTATTGATCGCCGTGCGCAGGAGGCCAGGCACATAGTTGGTGTAGCCCACTGCCGCTGGCTTGATGATGTTACGGTCGATTGTGTTGTTGAACTCGAACATCGCGCGGTTGTAGTTTTCAAACGGGTCACGCGGATCCCGGCCAGCCCCGGGTGTCGTCGCACATGCCGACAGTATTAGCGCTGCGCAGGCGACCAGCAGCCAGCGCATCAGTGTCTGATAGTTCATTGGCCCTCCTGCTGGCTGCCCTCGGCTGCCTTGCTGAACAAGAACTGGCTGATCAGGTTTTCCAGCACGATAGCCGACTGAGTCATCTTGATGCGATCGCCGTTGGCGAAATTGTTTTCATCACCGCCCGGTTCGAGGCCGATGTACTGTTCGCCGAGCAGACCGGATGTCAGGATCTTGGCCGAAGTGTCTTTCGGGAAGTGGACGTCGGCGTTCATGCGCAGGACGACGCTGGCCTGGAAGGTCTTGTCATCAAAACCAATCGACTCCACGCGACCAACCACCACGCCGGCACTCTTGACCGGGGCCCGCGGCTTGAGCCCGCCGATATTGTCGAAACGGGCGACCAAGGTGTAGCCGGCACCGATGTTCATCGTACCCAGATTGCCGACCTTCAGGGCCAGGAACATCATCGCGATCGCGCCCAGCAGCACGAACAGACCGACCCACACGTCGAGGGATTTGCGTTGCATGTCTTGCCTCGTCTCAGGAGAACATCAGTGCCGTCAGCAGGAAATCCAGCCACAGCACCATCAGTGAACCAATAACCACGGTGCGCGTGGTCGCGCGCGCAACACCTTCCGGCGTCGGGTCGGCACGGTAGCCCTGGTGCAGCGCGATGAAGGTGACGGCGAGGCCGAAGAAGACACTCTTGATCACGCCATTACCGATATCGGCCCACACCTCAACCCCGCCCTGCATCTGCGACCAGAACGCACCTTCATCGACGCCGATCATGCGCACGCCGACCACATAGCCGCCAAACACGCCGACAGCCGAGAACACTGCCGCCAGCAGCGGCATCGCGATCACGCCAGCCCAGAACCGCGGCGCCAGCACGCGCTGTACCGGATCGACCGCCATCATTTCCATCGCCGCCAGCTGCTCGCCCGCCTTCATCAGGCCGATCTCCGCCGTCAGCGAGGTACCCGCGCGACCCGCGAACAGCAGAGCCGTCACCACCGGGCCC
Source organism: uncultured Bifidobacterium sp. (assembly GCA_964515155.1). GTDB lineage: Bacteria > Pseudomonadota > Gammaproteobacteria > Burkholderiales > Burkholderiaceae_D > Pernthalerella. The sequence goes on from CAZESK010000005.1 coordinate 14,747, forward strand.
AGCTCGCGCACCAGCGATAACGCCACCAGCAGGCCCAGCGCCTGCTCGGAGCCATAGCGGTTCAGGGTGTAATAACCCTGCAGCCCGAGCACGAAGCCGACGAACAGGCCGGAGACCGCAATGATCACCAGCGAATAATTACCGATAAAGTGCACCTGGTCGGTCACCAGTCGGAACCGACGCAGCAACCCGCCGCTGGCCACGACCAGCGCGACAAAAAGTCGGGCAGCCTGCCCGAGGTCCGCCAAGCCGCCGCGCACACCGGCGCCAAGACGAGCGAGCCAGTCGAGCATCATCGCGCGCCCTCCTGGAGCCCGAGTTGCTCGTCGATGCTGCGGCCAGGATAATGAAATGGCACCGGACCATCAGGCTGCGCGTTGACGAACTGCCGGACAAACGGATCATCCGAGTCCCGCATCTGCTGCGGCGTTCCGTGAGCCACGATCCTCCCCTGCGACAGGAAGTAGACATAGTCAGCGATCAGGAAGGACTCGTGCACGTCATGCGACACGAGAATCGAGGTCGATCCGAGCGCATCGTTCAGTTTGCGAATCAGGTTCGCGGTCATGCCCATCGAGATGGGGTCGAGGCCGGCGAACGGTTCATCGTACATGATCAGCTGAGGATCGAGCGCAATCGCGCGCGCCAGTGCCACCCTGCGCGCCATGCCACCCGAGATTTCGGCTGGCTTCAGCCGGGCCGCATTGGAGAGCCCGACCGCATGCAGCTTCATCAGGACGAGGTCACGGATCATCGCCTCCGGCAGAGTCGTATGCTCGAGCAGCGGAAATGCGACATTGTCGAATACGCTCAGGTCAGTGAAAAGCGCGCCGTGCTGAAACAGCATGCCCATGCGGCGACGTAGCTGGTACAGGCCCTGGGCACCGAGCGCCGCCACGTCCTGCCCTTCCACGCGCACGCTGCCCGACTGCGCGCGGATCTGACCTCCGATCAGGCGCAGCACGGTCGTCTTGCCTGAGCCCGAGCCACCCATGACGGCCACCACTTTCCCGCGCGGGAACTGCATGTTCAGGCCCGACAAGATCGGTCGCTGGCCATAGCCGAAGTGCAGGTCGCTAATGTCGACGAGAATGGACACAGGAGAATGGTGAGCGTAACGGGGTTTGATTGTAGAGCAAGACCACGAAGGCTTGCCGACGCATGCCGTTGCAAGAATAGCATGATTGCTGCACGGCTTGCCCGAAACCCGCCCCGCCGAAACAGCAAGGGCCCGGGGAGAACCACGGGCCCTTGGTCGCGCAGCGCAGAAGCGATGCTTAACGTGGCAGTATCGACGAACCCATCAGGAATTCATCAACAGCGCGAGCGCACTGGCGACCTTCGCGGATCGCCCACACCACCAGCGACTGGCCACGACGAACATCGCCAGCAGCGAACACTTTAGGCTGCGAGGTCTGGTAGCAGCCGTCACCGTCGGTGGTGGCCTTCGCGTTGCCGCGCGCATCCTTGTCGATAGCGAAAGCTTCGAGAACCGAGCCGACCGGCGAAACGAAGCCCATCGCCAGCAGCACGAGATCGGCCTTCAGTTCAAACTCCGATCCCGGTACTTCGATCATCTTGCCGTCCTTCCACTCGACGCGGGCGGCGATCAGTTTCTCGACCTTGCCATTCTTGCCCTCAAGGCGCTTGGTCGCGACGGCGAAATCGCGCTCGCAACCCTCTTCGTGCGACGAGGAAGTGCGCAGCTTGGTCGGCCAGTAGGGCCAGACCAGCGGCTTGTTCTCCTGCTCTGGCGGCATCGGCATCAGCTCGAACTGGGTGACCGATGCAGCGCCGTGGCGGTTCGAGGTGCCGACGCAGTCAGAACCGGTATCGCCGCCACCGATGACGACCACGTGCTTGCCGGTCGCGAGAATCTGGTCTTTCAGCTTGTCACCGGCGTTCACACGGTTCTGCAGCGGCAGGAAGTCCATCGCAAAATGCACGCCGTCCAGCTCCCGGCCCGGCACTGGCAGGTCACGTGGCTGCTCGGCGCCACCGGTCAGAATCACGGCGTCGAATTCCTTCTGAAGCTGCTCGGGCGAGACCACTTCCTTGGCGAGATTCATGATCTCCTTCGGGAAGTCCTTGCCGACCAGAACGCCGGTCCGGAAACTCACGCCTTCGGCCACCATCTGCTCGACACGGCGATCGATATGTGACTTTTCCATCTTGAAGTCAGGAATGCCATAACGCAGCAGTCCGCCGACGCGGTCATTCTTCTCGAACACGGTCACCGCATGACCGACGCGCGCCAGCTGCTGGGCGGCGGCCATACCGGCCGGGCCAGCACCGACGATCGCGATCTTCTTGCCGGTCTTGACGGCCGCAGGCTGCGGCACGACCCAGCCGTTCTCCCACCCTTTGTCGATGATGAAATGCTCGATCGACTTGATGCCCACCGGGTCGCTGTTGATACCGAGCGTACAGGCTGCTTCACAGGGCGCCGGGCAAATACGGCCAGTGAACTCCGGGAAGTTGTTCGTGGAGTGCAGGTTGTCCAGGGCCTCGCGATAGTTGCCGTTGTAAACGAGATCATTCCAGTCGGGAATGATGTTGTTCACCGGGCAGCCGGTATTGCAAAACGGGATACCGCAATCCATACAGCGCGCGCCCTGTACCTTCGCATCGGCGTCGGACAGATGGAGCACAAACTCCTTGTAATGCTTGGTACGCGCAGCAGGTGCTTCGCTTGCCTCTTGCAGGCGCTGGTACTCCAGAAAACCAGTGACTTTACCCATGTTGTTCTCTTCTCTTGCTTAAGCAGTGACTTTTTCTTTGGCCTTGGATGCTGCGGCGAACATCTCGCCGAGCGCGCGCTTGTACTCGGTCGGGAATACCTTCACGAACTTCGTGCGGGCGTTGACCCAATCGTCCAGCAGCGTGCGGGCGATGGTGCTGCCGGTATGCTTGAAATGGCGCTCGATCAGACCCTTGAGGATCGCTTCGTCTGGCTGACGCTCACCGTCGCGGCTCAGGCTGTGCCATGCGGCCTTGCCGATGGTGGCTTCCTGCTCCGACGCAGACAGCACCGGCTCGATCGCGACCATCGCCATATTGCACTTCGAGGCGAAACTGCGGTCCTCGTCATACACATAGGCGATACCGCCGGACATGCCGGCCGCGAAGTTGCGGCCGGTGCTGCCGAGGACGACGACGGTACCGCCGGTCATGTACTCGCAACCATGGTCACCGGTGCCTTCCACCACCGTGACCGCACCGGAATTACGTACCGCAAAACGCTCGCCCGCCACACCGTTGAAGAAGGCTTCGCCGGCAATTGCGCCGTACAGGACCGTGTTGCCGATGATGATGTTATCGACCGCGCGACCACGGAACTCGGTGTTCGGGCGAACGATGATGCGGCCGCCCGAGAGACCCTTGCCCACATAGTCATTACCTTCACCAACCAGATCGAACGTGACGCCGTGAGCAAGGAAGGCGCCGAAAGACTGGCCAGCCGTGCCTTGCAACTGGATATGAATGGTGTCATCCGGCAGGCCTTCATGGCCATACTTCTTGGCCACCTCGCCGGACAGCATTGCGCCGGCCGTGCGGTTCAGGTTCTTTATCGGCGAGATGAACGAGACCTTCTCGCCGCGCTCGATTGCCGGCTTGGCCTGTGCGATCAACTTGTGATCGAGCGCCTTCTCCAGACCATGATCCTGCGTGGCGACATGATGACGTGCCGCGTCGCCGGTTTCCGGAATGTAGAAGATCTTGCTGAAATCCAGACCCTTGGCCTTCCAGTGGCTGATGGCCTTCGATTTGTCGAGCAGGTCGGCACGGCCGATCAGCTCGTCGAACGTGCGGATACCCAGCTGCGCCATGATCTGGCGCGCCTCCTCGGCGACGAAGAAGAAGTAGTTGACCACATGCTCGGGCTTGCCCTGGAACTTCGCGCGCAGCACCGGGTCTTGTGTTGCCACGCCGACCGGGCAGGTATTCAGGTGACACTTGCGCATCATGATGCAGCCCTCGACAACCAGCGGTGCGGTCGCAAAGCCGAACTCGTCGGCCCCCAGCAGTGCACCAATCACGACATCGCGACCGGTCTTGACCTGACCATCGGTCTGCACGCGGATGCGGCCGCGCAGGCCGTTGAGCACCAGTGTCTGCTGTGTCTCGGCCAGACCGAGTTCCCACGGCGTACCCGCGTGCTTGATCGACGACAGCGGCGAGGCACCGGTGCCACCGTCATGGCCGGCAATCACCACGTGATCAGCCTTGGCCTTCGCGACGCCGGCAGCCACCGTGCCGACGCCTACTTCGGAGACCAGCTTGACCGAGATATCAGCCTTCGGATTCACGTTCTTCAGGTCGTGGATCAGCTGCGCCAGATCCTCGATCGAGTAGATATCGTGGTGCGGCGGCGGCGAGATCAGGCCCACGCCCGGGACCGAGAAGCGCAGCTTCGCGATGTACTCGGACACCTTGTGACCCGGCAGCTGGCCACCCTCGCCGGGCTTCGCGCCCTGCGCCATCTTGATCTGGATCTGGTCGGCCGAGGTCAGGTACTCGGTGGTGACACCGAAACGGCCCGACGCCACCTGCTTGATCTTCGAGCGCAGTGAATCGCCTGCCAGCAGCTCAAGATCCTTCTCGACGCGATCCTGGCCGATGATGGACGCCAGCGTATCGCCCTGCTTGATCGGGATGCCGCGCAGCTCATTGCGGTAGCGCGCCTCGTCCTCGCCGCCCTCGCCGGTGTTCGACTTGCCGCCGATCCGGTTCATGGCGATGGCCAGTGTGGCGTGTGCTTCGGTAGAGATCGAGCCGAGGGACATCGCGCCGGTGGCAAACCGCTTGACGATATCCTTTGCCAGCTCGACATCATCAAGCGGAATGGCCCTGGCCGGGTCGATCTTGAATTCAAACAGGCCGCGCAGCGTCATGTGACGCTTGGACTGATCGTTAATGATCTGCGCGTACTCCTTGTAGGTGCTGAAGTTGTTCGCGCGGGTCGAGTGCTGCAGCTTGGCGATCGCGTCCGGCGTCCACATGTGGTCTTCGCCACGGACGCGGAACGCATATTCGCCACCGGCATCGAGTGCGTTGGCCAGTACCGGGTCGTTACCGAAAGCCAGGCTGTGCAGGCGGAGCGCCTCTTCGGCCACCTCGAAGACGCCGATACCCTCGACATTGGACGCCGTCCCCTTGAAGTACTTCTCGACCATGGCCTTGTTCAAGCCAATAGCCTCAAAAATCTGCGCTCCGCAGTAGGACATGTAAGTCGAGATGCCCATCTTCGAGAACACTTTCAGCAGCCCCTTGCCGAGGGCCTTCTGGAAGTTGTAGACAGCCTTCTCGGCCGACAAGTCACCCGGCAAGCCCTTGGCCATGTCAACCAGCGTGTCGAGCGCGAGATAGGGGTGGATAGCCTCGGCACCATAGCCGGCGAGCAGCGCGAAATGATGCGTCTCGCGTGCAGAACCTGTTTCGACAACCAGGCCCGTCGACGTGCGCATGCCCTTGCTGACGAGATGCTGGTGGATCGCCGAGGTCGCGAGCAATGCAGGAATGGCGACGCTGTCCTTGTCTACCTTCCGGTCGGAAACGATCAGGATATTGTGACCCGACTTCACTGCATCGACGGCTTGCGCGCACAGCGACGCCAGGCGCGCCTCGACACCTTCCTTGCCCCAGGCCACCGGGTAGCAGATGTCGAGCTCGAACGAACGGAACTTGCCGCCAGTGTGCTCGCTGATATTTCTCAGACGGGCGATATCCTTGTAGTCCAGGATGGGCTGGGCCACCTCGAGACGCATCGGCGGGTTAATGTTGTTGGTGTCGAGCAGGTTCGGCTTCGGCCCGATGAAAGACACCAGTGACATCACCATCGCTTCACGGATCGGGTCGATCGGCGGATTGGTGACCTGCGCAAAGAGCTGCTTGAAGTAGTTGTATAGCGGCTTGTTGCGATTGGACATGACAGCCAAGGGCGAGTCATTGCCCATCGAGCCGGTCGCTTCCTCACCAGCCACGGCCATCGGCGCCATCAGGAACTTGAGGTCTTCCTGCGTGTAGCCGAAGGCTTGCTGGCGATCCAGCAGGCTAGCTTGCGGCGTGCGCTGTTCAGCGTCGGCCTGGATCTCGTCGAGCTTGATCCGCACCGAGTCAATCCACTGCTTGTACGGCTTGGCGTTGGCGTAGGTGTCTTTGAGTTCTTTGTCGTCGATGATGCGGCCGGCGTCGAGATCGATGAGGAACATCTTTCCCGGCTGCAGGCGCCATTTTTTGACGATCTTCGAATCCGGAATCGGCAACACGCCAGACTCTGAGGCCATCACGACCAGATCATCATCGGTCACGAGGTAACGCGCCGGGCGCAGGCCGTTGCGGTCGAGCGTTCCGCCAATATGGCGCCCGTCGGTGAAGGCCATTGCCGCCGGGCCATCCCACGGCTCCATCATCGCCGCATGGTATTCGTAGAAGGCCTTACGGTTCTCGTCCATGAGCGTGTGGTTTTCCCACGCTTCCGGGATCATCATCATCATCGCCTGGGCGATCGGATAGCCCGCCATCACCAGCAGTTCGAGCGCGTTGTCGAAGCAGGCAGTGTCTGATTGACCCTCATAAATCAGGGGGAAGAGCTTCTGTAGGTCATAGCCAAGCACGGCGGACTTCATCACACCTTCGCGCGCGCGCATCCAGTTGAAGTTGCCCTTGACCGTGTTGATCTCGCCATTGTGTGCCAGCAGGCGGTACGGGTGCGCCAGCGGCCACTCGGGGAAGGTGTTCGTCGAAAAACGCTGATGAACCAGTGCCAGCGCAGACACGCAGCGCGGATCCTGCAGATCCTTGTAGTACACGCCGACCTGATCTGCCAGCAGAAGGCCTTTGTACACGACGGTGCGCGCCGACATCGACGGCACGAAGAACTCTTTGCCGTGCATCAGGTTCAATGCCTGGATCGCGTGGCCGGACGACTTACGGATCACATACAGCTTGCGCTCAAGCGCGTCGGTGACCATCACATCTTGGCCACGGCCAACGAAGATCTGGCGGATCAGCGGCTCTTTCTCACGCACCGTGGGCGACATCGGCATCTCATGGTTGATCGGCACGTCACGCCAGCCGAGCACCACCTGACCCTCAGCCAGCACGGCGCGCTCGATTTCCTGCTCGCAAGCCAGCCGCGATGCCTGCTCCTTCGGCAGGAACACCATGCCAACACCGTATTCGCCGGGCGGCGGCAGGGTCACGCCCTGCCGGGCCATTTCTTCACGGTAGTAGGCGTCTGGAATCTGGATCAGGATACCGGCGCCGTCGCCCATCAGGGGGTCTGCACCGACCGCACCGCGGTGGTCCAGGTTTTTCAGGATGAGCAGACCCTGCTCGACGATTGAATGGCTTTTCTGCCCCTTGATATGGGCAATGAAGCCGACGCCGCAAGCGTCATGTTCGTTGGACGGATCGTATAAGCCTTGCGCTTGCATTGCGGTACTCCAAAAACTATTCGAAGGACTGCGAAGAATAGTGCAATGCAAAAGAGGATTCAATCGAAATAAATAGGGTCGGATGCTATTTAAAATTCGCATCGATCCGGTGCAAATTTAAATGGGGACAGATTAATGATGGTGCAGGTTCTGCGTCATGGATCGGCGCACACCGGAAAGCCGTCAGCCGTCCTGACCGCTGGCCATGGTGCGACGCCGGGCGGGGGCCGTACGCACCACCCCCGTCGACTCCTTTGTCGTGCCGGGCGGAGTCAATGCCGGCTCATTATTCGCCGGCAAGGCCTCGACCCGACGTGGGGGCCGGCCGCGCCGAGCCGGTTGCAAGCGGCGATCGGTGAGTTTGGCCAGTGATGCCTTGAATGCCTCACCGCCCAGCGCCCAGGCCTTCCGGGTGGCGGCCTCAATGGCGTCGGCAATGCGCGGATCGGGCGGCACCTCGCACAGTTGCTGGAACGCCGCCTCCCGGTCGAATGGCGTATTGCCGAGAGCCCAGTACACCGCATGGTCTTTCAACCAGGCCTGCTTGCGCAGCCCTAGGTGGTGCGCATGACTGGACCACGGGTAAACCGCCATGTCGGGCGCGAGCCCGGCAAGCACGGGTTGGTACTCGATCCAGTGTGTACAGGCACAGAAATAGTCGGCCGCATCCAC
>CAZESK010000005.1:22957-27687 GCA_964515155.1 uncultured Bifidobacterium sp.
CGGGTTGGTACTCGATCCAGTGTGTACAGGCACAGAAATAGTCGGCCGCATCCACGACGGTTGCACGGAAACGCCCCTCCCACAGGCCACCGGAGCGACCGTGACGGGCATTAAACCAGGGGACGTAGTGGCGGCCAACCGCCTGCATCATTCGGCCGAGACCCGGCTCATCGGCCGGTGTGGCCAGCAGGTGAAACCGCGCGGGGAGGAGTGCGTAGGCATGAATGGCCACCTGATGCTGCTGCGCCGCTTCGCGCAACCAGACGAGAAACTGCCGGTAGTCTTCCTCACCGAGAAAAACAGGTTGCTCGTTATTGCCGCGCGTGACCACATGATGCAAGTGGTTCGGGACAACCAGACGAGGCAGCCGTGCCATCGCGCAGCCCTTCGCAGGGGATCAGAACGGGATGTCGTCGTCGCCGATGTCGAAATCAGACTTGCGTGCCGGCGCCTGTGCCGGTGCGCGGGCAGGCGCCTGCGCGGGCGGGCGCGATGCGCCGCCGTATCCGCTATCGTCCATCGGTGCCGCGCCGCCGCCCATACCCTGACGGCTGCCGAGCATCTGCATCGCGTCGGCGACGATTTCGGTGGAGTACTTCTCGACGCCATCCTTGTCAGTGTACTTTCGGGTGCGCAGCTTGCCCTCGATGTAGACCTGCGAACCCTTCTTCAGGTACTGACCTGCGATCTCGGCCAGCTTGCCGAAGAATGCGATGCGATGCCACTCGGTCGCTTCCTTCTGCTCGCCAGTAGCCTTGTCCTTCCACTTATCAGTCGTGGCCACTGCAATGTTCGTCAGCGCATCGCCGCTCGGCATGTAGCGTGTTTCGGGATCGCGCCCGAGGTTGCCTACGATGATGACCTTGTTGACGGATGCCATACGAATCTCCCGTGTGGAAAGCGGCTTGAAATAAAAATCAGGTGGGTGCTGCGACGGTCTTGGCGCGACGCGGCAGGTTCTTCATGGATGCCGCGATTATAAGCCAGGCCACCGTGACCAGACAGCCAGCAGTAAACACCGCGGGTGCGCCGAAGTGTTGAGCGAGCAGGCCGCCGCCGGCACCGCCGGCAAACAGACCGATGGCCTGCATGGTGTTATAGACACCGAGCGCCGCGCCGCGCGCACCGGCCGGTGCCAGCCTTGATACCAGCGAGGGCTGGCTCGCCTCGAGAATATTGAACGCGACAAAAAAGGCCAGCAGCAGCATGACCAGCAGACCGAACGACAGCTGCGGCTGCACAACGGCCGCACGCAGACCGACCTCGACAATCAAGAGCAGGATGATGGCGGTGACGAACACGTGCTTCATGCGACCGCGCTTCTCCCCAAGAAAGATTGGCGGCAGCATCAGCACGAAGGATGCAAGCACGACGGGGAGGTAAATCTTCCAGTGCTGATCGATGCTCATGCCGCCTGCGCTGACCAGCACATTCGGCAAGACAACAAACATCGACATCTGAATCGCATGCAAAGCGAATACGCCGACATTCATACGCATCAGTTCGCCGTCGCGCAGCACGTCGCGCAACGACGCACGCTCGGGCGGCCGCGGCGGCGCCTTGGGCACCACGAACAGCACCACTGCGATGGCAGCAACAGCCAGCACGGCCACCAGCAGGAACATGCCGCGCATACCAACAGCGGCGTACAACACCGGCGCGATGACCAGCGAGGCGGCATAGCTGAAACCGATCGAAGCCCCGACCAGCGCCATGGCCTTGGTGCGATGCTCATCGCGCGTGGAGTCGGCAATCAGCGCAGTCACTGCCGCCGACACGGCACCTGCGCCCTGCACGGCACGCCCGATGATGACCCAGATGACATGCGTGTCGATCGCTGCCAGCAGCGAGCCGGCAATGAACAGTAACAACCCGATGATAATGATGCGCTTACGGCCGTACTTGTCGGACGCAATGCCGAACGGAATCTGGCCGATGGCCTGTGTCAGGCCGTACATGCCCATCGCGAGTCCCACCAGGATGGCATTGTCGCCGCCGGGCAGAGAGGTCGCATGAACGGCGAACACCGGCAGGATCAGGAAAAGCCCCAGCATGCGCAGACCGAAGATGGAGGCAAGCGACACGCTCGCGCGCACTTCGAGGGCCGTCATGCGGCTGGACGAGGAATCCCCGGGTGTCGACATAGAAGGGTAATCAGACTGAAGGGCCATGAGACTGCTGCGCAACGGAAATCGTGCGATGGAGCAGCAAATAATCAGGTTGCGAAAACCCGTTATAGTAACAGGTTGACCCGCACCTACCGACCCGCGATTTTTGCAAAACGACACGAATCCGAGTCCACCAGACCACAGGCCACATGGAAGAAATTCGCATCCGGGGCGCACGTACCCACAACCTGAAGAACATCAGTCTCGACCTGCCGCGCAATAAGCTAATCGTCATCACCGGGCTGTCGGGCTCGGGCAAGTCGTCGCTGGCGTTCGATACGCTGTATGCCGAAGGCCAGCGACGCTATGTCGAGTCGTTGTCGGCCTACGCACGCCAGTTCCTGCAGCTGATGGAGAAGCCGGATGTCGACCTGATCGAGGGCCTGTCGCCAGCGATCTCGATCGAACAGAAAGCAACCTCGCACAATCCCCGCTCGACGGTCGGCACGGTCACCGAGATCCACGATTACCTGCGCCTGTTGTTCGCGCGTGTCGGTACGCCCTACTGCCCGGACCATCCGGAGAACCCGCTGGCCGCGCAATCGGTATCTCAGATGGTCGATACCGTGCTCGCAATGCCCGAGGACACGAAGCTGATGATTCTTGCACCCGTGATCGCCAACCGCAAAGGCGAGCACACCGACCTGTTCGAGCAGATGCAGGCACAAGGATTTGTTCGCTTCCGTATCCAGAGCGGCACCGGGCCAGCAAAAATCCATGAAGCTGATGCGCTGCCCAAACTGAAGAAGACGGAAAAGCATACGATCGATGTCGTGGTCGACCGCGTGAAAGTGCGCGAAGACATCAAGCAGCGGTTGGCCGAGAGCTTCGAAACTTCGCTACGGTTGGCCGACGGCCGCGCGATCGCGCTGGAAATGGACACTGGCGCAGAGCACTTATTCTCGAACAAGTTTGCCTGCCCAATCTGCGGCTACTCGCTGCAGGAGCTCGAGCCACGGCTGTTTTCGTTCAACAACCCCATGGGTGCCTGCCCGGAGTGCGACGGTCTCGGCCATATCGAGTTCTTCGATCCGAAGCGCATCGTCGCCTTCCCTAACCTGTCACTTGCCTCCGGCGCGGTCAAGGGCTGGGACCGGCGCAACCAGTTCTACTTCTCGATGTTGTCCTCACTGGCCAAGCATTACGACTTCGATGTCGATGTGCCTTTCGAGAAGCTGCCAGAGAAAGCGCAGCAGGTCGTGCTGTACGGCTCGGGGAAGGAAAAAGTGCCATTCGCCTACATCAACGAACGCGGGCGCACAGTGATGCGAGAGCATACCTTCGAGGGCGTAGTGAATAACCTCGAGCGCCGCTATCGCGAGACCGACTCGATGGCAGTCAAGGAAGAACTGGCGAAATTCATCAATGAAAAAGAGTGCCCGGCCTGCCACGGCGCACGCCTGCGCGTCGAGGCACGCTATGTGAAGGTCGGCAATGGCGCGCAGCAGCGTGCCATTTTCCAGATCGCCGAACTGCCACTGCGGGAAACGCTGGGCTTCTTCGAAAGCCTGAAGCTCAAAGGTGCCAAGAAAGAGATTGCTGACCGCATCATCAAGGAAATCGTCGCGCGTCTGCGCTTCCTGAACAATGTTGGCCTCGACTACCTGTCGCTCGATCGCAGTGCGGACACCCTGTCGGGTGGCGAGGCTCAGCGCATCCGACTAGCCTCGCAGATCGGCTCTGGGCTGACCGGCGTGATGTACGTGCTGGACGAGCCATCGATCGGCCTGCACCAGCGCGACAATGATCGCCTAATCACCACCCTCAAGCATCTGCGCGATATCGGCAATACGGTGCTGGTGGTCGAGCACGATGAGGACGCGATTCGTTGTGCCGACCATATCGTCGATATGGGCCTCGGCGCTGGCGTGCATGGTGGCAAGGTCATCGCACACGGCTCACTGCACGATATCCTCACGCACCGCGAGTCACTCACAGCACAATACCTGAACGGTACGCTCGCCATCGATATACCCGCGCGCCGGGTGCCGGCAGATCCGCAAAGGCAGCTCACGATCAAGGGCGCACGCGGCAATAACCTGAAAGACGTAACACTGGAACTGCCCGTAGGACTCCTGACCTGCGTGACTGGCGTATCCGGCTCGGGTAAGTCGACGCTGGTCAACGACACGCTTTACCACGCACTGGCGCGCCACTTGTATGGGTCGCAAACCGAGCCGGCCGAGCATGACAGCACCACCGGGCTCGAGCATTTCGACAAGGTGATCGCCGTCGACCAGGCACCAATCGGACGCACACCGCGCTCGAACCCGGCGACCTACACCGGCTTGTTCACACCGATCCGTGAGCTCTTCTCTACCGTACCGCAGGCAAAAGAGCGCGGCTACACTGCCGGCCGGTTCTCGTTCAACGTTAAAGGCGGACGCTGCGAAGCCTGCCAGGGCGACGGTGTGCTAAAGGTGGAGATGCACTTTCTGCCGGATGTGTACGTACCTTGTGACGTCTGCCACGGCAAGCGCTACAACCGCGAGACACTCGAGGTGCATTACAAGGGCAAGAACATCTCGGACGTTCTCGAGATGACGGTAGAGGATGCGTTCG
>CAZESK010000005.1:27787-57256 GCA_964515155.1 uncultured Bifidobacterium sp.
TACAAGGGCAAGAACATCTCGGACGTTCTCGAGATGACGGTAGAGGATGCGTTCGAGTTCTTCAAGCCCGTGCCCCTGATCGCGCGCAAGCTGCAGACACTGCTGGACGTCGGACTTGGCTACATCCGCCTCGGTCAGAGCGCGACCACACTATCCGGCGGCGAGGCGCAGCGCGTGAAGTTGTCACTGGAATTGTCCAAACGCGACACCGGTCGTACCCTGTATATCCTGGACGAGCCCACAACCGGCCTGCACTTCCACGATATCGCGCTCCTGCTGAAGGTGATTCACCGCCTGCGCGACCAGGGCAATACCGTCGTGATCATCGAGCACAATCTCGACGTGATCAAGACGGCAGACTGGCTGGTCGACCTAGGCCCCGAGGGCGGCGCCGGTGGCGGGCAGATCATCGCTACCGGAACGCCAGAGGAGGTGGCGCGCAACGCGATCAGTTTCACCGGCAAGTACCTTGCCCCGCTGCTCGTCCAGAAGAAAGAGAAGAAGCGGGCCTGAACCGGATGGCTCGTGGCCGGGCTACATGCCCATCCACAAGCCCAGCGGAACAAAGCCCAGCGCGGCGGCGTTGCCCAGCAAGACAATGGCTGCGACTTTGTCCGGTTCCTGCCGGTAGTTTTCAGCGACGATGAAGCAAAACACTGCCGGCGGCAGCGAGGCAAACAGGTACATCTGACCGCGCTGCACAGCCGACAGTGGCAAGAGCGGATCAAGCGCGGCAGCGACCGCGAGTCCGGCTAGCGGGCATACCACCGCACCCACCAAACCAATACGCCAGCTGTGAAAACTCACGTCGGCCATCCTTACACCCAGCGCCAGCAGCATCAGCGGAATGCTGGCCTCACCCAGCAGACGCAGGGCCTGCATCAGTATCGGCGGCAAGGTTAGTCCGAAGACGGCAAAAAGCATGCCGGCGCTCATGGCCAGCATCATCGGATTAGCGAACATCCGCAGCGTCGCGCGTCGGGGGCCCGTACGACCGCTTTCCATGAGGCGTATGCCCACCGTGAAGTACACCAGGCTGCAGGCCATGAACATCGCAGCTGCTTCCGATAGTCCGGTCGGGCCGAAGGCCAGCACCGCCAGCGGCAACCCCATGTTGCCGCAATTGTTGTAGATCATCGGCGGGACGAAAGTACGAGCGTCGAAGCCGAACAGGCGCGAGATGGGCCAGGCGATCAGCCCGGATCCCAGCGCGATCAAACAACCAGCCAGCAGCAGCGGCAGGTTCGCGACCACGTCGAAATCCTTGGCTGCCAGGGCGGAAAACAGCAACAAAGGGCACAACATCTCGACACTGATACGGTTGAGCGCGGCCATATCCGGCTTGACGACCTCGCCGCGCAGCCGGGAGTATGCATAGCCGGCGGCGACGATCAGGAAGACGGGCAGGATGATGCTCGCGATGCGGTGAAAAACTTCCATGGAGCCTCAGAGCAGCCGTTGCTCGGCGCGCTCGACCGCCTCGGCGGTACCGCGCAGTACGACGACATCGCCAGCCTCGAGTCGGGTCTCGGGGGAGAAAGGAATGCGGCTCTTGCCACGCCGTATGGCGGTCACCTCGGCCCCCAATTCGGATAATCCGAGCGCGCCGAAGGTCTGTCCGATGGCTGCCGCCCGATCGCGCAGTGGCACCGAGTGCAGCCTGACGTGCATCCGAACATCGTCGTCAGCTGCATCGTCCATGCCATGAAAGTAGCCACGCAATGAGGCATAGCGCTCGCTGCGCGCCTGCTGCACGCGATGCACGACGCGCCGCAGCGGCACGCCCATTAGCAGCAGCGCATGCGAGGCCAGCATCAGACTGCCCTCGATACGCTCCGGAACGACCTCATCGGCGCCGCCGGCGCGTAGCCGGTCGAGATCATCATCATCGACACTGCGGACGATGGCCGGCAGCGCGGGCGCCAGCTCGTTGGCGAAATGCAGCGTCCTCAGCGCGGCATGGGTATCGGCGTAGGTGATGACGAGCGCGGCTGCGCGATGAATGCCGGCGGCCATCAGGCTCTCGCGCCGCGTCGCGTCGCCGTACGACACCTGCGCCCCGGCGGCCTGAGCCTCGGTCACGCGCTCAGGATCAAGATCAAGCGCATGGTAGGGGATGCCCTCCTCCTCCAGCAGGCGGGCGAGGCTCTGGCCGCTGCGACCGAAGCCGGCGATGATGATGTGCCGCTCCTCGCTCATCGTGCGCGTCGCAATCTGCGTCAGCGCGAGCGACTGTTGCATCCATTCGTTGCGCGAGAGCTTAAGCACGATGCGGTCGGCGTTAGCGATCAGGAAGGGCGTGGCGAGCATCGATAGCACCATCGACGCGAGGATCAGCTGCACCAGCTCGCTATCGACCAGTCCCAGCCCACCGGCCTGACTAAGGAGCACGAAACCGAACTCCCCCCCTTGGGCCAGGCAGAGACCCGTGCGGATGGCGACGCCGGAGGACGCGCCAAACAAACGGGCGAGCAAGGCGATGAGCGCAAATTTCATCAGCACCGGAATAGCCAACATCGCCAGCACCAGCAGCAGGTTATTGAACACCAATACCATGTCAAGCATCATGCCGACGGTGATGAAGAACAGCCCCAGTAGCACGTCGCGGAAGGGCTTGATATCTTCTTCGACCTGCAGCCGGTACTCGGTCTCGGAAATCAGCATGCCGGCGATGAAAGCACCAAGCGCCAGCGAGAGGCCTGCCAGCTCGGTGATCCATGCCGCACCCAGGGTAATCAGCAGCACGTTCAGCATGAATAGTTCATGCGAACGCCGCTGCACGACGATGCGGAACCAGCGCCGCAGCAGTACCTGTCCGAAGGTCAGTAGCAGGGCGAGTACAAAGACGGCTTTCGCGGCTGCCTTGGCGAGGTCTTCAACGATGTCTCCGCCAGGGCTGGCCAGTGCCGGCACGAGAATCAGCAGCGGCACGACTGCCAGGTCCTGGAACAGCAGGATTGCGGTGACGCGCCGCCCGTGCTCGCTCTCGAGTTCAAGACGCTCAGTCAGCAGCTTGAGCACGATCGCTGTCGATGACATCGACAGCGCACCGCCGAGGGCGAAAGCCGTGCTCCAGTTCAATGAGAAGTATTGCGGCAGCAAACTGGCCAGAGCGGCGCCGCCGAGCATGGTGACCGCTATCGTGAGCACGACTTGCGCCATGCCCAGCCCGAATACATTGCGCCGCATCGACTTCAGCTTCGGCAGAGAGAACTCGAGTCCGATCGAGAACATCAGGAAGACCACGCCGAATTCGGCCAGCGTGTGCACCACCGCCGAGTTGGAGACCAGCCCCATCGCATGCGGACCGATCAGCACGCCGACAGCCAGATAGCCCAGCATCGGCGGCAGGTGCATGATCCGGAAGATCACGACGCCCAGCACGGCGGCCACCAACAGCAACAGCGTGATCTCAAGGGCGGAAGACATGGGCGCGATAAAGGGTTGGCGGCAAAGGTTTCCGGCTGAGTTTCCGGCCGACCCTGCCCGACACTGGCAGGGCGAGGCCTTCGATGATTAATTGCGTCTGGCAGGTTTTTTGCTTTGCGACTTCAGCTATACTCTCCGCATGAGTGTAACGCATGAGAAAAATTCTCCGAAGCATTTTGATAATGCGGCTGCCTTGCGCGCTGTCGAGCTCGCCAGACAGACGCTGGAGATTGAAGCACAAGCGATCCTCGACCTGACCTCGCGACTGACCCCGACCGCCGACGGGGCCTTTGCCCGCGCGACTGCCCTGCTGCTGGCCTGCCGTGGGCGGGTGGTGGTTTCCGGCATGGGGAAGTCGGGCCATATCGCCCGCAAGATCGCCGCTACCCTCGCTTCCACGGGTACGCCTGCGCTGTTCGTGCATCCGGCAGAGGCAGCCCATGGCGACCTCGGCATGGTCACCGAGGCCGACGCGATGATCGCCATCTCGAATTCCGGCGAGTCCGAGGAACTACTCGCCATCGTTCCCGTCATCAAGCGCATGGGCGCGAAGCTGATCTCGATGACCGGCCGTCCCGATTCCTCGCTCGCGAATCTGGCCGACGTTCACCTCGACGTCGCCGTCGCCAGGGAAGCCTGCCCACTGAACCTGGCGCCGACAGCCAGCACCACGGCAACGCTTGCGCTCGGTGACGCGCTGGCGGTCGCCCTGCTCGATGCGCGCGGTTTCCGCGCAGAGGACTTCGCGCGCTCACACCCGGGCGGATCGCTCGGCCGCCGCCTGCTGACCCTCGTACGCGACGTCATGCGTACCGGGAATGCAGTACCGACTGTCACGCCGGACGTACCGCTGCCCGAGGCACTGCTCGAGGTCACGCGCAAGGGCATGGCCATGACCGCCATCGTCGACCACGCCTCGCGCGTAGTCGGTATCTTCACCGACGGCGACCTGCGCCGACTGATCGAGCAGGGCAGGGATTTCTCCAAGACCACCATACGCGAGGTCATGCATGCAAACCCGCGCGGGGTCGGGCCGGATCAGCTGGCCGTCGAGGCGGTCGAGCTGATGGAGGCCTTCCGCATCAACCAGGTCCTCGTGACCGAGGCCGATGGAACGCTGGTAGGTGCGCTGCACATCCACGATCTGACACGAGCGAAGGTGATCTGATGACGACGCCTGCGATGCACCCGGCAACGGCGCGCGCGCAGCGCCTGAAACTGATGATTTTCGACGTGGACGGCGTGCTGACCGACGGTGGCCTGCGCTACGGCACCGACGGCGAGACGATCAAAACCTTCAACGTACTCGACGGGCACGGCATCAAGCTGCTGCAGCAGTCAGGCGTGAAGGCGGCCATCATCAGCGCCCGTAGCTCGGCCATCGTTGCCCGTCGCGCGGGTGACCTCGGCATCGCGATACTCCTGCAGGGCGTACACGACAAGCGCACCGCCTACGAGACGGTGCGCTCCGAGCTGCAGTTATCCACCGACGAATGTGGCTTCATGGGCGACGATGTCATCGATCTGCCGGTCATGACGCGCGTTGGTTTTGCAGCCAGCGTTCCAAATGGTCACCCAGAAGTACGCGCACGTGCACATTTCATCAGCGAAGCCCGCGGCGGCAGCGGCGCAGCACGCGAAGTGTGCGACTTCATCCTACGTGCGCAGGGCAACTACGAGGCGGCTCTGGCGCCGTATCTCACGTGAACGATGTGCAGCGCCGCCTGCCTGCGCTGCTGACGCTGGCGATGGTCCTGCTGCTTGCGGGAGCCAGCTACTGGGCGCTCGAGGTAGCCCAGCGCCCCGAGGAAAACGCGCCGGTGCGTGCGGCGCGTACCGCACCGGACTACATCATCGACCAATTCAGCTACGTGGCCATGGCAGCTGACGGCAAGGCTGAATACGTGGTCGAGGGCGAACGGCTTGTGCATGACCCGGTCAGCGACAGCAGCCTGGTCGAGCAACCACGCGTACGCAGCTACACGCGCGACCGCGCGCCGATGACGATGCGCGCCAGAACCGCGCGCATCAACCGCGACCAAAGTGAAATCCGGCTGTTCGACGATGTACATCTCGAGCGGCCTCAGACCCGCGACCAGGAGTCGCTGGTCGTGGATGCCGACTTCATGCTCGTCCTGCCGAACCAGGACGTAGTAAAAACGGATCGCCCGGTACGCGCCCGGATCGGTGAGTCGACACTCAATGGTGTCGGCATGATCGCAGATAACCGGCAGCGGGCGCTGACGCTCAGCAGCCGCGTCAGCGTCACCTTCGAACAACCTCGTTGATACCCGACCTCGATGAAGAATACCGTTCAATCGATCATGAAATCCTTTGCTCTTGTCTGCCTGATCGGATGGGCCACCCTCGCGCATGCGGAACGGGCCGACCGCGACAAACCCACCAATGTCGAAGCAAACCAGATGTTTTACGACGAAGCCAAGCAGACCAATACCTTCATCGGCAACGTTGTACTGACCCGCGGCACGCTGGTCATGCATGCCGAAAAGCTGCTGGTGCGCCAAGATGCCGCCGGCTACCAGTACGCGACAATGTATGCACCGGCCGGCGGTGTGACGAAATTTCGGCAGAAGCGCGACGGAGGCAAAGACCTCTGGATCGAAGGCTTCGCCGCCGACCGTATCGAATACGACACCAAGAGTGAGGTCGCAAAACTCTACAAGCAATCGAAGATCAAGATGCTCGATGGCACGCGCGTGACCGACGAAGTCGAGGGCGAGTTTATCTCTTATGACAGCCGCTCCGAGTTCTACAGCGTAACCAACAGCGCGACCGGCGAAAGCAAGCCGGGTGGTGGCCGCGTACGCGCCACGATCCAGCCGCGTACCCAGGAACGCAATGACAAGTAACGCCGCCAGCCAGCTGCAAGTCCGCGGCCTGCAAAAGAGCTATGGCGCCCGCCAGGTGGTGCGTGACGTCTCGCTCGACGTTCGCAGTGGCGAAGTGATTGGCCTGCTCGGCCCGAACGGCGCTGGCAAGACGACCTCGTTTTACATGATCGTCGGCCTCGTGCCCTCGGAGGCCGGTGAGATTTTGCTCGACGGCGAGCGTATCTCTGGCCTGCCGATCCACCGCCGGGCTCAGCGCGGCCTCTCCTACCTACCGCAGGAAGCTTCGGTGTTCCGCAAGCTCTCGGTCGAAGACAATATCCGCGCCGTGCTTGAACTGCAGTCGGACAACGGCAAGCCACTGTCGCGCGACGATATCGAACGCCAGCTCGAGACGCTTCTGGCCGAGCTACAGATCGAGAAGCTGCGCGACACACCCGCGCTGGCCCTGTCCGGGGGAGAGCGACGGCGCGTCGAGATCGCACGCGCACTCGCCACCAGTCCGCGCTTCATCCTCCTCGACGAACCTTTTGCCGGCGTGGATCCGATCGCCGTCATCGAGATCCAGCGCATCGTACGCTTCCTGAAGGAGCGCGGCATCGGCGTCCTGATCACGGACCACAACGTGCGCGAGACGCTCGGTATCTGCGACCGCGCGTACATCATCAACCAGGGATCCGTGCTTGCGTCGGGCAGCCCGGATGACATCATCGGCAATGAATCCGTTCGCCGCGTGTATCTCGGCGAACATTTCCGCATGTAACGGCGAGGCCCATGAAGCAGACCCTACAGCTCCGCGTTTCCCAGCATCTTGCGCTGACGCCGCAGCTGCAGCAGTCGATCCGGCTACTGCAGCTGTCGACACTGGAACTGCATCAGGAGCTGGAGCAGATGCTGATTGATAACCCCCTGCTGGAGCGCCTCGACGATCCCCTCGATCACTCAGTACGCCTGCTGGCTGACGGCGCCATCAGTCCGCAAGCGAGCACATCGGCGTCGGAGGCTGAGGTGGGCACACCGGGAGCGGACACCGGCTTTGATACCCCAGCCGGCGGCGAAGGCAGTGACGAGGGTGGCGGCGACGCAAGCGGCGAAGGGGACTGGAGCTTTGATGACGTTGCCCGCTCGAACAAGGCGCCGGAAGATGACAACGCACGACCTCAGCTGGAGGCGCACGAATCTACACTGCGCGAGCATCTGCTTGAGCAACTGTCCGTCACCGCCAACAGCAGGCGCGACCGCGCGCTGGTGGAATTGCTGATTGATGCGTTGGACGACAACGGTTACCTCGAAGAATCGCTCGAGGAAATCCATAGTAGGCTGCCCGAGGAGCTTGACATTGAGCTCGACGAGTTGAACGTCGCGCTGAAGCTACTGCAAAGTTTCGAGCCGGCCGGCGTCGGCGCACGCAACGCCTCCGAATGCCTCTCCATCCAGATCCGGCGCATGGACAAGGTGCCGCTTGTTACACGAAGAATGGCACTGACCTTGGTCGAAGGTTATCTTGAACTATTCGCACAACGCGAGTTCAACAAGCTGAAAAAGGCGCTCGATTGCGATGACGAAGACCTGCGCGAAGCCCAGGCCGTGATCCGGCGCTGCAACCCGCACCCGGGCGCTGCTTTCGCCGGCGACGCATCGGACTATGTAGTACCTGACGTGATTGTCAAACGGGCAAAGGGCGGATGGCAGGTTACGCTCAACCGCGAGGTGATGCCGAAGCTTCGGGTCAATGCGATGTACGCGAATATCCTAAAGCAGAACAAAGGTGAAGGCTCGCTCTCGTCGCAGTTGCAGGAGGCGAAATGGCTGATCAAGAATATGCGCCAGCGCTTCGATACGATCCTGCGTGTGGCACAGGCGATTGTAGACAGGCAACGTAATTTCTTCTCTCATGGCGAGGTCGCAATGAGGCCGCTTGTTCTGCGAGAAATTGCTGATACACTGGGACTGCACGAGAGCACCATCTCCCGTGTCACTACCCAAAAGTACATGCTGACGCCGCACGGCATGTTCGAGCTGAAATACTTCTTCGGTAGCCATGTGGCCACTGAAGCCGGCGGTGAAGCTTCATCAACCGCGATCCGCGCGTTGATCAAGCAGCTGATAGGAGCCGAGGACCCCAAGAATCCATTTTCAGATAGCAAAATCACGGACATGCTGGCTGAACAGGGAATGGTCGTGGCACGGCGTACGGTCGCTAAGTACCGCGAGGCCTTGAAAATACCGCCTGTCAATCTTCGCAAGTCCCTGTAGGCTGTCTTCCAGAGTTTTCAACCGTTGCTGCGTTCCGTCCGGCCCACCTGCCGGCGGCGCTGGCCGGATCCTCCAGCGACGCAATGCCAAGGAGTGCTGTGTATGAATCTCAAGATCAGCGGTCATCATCTGGAACTGACTCCCTCTCTTCGGGAGTATGTGGAAAACAAGCTCGAGCGCATTACGCGCCACTTCGACCATGTCATCGATATCACGGTCACGCTAGCCGTTGACGCCAGCAGCGAAAAGGAGAAACGTCAGCGAGCCGAGATCAACCTGCATATGCGCGCCAAGGACCTGCATGTGGAAAGCGAGGCGCAGGATATGTATGCGGCCATTGACCTGCTGATGGACAAGCTCGACCGGCAGGTGCTCAAGCACAAGAGCAAGATCCAGGATCATCAGCACGCGGGGATTCGTGGCTATAACGGATCGGAAACCGAAGCCGCCTGATATCCCCACTTTCTCCTCGAAGGGCGCGGCAGCGCCCTTTTTTGTTGCCCGCGCCGATGATGATTTTCGTCACCCAAAGCCCGGCTTCCCACGTAGCAAATACAACACCAGCCCGTCCGGCTACACTGTGCATCTTGTTCGATCCACTCCCCTGCTCGCATGACCGACTTCATCAAGACCGAAATCCGCGGCATGACCGGCGTCATTACGCTCGACCGCCCCGCTGCACTGAATTCATTGACCCTCGATATGGTGCGCGCGATGACCGCGACACTCCGAACCTGGCGCAGCGATCCCGCGGTTCAGGCCGTGCTGGTCAGGAGCAGCAGCGAGCGCGCCTACTGCGCAGGCGGTGATATCCGCTTCTTCCACCAGAAAGGCAGCGCTACGGCCACCGGCGGCGCGGCCCTTGTCGAGGATTTCTTCAGCGAGGAATATGCGCTGAATCACCTGGTCCACACCTTCCCAAAACCGTACGTCGCGTTGATGGACGGCGTCGTCATGGGTGGGGGCATGGGCATTGCACAGGCAGGGCCCCAGGCACGCGTGCGCATCGTGACCGAGCGCACGAAGATGGCCATGCCGGAGACAGGCATCGGACTGTTCCCGGATGTCGGCGGCGGCTGGTTCCTCTCGCGTACCCCGGGACAACTGGGTGCCTATCTGGGTGTCACCGGCGAGGTCATCGGCGCGGCCGACGCACGCTACGCCGGACTCGCCGACCTGTTCGTGCCGAGTGCTGAACTGGAGGCATTAGCGCAGGCGATCATCGCAGGTGACGATGCACGTGAGGCTGCGCAGGCTTTTGCCGCGCCGTTCACAATGCAGGCCGATCCGGTACAGAGCCGGCTGGCGCGGGATCGCGCCGAAATTGACAGGCACTTCGGGCATGATTCGGTGCAGGCAATCATGGATTCGCTGGCCAGTGACGACAGTGCGTTCGCGGCCACCACGCTGGCAACGATGAAGAAACGCTCACCATTGATGATGAGCGTGACCCTGTCACAGATTCGTCGTGCCGCAACGCTCGATATGGCTGACTGCCTGCGGATGGAGCGCACCATGGTGCGCCGCTGCTTCGAGCATGGCGAGGTTATCGAAGGCGTACGCGCCTTGGCGATCGATAAGGATCATGCGCCGAAATGGAATCCTTCGGTGCTAAGTGAGGTAACGACGGAGATGGTGGAGCGATTCTTCACCAGTGCGTGGCCCGATCACGCGCATCCGTTGCGAGATCTGTAGTGCATGCATGGTGGGTTTCGCTTTGGGCTCTACCCACCCTATGGATGAAGGAGATATATTGCTGCGCAGGGCAGGCAGCGCCGCAGGCGAAACCTGCCATCCCCCTCAAATCTCGTCCACTGCAAACAGACGCCGGTACTCGCGCATCGCATAACGGTCGGTCATGCCGGCGATATAGTCGGCGACCTTGCGGGCCTGCTCGAGTACGTCGCCGCTGCCTGTCTGGTAATCCGGCGGCAGCAGTTGCGGGCCGCTGAGGAAGATGCCAAACAGGTCGGTGACGATGCGGCGCGCCTTGCTCGTCATCCGGTTCACCTGATAATGCTGGTACAGGTTCTTGCGCAGGAAGCGCTTGAGCACCTGCGCCTCTGACTTCATCGCGTCGGAGAAGCCGATCAGCGGCGGTGCATGGCGTACATCCTCGATCGACTGTACGCCGGCGGCTGCGATATTGGCACGCGAGCTTTCGATCAGATCCACGACCAACGCATTAATCATTCGCCGTACGGTTTCATTGATGGCGCGCCGGCCCGTTATATCGGGAAACAGACGCTGAACTTCGGCACTGTGGCGGGCGTACAGACCCACCTCCTGCAGCTGATCGACCGTCAGCAAACCGGAGCGCAAGCCGTCGTCGATATCGTGGTTGTTGTAGGCGATTTCGTCAGCAAGATTGGCCAGCTGCGCCTCGAGGCTGGGCTGTTTTCTCTCGATGAAGCGGCGTCCGATCGCACCGAGTGTCTCCGCGTTCGATAGGGAGCAATGCTTGAGTATGCCCTCGCGGGTTTCGAACATCAGGTTCAGGCCATCAAAGGCGCCATACCGCTGCTCGAGCGCATCCACCACGCGCAGACTCTGCAGGTTATGCTCAAAGCCACCATAGTCCTTCATGCAGGCGTTCAATGCATCCTGGCCTGCGTGACCGAACGGCGTGTGGCCGAGATCGTGCGCCAGCGAAATCGCCTCGACCAAATCTTCGTTGAGCTGCAGATTACGCGCCAGAGAACGTGCGATCTGTGCGACTTCGATACTGTGCGTCAGACGGGTACGGAATAGGTCGCCCTCATGATTGACGAAGACCTGGGTCTTATACTCGAGGCGTCGGAAAGCCGTCGAGTGGATGATGCGGTCACGGTCGCGCTGGAACTCACTGCGCGTCTCTGGCCGGCTCTCGCGGATACTGCGTCCTGCGGAGGTCGACGATCGCGCGGCGTAAGGCGCGAGCCCGGCTTCGCACACCTCGTTCATGATGGGGCTTTCGTGCAGGCGGCCAGCGTGGCCTTGAGTACATCAGCCGGGGCGCCGGTTATCGTCGCTTGCCCCAGCGGCTTGAGCAGGATGAACTTGATCTTGCCGTCCTCGTTTTTCTTGTCGACTTCCATCAATTCGAGCCAGCGTAGCTCGCCGAGATCGGGCGCGACAGTCGGCAAGCCGGCAGCCCTGACCAGCGCAACGAGACGCGCCCTGTCCACGGGCGCGAGGTAGCCAAGGCGTACCGACAGATCGGCCGCCATCACCATACCGCAGCCAACGGCCTCGCCGTGCAGCCACTCGCCATAACCCAGCCCCGCCTCGATCGCATGACCAAAGGTATGACCAAAGTTCAGAATCGCGCGCAGGCCGCCCTCGCGCTCATCCTGACGCACGACATCAGCCTTGATCTCGCACGAGCGGCGAATCGCATGCGCAAGCGCCTCGTCGTCGCGCGCCATCAGCCTGCTCATGTGTTCCTCTTGCCAGCCAAAAAAGTCGGCATCGATGATGGCACCATGCTTGATTACTTCGGCCAGGCCAGCCGAGAGTTCACGGTCGGGCAGCGAAGCGAGCGTGGCCGTATCAGCCAGCACCGCCTGCGGCTGGTAAAAGGCGCCAATCATGTTCTTGCCCAGCGGATGGTTGATCGCTGTCTTGCCGCCGACAGAGGAATCGACCTGCGCCAGCAGCGTAGTCGGCACCTGCACGAAAGGTATGCCGCGCATGTAAGTTGCGGCCGCAAAACCGGTCATGTCGCCAATCACGCCGCCACCCAGGGCGACCAGCGTGGTCTTGCGATCGCACTTGTGCTCGAGCAGCGCGGTGAAGATGCGCATCAGGTTATCTGCGCTTTTCTCTTCCTCACCATCCGGTAGCACGATGGACAGGCACTGCTTACCGGCGGCCTGCAACATGGCTGACAGACGCTCAAGATACAGGGGCGCGACTACGGTATTGGTGACGATCGCCACACGCTTACCCGGAATGTATCGGGCGAATTCGCCACTCTCCAGCAGGTGGCGGCCGATCACGATCGGATAGCTGCGCTCGCCGAGATCAACGCTCAGGTTGGCAAATACGGAAGAGGACGGCGTCATGGTACGGGTCATGCGGAAGGATGGTTGGACACAACACCACCGCTATCGGTGGCGACCGGCAAGGTCGCGTCGGGAGGCGTCGCCTGCAAGGCTGGCGCCAGCGGCGCGATCTGCGAGAGGATGTTCTGGACGATAGCCTGCACATTCGGACGGCCGGTTTCGATAACGACGTGGGCCACTTCCTCGTACAGGGGACCACGTTCGCGCGCGAGCGACTCGATCTTCGCCTTCGGGTCGGCGGTCTGCAACAACGGGCGGTTACGGTCGTGGCTGGTTCGCTGTACCAAACTGGCGACTGAGGCACGCAGGTAAATCACCGTGCCGCGCTCGCGGAGGTAGTGGCGGCTCTGTTCGTTCAGGACAGCGCCGCCACCCGTGGCGAGCACGATGCCCTGCTGTGCGGTCAGGTCGCGGATGACGTCGGCTTCGCGCTGGCGGAAACTGGCCTCGCCTTCGATCTCGAAAATCAGCGGAATGGTGGCACCCGTACGCGCCTCGATTTCATGATCGGCATCGACAAAACGCAGGCCGAGCCGCTTGGCCAAAGCGCGACCGATAGTGGTCTTGCCCGAGCCCATCAGCCCGACAAGGAAAAAATTGGAATTCGGCGTCAGCATGGTGACCATTGCAGGGGGCTGTTTCCCCGGAAAGATCACAGTTTATCCCATCTGCCTCGCTGCCCGAAGTCAGGGAATCAGCGCCGGGCGAGGCCCTGCTGTCTCGGTGACGATGCGCGGTGTGATGAAGATCAGCAGTTCCTTCTGTATGCGTAGCTGACTCTTGTTGCGGAACAGTACGCCGACGCCGGGAATATCACCCAGCAACGGCACTTTGGCGGTGTTGGTGCGCTCGTCCTGCGTGAATATACCGCCGAGCACGACCGTGCCACCGTTCTCGACCTGTACATTGGTCTTGACGTGCTTGGTGTCGATTGCATAGCTCGTGCCGACTGCAATGCCGCGCGAGTCCTTGGCGACATCGACGGTCAGCAGGATGTTGCCGTCAGGTGTGATCTGCGGCGTTACCTCGAGTTTCAGGTTGGCTTTCTTAAACTGGATTGAGGTCGCACCACTGCTTGTCGCCTGCTGGTAGGGGATTTCCTCGCCCTGTTCGATGATGGCTGGCTGCTGGTCGGCAGTCACGACGCGCGGACTGGAAATAATCTTGCCCCTGCCGTCGGCCTGCAACGCCGAGAGTTCGAGATTGAGGAAGCGGTTGGCACCTGCGGAGAACAAGCTGAAGCCGACGCTGGCAGCGGCATTGGCGCCAATCCGGTCGGCCGGCAGGTTCACAAACTGGGTGTTCGGCGAGTAACTGCCGGAGCTGGCGGTCGCCTGCCCGGTCTGCTCGCCCACGCCCTGGTAGTTCCCGGTCATGGCCAGTCGTCCGTTGCCCGGGAGGTTAAGCCCCACCGGCCCGGTACCGCGCGTGTTGTTCAAGTCAAGGTAGCCGAGTCTGACACCGAGGTTGCGGTTGAAGCTGTCATCGGCCTCGACGATGCGCGCCTCGATCAGCACCTGGCGCTGCGGTACGTCGGTGATCTGAATCAGTCGCCGTACTTCCTCCAGCTTGGCCGGGGTATCGGTCACGAACAGCTTGTTGGTACGCGGCTCGGCCGATGCACTGCCCCGTCGCGACAGGATACTGCCACGACCTGGCTGGCCGTCGAGGCCAAACACCTTCTGGAATGCCTCGGCCTTCTGGTAGTTCAACTGGAAGGTTTCGGTAATCAGCGGCTCGAGTTCCGAAATCTGCGCGCGTTGCTCGAGCTCGAGCCGCTCTTTCGTCAGCAATTCGTCTTTAGGCGCGATCCACAGCACATTCCCCTGGCGCCGCATGTCGAGGCCGCGCGCCTGCATGACGATATCGAGTGCCTGGTCCCAGGGTACGTCCTTCAGGCGTAATGTCAGGTTGCCGCCGACAGTGTCGCTGGCAATGACGTTGAGGCCAGTGAAGTCAGCAATTACCTGCAACAGCGCGCGCACCTCGACGTTCTGGAAGTTCAGCGACAATTTCTCCCCGCGGTAGCCACGGCCGTTGGCTCGCTCCTCCTGCTTCAGCGGGCGAACCTCCACCACCAGCCTGCGCTCGGTATGCCAGGCAAGATGCTCCCATTGGCCCTGAGGTTCGATGGTCAGACGCACCATGTCGCCGCTGGCCGTAGCACTAATGGCCTGCACTGGCGTGCCGTAATCCTTCACATCAAGCCGTCGCCGCAGCAACTCCGGCAGGCTGGTCTTCATTACATCGATGACCACCGCCTGTCCCTGCCGCCGCACATCGATGGCGGCCTGTGCGCTGGCCAGATCGACGACTACCCGGCCGGCACCACCGTCTCCACGGCGGAAGTCGATATCGACAATGGCGTTGCGCTCGCTGGCAATGCCTGCCGCGCGCGCCGCCGAGGCCGCGCCTGCCGATACTTCGGACAGGACCACCATTAACTCCCGGTCACGCACCTCGGTGCTGAAGCTCATCGAACGCTTCAGGTTAAATACCAGCCGCATACGTCCCGTCGCCTGCACGATGTCGATATGACGCACTTCGCCGCGATCGACCATCCGGCGCATCTGTCCGGTAGCGTTCACAGTATCCGGAAGATCAATCACGATGCGCGGTGGTGACGTAGTGGAGAAAGAAGACGGTGGGATAGCCAGCGGCTGCTGAAATTGCAGCCGCAGCTGCGGCTGCACACCCTCGCGCACGACATCAATGGCGCGCAAGGCATTCGCCTCGGCATACCCGTCGGCTGAGATGGCCAGCAACAGCAAGGCAAGCATCCATGCCAGACACTCCCGCCAGTACTTGGCCCGATACATCATCGTCTCTCCTGCAAATTCAGTTGCGCACGCCGCCGGCTCCAGCCACCGCCGCTGTCCCGTATCAGTTCATCGATGTCGATGCCGTTGTCGCCGATAGCCACTACCTTGCCGAAGTCCTGGCCCAGATGGCTCCCAAGCCTCACCTGATGAATCAGGCGGTCGGCCTCCACCAGCGCGACCGCTTCGCGACCACGCCGCAAGCTGCCGACGAGGCGCAGGCTTTCGAGCGCGTACGCCTCCAGCGGCTCGCGCGTGCGCTGAAAATCGGGCACGCTGCCCACAGCGGATGCGAGGTCATCGGTCGGGCTCAGTCGGGCAGGGTCGAACGGATCCGGGCGGTTGCGGGCGTCGTAAGTGAATGCAGCGGCAACTGGCTCGGGCACGGCTGCCATAGGTACCGCATGCTGGCGCTTGCGCACGCCCTCCATCCACGCCTGCAGGTCATCGTCGCTCGCCGTGTCGCAGCCGATGAGCAGCAGTGTGGCGAAAAGGGTAACCGTACATCTGACGTTCATCGCCTCGGTGTCCGCTTCAAGTCCGCCGCCGATTGCCGTGCGGCGGCCGCCTCCCCGGGCTCAAGGTAGCGATAGGCGAGCGCGGTGCATTCGAAGGCGAGCAGTTTGTCTCGCTGGTGGCTGATCGAGATGCGCTCGATACTGACGATGCGCCGCAGGTTAGCGACATCGCTGACAAAGCCGGCGAGCGCATGAAAGGATCCGGCAAGGCGCATCTCGACTGGAAGCTCGGCATGATGATCTGCGATACGCATCTGCCCAGGCTTGAACAGCTCGAACTGCAAGCCGCGCAGCGCGCCGGCCCGGCTGATATCGGCCAGCAGCGCATCCATTTCTGCCTTCCCAGGTAGCTGGCGCTCGAGATGATCGACGACGGCCTGCACCCCAAGCTTCTGGCGACGCAGGGTGTCGAGGTGCTGGGCCTGCACTTGCTTCTGCTCGAAGGCAGTACGTAACCGCTGCTCGACGGTGCGCCCATCCTCCAGTGCCTGCCACTGTGGCGACCACGCAAACCAGCCGCCGGCTGCGACAACGGCGGCCATGGCAGCGAGTGCGCAGGTAATCCGTGGCAGCAAAGGCCAGAGCGCCGGGTCGCGCCCACCGAGGTCACGAAATTGTGCGGCCCAAGCACGCGGCCCCTCTGCCTGCGCGACCATACCCCCGCTCATCGAACACTCCCGACGGCTGCGGGTACGCCGAGCTCGATGGCGAACTCGACCACGCGACGGGCATCGCGCCCCTGCCCGTTCACGCCTGCCTTGACTTCGACAAGCTCCGGCGGACCGAGCCAGCGCGTTTGCCCGCCGAGCGCCTGCAATAGTTCGGAAACCCGTGCGTTCGACTGCGCATGACCCGTCATCAGGATCCGGTCGGTCTGCTTGAGCGACTTCAGCACCACACCCTGAGGCACACGCTCTACCAGCTCGTCGAGCAGATGCACGGCAACGACGCGCCCGGCCTGCAGGCGCTCGACCGATGCGCGCCTCGCATTGAGCGCCTCGATGTCTTTTTTCAGGTCGCGGACTTCCCGGATCCGCTGATCGAGTGCCACATTTTCAGATTCGAGACGCTGGTTGCGGTCATGCTGAACCGCGAGACGACCCGCGTTGACGGCGAAGACCGCGAAGACCACGCTACCGCCAAGCAGTGACGCCAATGTGAGCCACCGGAGGAACTCCTGCTTGCGCCGCTGGCGACGCTCTTCGCGCCACGGCAGCAAGTTGAAGCCGCTCACCGGTCAAAGCTCCGCAAGGCAAGCCCGCAGGCGAGCAGGCAGGCCGATGCCTGCGGGTGTGTGGCCGGTGTGGTGCGATCGAGCGACCCCGTCATCTCGGGTAGCGGGTCCGGCACACTCACGCCGATTCCCAAGCGTTCGGCCAGTGTCGCGGGCAAGCCAGCTGGAAAGTTGCCGAACAAGTAGAGATGTGTGGTGTTCAAGTCGCTGGTCGATGCCCGGAACATCTGCGCAACGCGCTCGTACTCGACGCAGATCTGCTCGACCGGATCCGCGTCACGGCGCAGGGAAGGCGGTGCAATTTCGCGCTCGAACAGTAGCTCGCCATCGACCATGAACAGACAGTGGCTGCGCTCGGCATCAATCTGCAATACAGCCACCGGCTGCGACACCGTATCCGTACGCACGGCCTCGGCGAGCCGGATCGCAGCCAGGACCGCATGCGACTCGATGTCGATGATGCGGGGACGCAGACCGGCCGACAAGGCAAGCGCGACGCGTTCGTCAATGTTCTCCTTGCGCGCGGCGACCAGCATCACATCGACGAAGCCGCTTTGCCCGGCGCTTGGTCCGAGTACCGCGAAATCGATACCGATGTCGGCACGCTCGAACGGCAGGTTGGCGCCAGCCTCGGCATCAACCTCGGCCTCGAGATCATCTTCGTGTAATGGCTCTGGCAAGGACACGACTTTCTTCATGACCGAGCGCGGGGATAGCGCCAGCGCCGCATCGCGTAGCCGGGTCCCGCTGGCCTTGACAGCGCGGCGCAACGCATCGGTGACGGCGTCCTGCATCACAATGCTGCCGTCGCGGAGCGCCCCCTGAGGCAGCGGCGCGTAGCCGGCATGCCTGATCCTGAACGGCCAGCCGGGATTGCCAAGCTCGATCACATGGATGCCGCCGGTGCCGATATCGATACCGAGCACGGGATCCTGGCGACGCCCTAACCAGCGATCGAGAGAAAACATAGCCTGCACCCCGGGTTATCAAATTTAAAATTTGTGGCGGATGCTAGCAAGCCGCTTTCTAAAATGTAAAGTGAAGTCCCTTGTACGTTGTCAAATATCGACGGGAATATCGCCACCACACCAAGCAAAGTGACGACTTGGTGTGCGATGAACGAGCGATCATTACGCCCGTGCTTTCCTCTCTGCACCCACAGGCGAAAGAGTCCATGCCGCTATAATGAGGTGCATCAACCATGTGCTTTTCCCCCGGCTGAATGAACCCACCCCCTTCGCCCGACGCCACCGCTGGTGGTCAGGGTCGCAAGACATTACCCGGCCCGATCAAGGCCGCTCTCGGCCTGTTTGGCG
This sequence comes from uncultured Bifidobacterium sp., assembly GCA_964515155.1. Classification (GTDB taxonomy): domain Bacteria; phylum Pseudomonadota; class Gammaproteobacteria; order Burkholderiales; family Burkholderiaceae_D; genus Pernthalerella. Next base: position 46,255 of record CAZESK010000005.1, read on the forward strand.
TGCTTGCCGGCCTGGCGGTCTTCGGATGTCTGCTGCTCGTCTTCATGCTGATGATGGCCTTCCCGAACTTGCCCGACATCGATTCGCTGGCGGCCTATCAGCCAAAGATACCGTTGCGGGTGTTCTCGGCTGACAGTGTGCTGATCGGCGAATTCGGCGAAGAGCGCCGCAGTCTGGTGCGCTACAAGGACATCCCGAAAGTCATGAAGCAGGCGGTGCTGGCGATCGAGGACGACCGCTTCTACCAGCATAGCGGTGTCGATTACTGGGGGATTCTGCGCGCGGCGATCCATAACGCACTGAGCGGCAGCCGGCAGGGAGCATCGACCATCACACAGCAGGTCGCGCGTAATTTCTTCCTGTCGAGCGAGCAAACGATCAAGCGCAAGCTGTACGAGGTACTTCTGGCCTGGAAGATCGAGCAGACACTGACCAAGGACCAGATCCTCGAGTTGTACATGAACCAGATCTACCTTGGGCAGCGTGCCTATGGCTTTGCTTCGGCCGCACAGATCTATTTCGGAAAGAAACTCTCCGAGATCACGGTGGCAGAGGCCGCGATGCTAGCCGGCCTGCCCAAGGCGCCATCGGCCAACAACCCGGTGGTCAACCCGAAGCGAGCCCGCGCCCGCCAGCAGTACATTCTGCAGCGCATGAATGACCTCGGTTACATCACCGCCTCCCAATATGAACAGGCACGCGAAGAGAAGCTCAAGATCAAGATGGACAGCAACGATTTCGGCGTGCATGCCGAGTTCGTCGCAGAAATGGCGCGCCAGATGGTCTATGACCAGTATAGAGAGGATACCTACACGCGCGGGCTGAACGTATTCACCACGATCACCAAGGCCGACCAGGACGCCGCTTACCTGGCGCTGCGCCGTGGCGTGCTCGACTACGAGAAGCGGCAGGCCTACCGCGGACCGGAGGGATTCATGACCATCCCGGCCGACAAGGCCGAGGCGGAGGCGGCGATCGAATCGGCGCTGGCCGAGCATCCTGACAGCGACGGCATCGTGGCCGCCGTGGTGCTATCGACCGGACCGAAAACCGTGCGCGCGCTGATGGCATCGGGCGAAGAGGTCACCATCGCCGATGGTAGCCTGGGCATGGCCGCCAGCGCGCTGAGTGAGAAGGCGCCCACCAACAAGCGTATCCGGCGCGGTGCGATCATCCGGCTGATGCAGGAAGGCAGTAACTGGACGATCATCCAGCTGCCCGAGGTTGAGGCTGCGTTCGTGGCCGCAAATACCGAGGATGGTGCGATCCGCGCACTGGTCGGCGGCTTCGATTTCAACCGCAACAAATTTAATCATGTGACGCAGGCATGGCGCCAGCCAGGCTCGTCATTCAAGCCCTTCATCTATTCCGCCTCACTGGAAAAGGGCTTCTGGCCGGGCACGATAGTGAACGATACGCCGATCGTCTACGATGCATCGCAGACGGGTAGCCAGGCATGGGAGCCGAAGAATTACGACGGCAAGTACGAAGGCCCGATGTCCATGCGTCGTGGTCTGACAAAGTCGAAGAACATGGTATCGATCCGCGTCCTCGACAAGATCGGCGCGCAATATGCGCAGGAGTACGTGACCCGCTTTGGATTCGACCCGGACAAGAACCCGCCCTACCTGACGCTGGCGCTGGGCGCGGGTGCCGTTACCCCGCTGCAGCTTGCCGGCGCTTACGCTGTGTTCGCCAACGGCGGCTACAAGGTCAATCCCTACCTGATAGCAAAGATTACCGACAACGCCGGTAAGACACTGTTCCAGGTGATTCCGGACAAGGCCGGCGACGAGACGATGCGCGTGATCGACGGTCGCAACGCCTTCCTAGTTGACAGCATGCTCAAGGACGTAATCCGCTACGGCACGGCGACTCGCGCACTGTCGTTGAAGCGCGTCGACATCGCGGGCAAGACGGGTACCACCAATGACTCGATCGACGCCTGGTTCGCTGGCTATCATCCGAAACTGGTCGGGGTGGCGTGGATAGGTTTCGACAAGCCGCGCAACCTCGGCAACCGCGAAACCGGCGGCGGCCTCGCGCTGCCGATCTGGATCGGCTACATGCAGAAGACACTACCCTCGCTACCAGTGGTGGAGCGTGAGCCGCCGTCCGGCGTGGTCTCGCAGAATGGCGACTTCATGTACGGCGAATACTCGGAAGCCGCCGTCGGCTCGGTGGGCGTCGGCCCGCCGGGGAATGGCGAGAGCAAACCAGCACTGCCGGAAGAGACACCCAAGAGCGAGATCTTTTGAGCCGGGCTCAGGCGCTGATCTTCAGATCGGCGCCCGACTGAGCGCTAGCCAGCCTTGACAACGCGTCGAAGAGTTCCGAGCCATCTCGCGTATCGACCCAGCGGCCATCGCTAAACCGATAATGGAAGCCACCGGCGCGGGCGGCAACCCAGATCTCGCGCATCGGTGCCTGGGTGTTGACGATCATCTTGCTGCGATTTGCAAATTCGATCTCGAGTACATTGCCGCTGCGGCTACACTCGATATCCAGGTCGGCTGCCTCGCCGGCGTGCTCGAAAGCCGACTCGACGGCGCCGAGCACCCCCTCGGCGGCGACCAGGAATTCAGATTCGCTCATGCTACACTCCAAAAGTTGTTTTCATTGCGCACGACCCGTGCCGCCCTGTCCGGAAAAACCATTCCATGCAGAGACTCCTGTTGATTCTAGCGGCGATTGCATTTGTCAGCATCGCGGGCTGTGGCCAGACCGGCCCGCTCTACCTGCCCGACACGCCGCCGCCGAAAAGCAAGGATGACAGCGAGTTCGACGTGCAGCCCGCGCGGCAGTCACCGGCGCAGTCTTCCACGCCGCCTTCTACGCAGCCCTCTTCACGACAGCCCTGACCATGTCGCATTTCCATTACCGCGGCGATACCCTATACGCCGAGAACATCCCGCTGGCCGCTATTGCTGCTGCTCATGGCACACCGGTCTACGTGTATTCGCGCGCAAGCCTGGCCGACAATTTCCTCGCCTATGCGAACGCCTGTCGCGCGCATGGCCGTGGTGATGGTCAAGGCGCACTAGTCTGCTATTCGGTCAAATCGAACTCCAACCTCGCCGTGCTGTCGCTGTTAGGCAAGCTTGGCTCAGGTTTCGATATTGTCTCCGGCGGCGAGCTGCTGCGGGTCATCGCGGCCGGCGGCGACCCGGGCAAAGTGATCTTCTCCGGCGTGGGCAAGTCGCGGGAGGAGATGCGGCTCGCGCTGGCGCATGGCATCCTGTGCTTCAACGTGGAGTCGATCCCTGAGCTGCACCGCCTGAACGAGGTGGCCGGCAGCATGGGCAAGCGCGCGCGCGTATCGCTACGCGTGAATCCGGATGTCGACCCGAAAACTCATCCGTATATCTCGACAGGCCTGAAGGAAAACAAGTTCGGCATCGCCTTCGAGGATGCGCTCGAGACCTACCGCGTGGCGGCCGGGCTGCCGCATCTGGAGGTCACCGGCATCGACTGCCACATCGGCTCACAGCTGCTTGACGATGCACCGCTGCTGGAAGCACTAGACAAGGTGATCGAGCTGGCCGACCGCCTCCATGACGATGGCATCGCCCTGCACCACCTCGATATCGGTGGCGGCATCGGCATCACCTACGATGACGAACGCCCGGTGGCCGTGGCCGACTACCTGTCGCGCCTGTTCGCGCGTATCGACCGCTGGCGTGCAGAAAAACATGGCGGCAAGCCCATCAGCGTGATGTTCGAGCCGGGCCGCTCGATCGTCGGCAATGCCGGCGTGCTGGTGACGGAGGTGCAGTACCTGAAACATGGTGCGACGAAAAACTTCGCAGTGGTCGATGCAGCCATGAATGACCTGATGCGGCCTGCCATGTACGAAGCATGGCATGGCGTGCAGCCGCTGCAGCGGCGGGAAGAGGAAGGCAGGCTCTACGATGTGGTCGGACCGGTCTGCGAATCCGGCGACTGGCTGGCGCGGGAACGCCGGCTAACGCTCGCGCAGGGCGACCTGCTGGCCCTGATGTCGGCCGGAGCCTATGGAATGACGATGGCCTCGAACTACAATACCCGTGGACGTGCCGCCGAGGTACTGGTTGATGGCGACCGCTTCACACTGATCCGCAAGCGCGAGAACCCGACAGACCTGTTCGCGCTGGAATCCGTTCCCGACTGAGACAGCCGTGCGCATGGCGGGTGCCGCCGCACTTTTCTCGCGCTATCTGACAGCCATCGCCATTAAACCGAAGGTCGGGTAGAACGCAGCGATGCCCGCCAGCGGAACACGATCCGTATTCCTAGCAGCAGCGCCACGATGACGCCGAACAGCAGCGGCTCAGCGAAGTTGTTTTTCCCTGCCCGCATCCACCAGAAGTGCAGTATCGCGAGCACGGCAACGACGTAGACAAGACGGTGCAGCCATATCCAGCGACGTCCAAGCCGGCGCACCATCGCGTCGCTGCTAGTCAGCGCGAGCGGCACCAGCAGCAGGAAAGCGATAAAGCCAACGGTAATGAACGGCCGTTTGACCACATCCTTGATCATCTCGGTCAGATCAAAAAAATGATCGAACCAGACGAAGCAAAGGAAGTGCAAGCTTGCATAGAAGAAGCTAAATAGTCCGAGCATGCGGCGCAGCTTCAGCAGCCACGGCTGGCCGGTGAACCGGCGCAGCGGGGTCACGACCAACGTCAGACAGAGAAGATAAAGAGTCCAGTCGCCGCTGGCGCGCGTGATGGTCTCGATCGGGTTGGCGCCAAGCCTGCCACCAAAACCATCCACCACGATCACCGCAAGCGGCAGCAGGGCCAGCACGAACAAAAGACGCTTCAACCACGCAAGTTGCGCTGCAGTCGGCGCCATCGCCTAGTAGAACTTCTTCAGGTCCATGCCCGCGTACAACGACGCCACTTCCGGGTAACCATTAAACATCTGCGTCTTGCGCTTGCGGGTGAAGAATCCATCCTCGCCGATCCGGCGCTCGGTCGCCTGCGACCAGCGCGGATGATCAACCTCGGGATTCACATTCGAAAAGAAGCCGTACTCCTCGGGGGCAGCGCGGTTCCATGCAGTGGGCGGCTGCGTCTCGGTGAAACGGATGCGGACGATCGACTTGGCGGACTTGAACCCATACTTCCACGGGACGACGATGCGCACCGGCGCGCCATTCTGATTGGGCAGCAGCCCACCGTACATGCCGAAGCACAGCAACGTCAGCGGATGGTTGGCCTCATCGATGCGCAATCCCTCGAGATAGGGCCAGTCCAGCACGCGGCTGCGCAGGCCTGGCATCTGGGCGCGGTCAGCCAGCGTCGTGAATTCGACGAACTTCGCATTACCGGTTGGCTCGACGCGCCGGATCAGCTCGGAAAACGAGTAGCCTATCCATGGAATCGCCATCGACCAGCCCTCGACACAGCGCAGTCGGTACAGCCGCTCCTCCATGGGGGCCAGCTTGAGCAGGGCATCGATGTCAAGCGTAAGCGGCTTCTTTACTTCACCATCAATACGCACCGTCCACGGCCGTGTCTTCAGGGTGGCGCTGTATAGCGCGGGGTCGCCCTTGTCGAGCCCAAACTCGTAGAAGTTGTTGTAGGTGGTGGCATCGGCATAGGCCGTTGGCTTATCAAGCGCAACGTATTTCGGATTCGCCTGCGCCGGCAGCTGCGGCCGCTGCGCACGATCGGCAGCGACGACATCGGCGAGGCCGGCAGCCGCCAGCGTACCGGCGGCCACCTGCTGGAGGAACAACCGGCGCGATGCCGCCAGCTCGCGCGGCGTAATCTCGGAAGGGCGGGGATCGTCGTGGCGCGGTATCCGGATCAGCATGATCGTCTTTACAAAGAAAAGAGGCTGCCTCAGCAGCCTCTGCGGGATCAAAGTTCTCCGTAAGAGTGTAAGCCTGAGAGAAACATGTTGACGCCGAGGAAGGCAAAAGTGGTCACCAACAAGCCGCCAATCGACCACCAGGCAGCAACCTGGCCACGCAAACCTTTCATGAGGCGCATGTGCAGCCAGGCAGCGTAGTTCAGCCAGACGATCAGGGCCCAGGTTTCCTTCGGATCCCACGACCAGTACCCACCCCAGGCCTCGGCTGCCCACAGCGCGCCGAGAATGGTGGCGATGGTGAAGAAGGCAAACCCGACGGCAATCGCCTTGTACATGACATCGTCGAGTACCTCGAGCGACGGCAGGCGATCAACAAGTTTGCCATTACTCTTGAGCAGGTAGGCGATGGCCACCATCGCGGCCAATGCGAACGTGCCGTACCCAATAAAGTTCGCAGGCACGTGAATCTTCATCCACCAGCTTTGCAGGGCCGGTACCAGCGGCTGGATCTCGTGCGCATCGCGGCTGACCATATACCAAAGGAGGAAGCCAACGGCAGCGGAGATGATCAGCATGACGAAAGCGCTGAAGGCGTACGTTTCATACCGCTGCTCGTAGAACACGAGGAATAGCGCAGTGATCAGGCAGAAGAGAATGAAGACTTCATACAGGTTCGAGACCGGGATGTGGCCGATGTCAGGGCCCAACAAATAAGACTCGTACCAGCGCACCATCATGCCGGTGAAACCCAACAAGATAGCAGCCCAGCACAATTTGCTGCCGACGGCACCGCCGAATTCCGAGCGGGCTATGAGGCCACCCCAGTAGAACAAGGTGGACAGGAAGAACAGTGTGCTCATCCACAGGATGGCCGACTGGCTCGATAACAGATACTTGAGGAAGAAGCGCGTCTGCGCCATCTCGAGGCTGCCGGCGTAGAAATAGATACCCGCCAGTGACAGTACAGCGACGAGCAGGGTCAGCGTGCGCATCGACCGCCAATACCAGCCAAGACCGGCCAGGGTCGGGACGGACGCGAGCAGGATTCCCTTTTCGTAAATGTCCATATAGTCGCCGTAGCGGCTCAGCGCGAATAGTGCACCGGCCAGCAGCAGGGCCGCGAAGATCCAGTCGAACACGCTACGGCTTTTGAGCAGGCCGGGGTTCTCGGTGTAGGTAGGATTCTGCGTCAGTTCCATGGGGATTCTCCGTGCATCGGATGACGCCGCATTGGCGTCACCCAAAGTATATTCCAGCGCCTCCGGGCCTGCCGGCGGGCGCAACCTATGCTCACTTCCCAGCCAGCGCGGCCTTGATCTGCTCGAATTCCTTGTCGAAATCGAGGCTGCGGCGCTGCGTACTCATGGCCATGAGTGCCTGTGCGCCGCCGTGGCCTTCCCCGGGGCGGATCCAGACCCAGAGCCTGCGCTCTCGCACGTAGAGCATTGCGAACACGCCCAGTACCAGGAATAAGCAGCCGAGGTAAACCACGTTCTGACCCGGCGACCTCGTCACCTGAAACACCGAGGCCTTCACCTCGTCGAAGCCGCGTAGCTGCAACATCACCGGCGCGCCGTAAAAGAAAGAGTCCGCCAGCGCGTCGGTGGACAGACGAAGAAAGCGTCCGTTGGCATCATTGGGAGCGGCTCCAGGCAGACCGTCCTTCGCGCGCGCCGCTTGCCATAATTCCCACATGGATCCATTGAGGATCTTCATGAAGATGTCGGCCGCCTTCTCTTGCTGCTCTTCGGGCAGCTTGCCAATGAAACGCGCGACGGCAATATAACCCGAGGCTTCACTGTCGCCGGCAAACACGTTCAGGCTGCGCAACGCAGATGCTTGCAGCTGCTCGCGCAGCGTCGGGTCGGAGGTCGCGCCGAGCGGCACATTGTCGCCATAGCGGCGAGCGGCGAGCTCACGCAGCTTGGGATCGTTAATCGCAGCGCGCAGTCGCAGCCACTCATTCACAGTGCCCTCGTCATCGGCCGGAATGCGAAGGTAGCGGAAGCTCTCGGCCGGTGACTCGCGCACACCCACAAGGAATACCTCAGCATCTTCCAGCATCACCGGCAGCATGTAGTTATTGAACTCACGCGCCTGTCCGTTCTTGTCGCGCAGCTTGTACTGCACGCTGGGGCCGACGTTCTTCAGATCCTTGTTCTTCTCCGGATTGGCAGCCGCGCCGAGGCGCTGGTCGAGCCGCTCGTTGAAGGTCTTCTTCTGGTCGACGGCACGCAGGTCTTGTCCGTTGCCAGCCGTGTTCTCGACGTTGAAGGGCCGAAAGCCCGACCATTCGATGGTGTACTCGCTGCCGCCGCTGCCGAGCAGCGGCGTGGACTTGCCGACTTCGCCCTCGACCGGAAACTGCCCGCTGGCGATGCCCTGCATCGGGAAACCGACCAGCTTCAGGCGGCTACCGCCATCCTCGAAGCTCGACTGGTAAACCGCCAGCCCCTTGTAAACCAGCGGCTTGTTGACCTCGATGGTGGCGGGGAAGCTCTTGCCGGTTTCATGGTCAGTGACGATGACCTTGCTGGCGAACAGCTTCGGCATACCGGTCGAGTAAAAGTCGACGATGAACTGCTCGAGCTGTAGCGTGAACGGCAGCTCCTGAATCATCACGCCTTCGCCGGCCGGGATGATCGCAGTATTGCTGCTGGCACCCTCGGGAATCATGGTGTTGCCGCGGAAGGTGGGATTGCCCAGGCCGAGGCGATGACGCTCCGGAATCTGGGCGATGATACCGCTGCCGATGAAGGGCTCCTTGTCGAACAGCCACTGCTGAGCACGGATGGGCAGGTTGGAGTCGAGCAGTCCGCCGACGCAGATGATGACGATGGATGCGTGCGCGAAGATGTAGCCGAGCTTGTTCGCTGCGCCCCGCTTGGCGGTCAGCAGCGTGGCTCCATCCTTCTCGACCAGCTTGACCTGGTAACCGGCAGCGGCTACCCGGCGAGCCGACTCCTGCGCTACGGCCGCTGGCGCGGCCGGCGCCGTCCACTCGACATGGTGGTGAAAGTTGCGCAGTGACTGCTGGCGCACATTGTCGCGCCAGCTACGCATGTCGCGGATCATCTTTGGTGCATTGCGTACGATGCACAGCGAGGTGGAGGCAACGAGAAAGGCCATGATCAGCAGGAACCACCAGGCCGAATAGACCGAATAGACCGAGAACTTCGACAGCGCCTCAGACCAGAATGGGCCGAACTGATTGACGTAGTTGGGCATCGGCTCGTTCTGCGATACGACGGTGCCGATCACGGAAGCAATCGAGATCACGGTCAGCAGACTGATCGCAAAGCGCATCGAAGAGATCAGTTCCACGAGATCGGCGACCCAGCGCCGCTGGGTACGCACTTCGATGCCGTGGGTGGCGTTGCTCATGCTGGGGTTGCTTTCCACTGTAATCACTCAGTCTCGACAAACAAAAAAGGGGCGGCCTGCAGCCACCCCTCGGATCCGTTTTCGACGCTAGCGCCGCGTTACGCGGACGGTGGCGCGATTACTTCAGGCCGGCGATGTAGTCGGAGACGGCCTTCATCTCGTCGTCCGACATCCGCTTGCCGATGACAGTCATCTGCGCGGAGTTGCTGCGGGCGCCGGTGCGGAAGTTCACCAGCTGTTCGACACCGTATTCCTGATGCTGGCCTGCAAGGCGTGGGTACTGAGCCGGAATACCGGCGCCATTGGGACCATGACATCCAGCACACGCAGGCACGTTCTTCTCTGGGATGCCGCCGCGGAAGATCTGCTTGCCCCACTCGACCGTATCCTTGTTCTTTGCGGCGCCCGGCGCCGGTTTCTGCTCAGCGAGGTAGGCCGAGAGATTACGGATATCGTCGTCGCTGAGCGCCTTCGATATCGAGGTCATGATCGCGTTGTTGCGGGTCGGGCCCTTGAACTCATGCAGCTGCTTCTGCAGATAGGCATCATGCTGGCCAGCCAGCTTCGGGTTCAGCCCAATCGTCGAATTGCCGGCAGCACCGTGGCAGGCCACGCAAGCGGTAATGCCCCGGGATGCGTCCCCGCTCGTATAGAGCGTGCCGCCCTTGGCGGGGTCGGCCTTGGCGGGTGCGCTACCCTCGGTTGCGAAGGCCGATGACGACACAGCCAACAGCGCAATGGAAACGATTTTCACGAACGACGGAAGAGCACGATTCATTCAAGCACCCGGGAATTATTGGTTGATTTACGGCGAAATATAGCCGCGCATTGTACTACAATGGCGCGCTGCGCCTCCGCCCTCTCTGTCCGACTCCCGACCCCCTCCTCCATGTCCGCACTCTGGCAAGCCCGCTTCTTCACGACCGTCAACCGGCTGCAGGATTTGCCAAAAATGAAACTGCCCGAAGTGGCCTTCGCCGGCCGCTCGAACGCCGGGAAGTCTACCGCGATCAACCTGTTGTGCAATCAGAAGAAACTTGCGTTCGCGTCGAAGACGCCGGGACGAACGCAGCACATTAACTTTTTCTCGATCGGCGGCGCGCACCCGGGCCAGCATCGCAAGGATGAGACGCGAGTCGACGAGATTCGCGCCTTTATGGTCGACTTACCGGGCTACGGCTATGCGGAAGTATCGGGATCGGCCAAGGATCACTGGCAGGCGCTACTGGGCCGCTATGTGCAGGAACGCGAGCCCTTGTCTGCCCTGGTGCTGATCATGGACGCGCGCCGCCCCTTCACCGAGCTTGATGTCGAGATGCTCGAATGGTTCGCGCCCACCGGCAAGCCGGTGCACTGCCTGCTCAGCAAAGCCGACAAGCTCAACCGCAGCGAGCAGGCCGATGCACTGCGCCTGGCCCGCTCTATCCTGTCAAGCTATGTTGACGAGGCAGGCCATCCTCTGCCATTCTCTGTGCAGCTGTTCTCGGCGCCCAAGCGTACCGGTCTCGAAGAAGCGGACCTGACGATCCGCCGGCTTCTGGGTTTGGCCGCCACAGATGTCACAGTCGCCGACGACGCCGGGCCGGCATGAACGAAAAAAACCCTGGAGAAAGGGGAAGGTCTCCAGGGTGCAATGCTGACTCGTCTTCTAACGAGCCAGCCCCGCTCAGGGAGGAGAAGCGGGAGGTGAGCAATCACCTATCAATCTGAGGGGAATTGCGCGCAAAAGTTTCAGCCTCCTGCCGCACAGACCCGGAATGTCTTTCCCCTGCGTTTACGTCATTCACTGACCATTCACTCTGCGAATAGCCATGCC
>CAZESK010000006.1:0-14221 GCA_964515155.1 uncultured Bifidobacterium sp.
ACCATCTTGTTCTTGGCGATCCACGGCATCATCGCGCGCAGCTTCTCACCCACCACCTCGATCTGATGCTCGGCATTCAGGCGACGGCGCGAAATCAGGGTCGGAGCGCCGGCCTTGTTCTCGAGAATGAAGCTCTTCGCGTATTCACCGGTCTGGATATCCTTCAGACACTGGCGCATCGCGTTCTTGGTGTCCTCGGTCACGACGCGCGGGCCGGTCACATACTCTCCGTATTCCGCGTTGTTCGAAATCGAGTAGTTCATGTTCGCAATGCCGCCTTCGTAGATCAGGTCGACGATCAGCTTCAGCTCGTGCAGGCACTCGAAGTACGCCATCTCCGGTGCGTACCCCGCCTCGACCAGGGTCTCGAAACCGGCCTTGATCAGTTCGACGGTACCACCGCACAGCACAGCCTGCTCGCCGAACAGGTCGGTCTCGGTCTCTTCACGGAAGTTGGTTTCGATGATGCCGGCACGGCCACCGCCGTTGGCCATCGCGTACGACAACGCGATATCGCGCGCAGCGCCCGACTTGTCCTGATAAACAGCGACCAGATGCGGCACGCCGCCGCCCTGGGTGTAGGTGGCGCGGACCGTGTGGCCCGGAGCCTTCGGCGCGACCATAATCACGTCGAGGTCAGCACGTGGCACAACCTGACCATAGTGCACGTTAAAGCCGTGCGCGAAGGCCAGCACGGCGCCTTGCTTGGCGAAGGGCTCGATGTTCTCCTTGTACACCTGCGCGATGTTCTCGTCTGGCAGCAGGATCATGATCACATCCGCGGCCTTGACCGCGTCGTTGACCTCGGCGACCTTCAGGCCGGCCTTCTCTACCTTCGACCACGACGAGCCGCCTTTACGCAGGCCGACGGTGACCTTCACGCCGGAGTCGTTCAGGTTCTGGGCGTGGGCATGGCCCTGCGAGCCGTAACCGATGATGGCGACATTCTTGCCTTTGATGAGGGAGAGGTCGCAGTCCTTGTCGTAGAAAACTTTCATGATGTTCCCGTGAATATGAGTGGTTGTTGTTCGGTTCAGACCTTCAGGATGCGCTCGCCGCGGCCAATGCCCGAGCCGCCGGTGCGGACAGTCTCGAGAATGGAAGAACGGTCGATGGCGTCGATGAAGGCGTCGAGCTTGGATTTCGCGCCGGTCAGCTCGATCGTATAGGTCTTTTCAGTAACGTCGATGATGCGGCCACGGAAGATATCCGTCGTGCGCTTCATCTCCTCGCGCTCCTTGCCGACGGCACGCACTTTAATCAGCATGAGCTCGCGCTCGATGTGCGCACCCTCGGTCAGGTCGACCACCTTGACCACCTCAATCAGGCGGTTCAGGTGCTTGGTGATCTGCTCGATCACGTCGTCCGAGCCGGTGGTGACGATGGTCATGCGCGAGAGCGTGGCATCTTCGGTGGGCGCAACGGTCAGGGTCTCGATGTTAAAGCCACGCGCGGAGAACAGACCAACCACGCGGGAGAGAGCGCCGGCCTCGTTTTCCAGCAGTGCAGAAATGATATGGCGCATTACAAGTCCTCCGAGCCCAGCAGCATTTCCGATAGGCCCTTACCTGCCTTGACCATCGGCCACACGTTTTCATCACGGTCGGTGATGAAGTTCATGAAGACGAGCTTGTCCTTCATCGCAAAGGCTTCGCGCAGGGAGCTCTCGACGTCGCCCGGCTTGGTGATCGTCATGCCCACGTGACCGAAGGCAGCAACCAGCTTGTCGAAATCAGGCAGCGAATCCATGTAGGACTCGGAGTAGCGCTTGCCGTAGTCGATCTGCTGCCACTGGCGCACCATGCCAAGGTAGCGGTTGTTCAGCAGGACGATCTTCGGCGTCAGGTTGTACTGCTTGCAAGTGGCCAGCTCCTGAATACACATCTGAATCGAGGCCTCGCCGGTGATGCAGGCGACCGTCGCATCCGGGTTCGCCATCTGTACGCCCATAGCGTACGGCAGGCCGACGCCCATGGTGCCCAGGCCACCAGAGTTGATCCAGCGGCGCGGCTTATCAAAACTGTAGTACTGAGCGGCCCACATCTGGTGCTGGCCGACATCAGACGTAATGAAGGCATCACCTTTGGTGACTTCCCACAGCTTCTCGACCACGGCCTGCGGCTTGATGAGCTCATCCGAACTCGGATACTTGAGACAGTCACGGCCGCGCCATTCATTGATCTGCTTCCACCACGACGCCAGCGCCGTGGGGTTCGGCTTGGTCTCGGCGGCCTCGATCTGCGAAAGCAAATCCTCGAGCACTTCCTTGACGTTGCCGACGATGGGCACGTCGACCTTGACGCGCTTGGAGATCGACGACGGGTCGATGTCAATGTGGATGATCTTGCGCGGCTGGCTGGCGAAATGTTTCGGGTTACCGATCACGCGGTCATCAAAACGTGCGCCGATGGCGATCAGCACATCGCAATGCTGCATCGCCATGTTCGCTTCATAGGTGCCGTGCATCCCGAGCATGCCAACGAACTTGTCGCTCGAGGCACGGTAGCCGCCAAGGCCCATCAGGGTATTCGTACACGGATAGCCGAGCGTGTCGACAAGGCGGTTCACTTCCGGCGCGGAGTCGGACAGGATCACGCCGCCGCCGGTGTAGATCATCGGGCGCTCGGCCGACAGCAGCAGCTGTACCGCCTTGCGGATCTGCCCCGCATGACCCTTCTCTACCGGCTTGTACGAGCGCATGTCGACGGTCTTCGGATAATCGAAGCTCGTCTTGTTGATGGTGATGTCCTTCGGGATATCAACCAGCACTGGGCCGGGGCGGCCGGTGGTGGCGATGTAGAAGGCTTTCTTCATCGTGTCCGCGAGGTCCCGCACGTCTTTCACGAGGAAGTTATGCTTGACGCAGGGACGGGTGATGCCGACGGTGTCGCATTCCTGGAAGGCGTCCTGACCGATTGCGTGGGTCGGAACCTGCCCGGTGATGATCACCATCGGGATGGAATCCATGTAGGCCGTGGCGATGCCGGTGACGGCATTGGTCACGCCCGGGCCGGAGGTGACGAGACACACACCGACCTTGTTTGAGCTGCGTGAGTACGCATCGGCTGCATGCACGGCAGCCTGCTCGTGACGCACGAGGATGTGCTCGAACTTGTCCTGCTTGTAAATTTCGTCGTAGATGTAGAGAACTGCACCGCCGGGGTAGCCGAATACATGTTCGACGCCCTCTTCGGCGAGACAGCGCACGAGTATCTCGGCGCCAGTGATCTCGGATGTCATTGCTCAGTCCTTTCAAGGTCCATTGGAAATTGATCGGATGCTCTCTCCTGGCGGAAACGATTGCGGCGGCACCAATGACGCGTCCCTTTGACGTGCGGTTACGCCGATCCTTCGTGTGCACTAGGCACACTCCAAACCGACGCTGAACGCACTTCGTTCGGCCTCTGCTGGTACCGCTGCTCGCGCCTCCTCACGCTTATGGCATGGGTTAGAGCAAACAGCTCTTCCGGGGCGAAACCGCCCGCGGGAAAAACAGGCCGTTGGCATCGCGCAGCGTCTTGGGCAATGCGATGCCGGCCAAAAAATACCCCTCGCGGTTGCGAGGGGAACGATACGTTAATGCGTTGCAGCACACCGGTCAAGGAAAATCTTGAAAAAAGCCAATGAAATCAAGTGGTTTTACCGTGATTGCTCGAGCAGGATGCAGGTCGTCAGCGTCGTCACGAAAAGCGTTTTCATTTGTACATCGTTGCCACTCCGGACAACGGCAGCGGCGGAGTCGACGACCGACGTACAATGCCCACCTTCGATTCCCTATCCTGTCTGCCGTGACCGACATCGCCTCGCCCGCACTGCCCCACGCACCCGTCAAGAACCGTCTGTTCGGCATGGTCTATGAGGGGATGCTGCTGTTCGGCGTGCTGTTTATCTCCGGCTGGCTGTTCTCGACACTCCTGCAGCAACGGCACGCGCTGGCACTGCGACATGCGCAGCAAGCCTGGCAGTTTTTTGTGCTGGGCGCGTACTTCATCTGGTTCTGGACGCACGGCGGCCAGACGCTGGCCATGAAGACTTGGCGCGTGCGCGTCGTGACCACCGGCGGACAATCCCTGAGCTGGGCACGTGCAGCGCTGCGCTACGTACTCGCCTGGCTGTGGTTTGTGCCCGGGCTGGCTACGGCCTACCTGATTGACGCCCAAGGCGGGATGCTATTACTGCTGCCGATCCTGAACGTGGTACTTTGGGCAACGACCGCCCGCTTCGATCCCGACCGACAGTTCCTGCATGACCGTCTTGCAGGCACCCGCCTCGTGCTCGCGCCTGCAGCGCAGCCGCGAAGCCCCGAACGTCGCCTCTGAGGCGGGCAAGCCGCCATGATCGCCGCGCTCACCCGCTCGATGATGGCGCTGCAGGCGATCTTGCTGGGCATCGTCGCTCTGGTGTGGGTTCAGCTGGGTTGGCTGGGATGGCCTGCGGCACTGGCAGGGGCGGCTGCCCTGCTGCTCGCGATCCGTGCCGCAATCATCGTCAACAACTACCTGCTGTCGAATGCACTGCGCCAGCCGATGCCAGACGGGACGCCTGTCTCGGTCATCCGTTTCATCGTCCGGATAGCGCAAGAATTCGGATGGAGTATGGTGTGCTGGTTCCGTCTGTTCCCGACCGCGCGCCCCTTCCTTATCTGCGCCGACGATGGCAACCAATATCCGGTGCTGATGCTGCACGGTTATGGCGCTAATGCAGGGTTCTGGAAGCCCTTCTCGCGCAAGCTCTCTCGCGCCGGCGTCAGTCACTGTGCGATCGATCTCGAGCCCGTGCTGGCCGGCATTGACGACTACGCACCCCTGATCAATCACGCCGTGGAGACGCTCTGTCGCGCCACCGGCGCCCCGCAAGTGATCCTGCTTTGCCACAGCATGGGCGGACTGGCAGCCCGCGCATGGCTGCGTGCCTGCGGCACGGAGCGCGCCGCTTGCGTAATCACGCTCGGCACTCCCCATCATGGGAGCACGCTGGCGGGTTACGGTGTCGGGTTGAATGCACGGCAAATGCTGCCACCGGCGGGGGCGTCAGCGAGCTGGCTGGCTGAGCTGGCCGCTACAGAGGATGCGGCACTGCGCGGGCTGCTCGTATCCATCTACACGCGGCACGACAATATCGTCTCGCCGCAGTCGTCGGCGGTACTGCCGGGCGCGCGCAACCTCGGGCTCGACCTGGTCGGCCATGTCGCGCTGGGGTTCGACAGGGAAGTGAGCGAGCTCGTGCTCGCGGAGATCATCTCAATCCGTCAAAACAGGTCGACAGCAGAAAGCCAATAACCTGTTCGTCGGTGTACTGCTCGTTCGTGCGCAGATAGTCGAGCGTGGGGTCGCAAGAACGCGCGTAGATGGTGAAGAGCACCACCTCGGTCGGTAGATCGGTCCGAATGGATCCTTGTGCCCTTGCCCTCTCGATCAGCTCGCCCATGAGCTCATTGAGATCCATCAGGCGCGTTATGTAGCGGGCGTTGTTCAGCAAGGCATCGCGCAGGCTGGTATTTTCCGCGGGCAGTGTCGGCAGGCCACCCTTCATCCTGACCTCGAGCGCCCATTGCAGCAGGCTCTTGAGCTGCTCGATGGCTGGCTGGTCTGATGCAAGACCGCGCACAAAGGCCAGCGTATTTTCCAGCAGGCGAATCATCGCCGCCGCCGCCAGCGCCTCTTTCGAGGGGAAGTGCTTGTAGAGGCTGGCCTTCGCGATTCCGACTTCAGCGGCAACCTCGTCCATCGTCATCAGGTCGAAACCCTTTTTTGCCAGAAGACTGTTCGTGGCATCGACAATGGCGTTCTCGCGCACGATCAGCTGCTGCTGCTTGAATGAAAGCTTGGGTTCTGTACTCATCGGTTGCAATTAAGGCCCGCCGGTTTTGAACTTTGCCGATTATACGGCAGCCGAATGATGGACGCTCAACATTGCAGATCCATCAACAATGGTTTCCGTAGGGGTATTCCATGATTCGGTCGATTATTGCGCTTACCTGCGCCTTTACAACCTTGCCGGCACTCTCCGAGGACCTGCTCGATACCGCCCGCCGCGCCGGCTCCTTCACGACCTTCGTCGCTGCCGTACGCACGGCAGGCCTGACCACGCAGATGAAGGCGAACGGCCCTTTCACGATCTTCATGCCCACCGATGCCGCATTCGAACGGGTCGATGCAGGGCAATGGGAGGCACTGAAGAAAGACAAAGAACAGCTTGCGCGCGTGCTGCGCTATCACCTCATTCCGGGCAAGGTAAAGGTGACCGAGGTCACGCCGGGCACGACAAAAAGCGAGGCGGGCCCGGTGCTGACGCTGAGGTCTGATAACGGCATGGTGACGGTGAACGGAGCGCGCGTGACTGAGAGCGACCTGGCCGCTGATAACGGCATCATCCACGGTATTGATGCTGTGCTGCTACCACCGGACTGACGGTCCTGCTTGTCGCTTCGGCTATCATCGCCGAATGAACGACTCCCTTCGATCTCTCTGCGTCTACTGCGGCTCCTCGGCAGGCCATGATCCCGCTTTTGCCGACGCAGCCCGACTGCTCGGCACCCTCATGGCAAGGCAGGGACTGTCGCTGGTCTACGGCGGCGGGCACGTCGGCCTCATGGGCATCATTGCCGACGCCGTGCTCGAGGCAGGCGGCGAGGTCACCGGCGTGATTCCGCGTGCCCTGATGGACAGCGAGGTCGGCCACGGACGACTGACCCGCCTACTGGTGGTTCGGGACATGCACGAGCGCAAAGCGCTCATGGCCGAGCACGCGGATGGCTTCATCGCGATGCCGGGTGGCATTGGCACACTGGAGGAGCTATTCGAAACGATGACCTGGCTGCAGCTGGGTTATCACGCCAAGCCGGTGGGTCTGCTGAACGTCAAGGGTTTCTATGATCCGCTGCTGACCTTCCTCGACCGGCAGGCCGAGGCCGGCTTTCTGAGGCAGGAGCATCGTGCGCTGCTGATGACGGCGGACGATCCTGCAGCGCTGGTGGAATACCTGCGGCGTTTCGTGATACCGGAGGGTGTCAGTGTATTCAGCCGGCGCGAGGCGCGGACATTGATGCCATAACGTTGATGGTGATTTGACCGCCTTGGATGGCGGGTTGCGCTTTGCTCTACCCGCCCTATGACGCTACGACCCTGCGATTGATGTTAGGCTGGCTACATCCGTCGCAGCATGCCTGCCCTTCAACCGAGAGCCTGCCGAAAATCCTCCAGCAGATCCTCGGTCTCCTCGATTCCAACAGAGACCCGGATCAGCGATTCAGCAATGCCCATCGACGCCCGGCGCTCGGGACCCATCTCATGGAAGATCGTGTGGGCCACCGGGATCACCAGCGTGCGCGTATCGCCAAGATTGCTGGCAGGGACGGCGATCTGCAACCGGTTGAGGTAATCGAAGCAATCGATGCCCTCTTGAAGCTCGAAGCTGAGCAGCCCGCCGAAAGCGCGGAACAACGAGGCCGCGATCGCATGCTGCGGGTGACCGGGGAGGCCCGGATAATGCACCACCGATATCCGCGGATCTTGGGACAGCATGTGCGCCAGCGCCATAGCACTGGCCGATTCGCGCTCGATGCGCAGCGCCATGGTTTCGGAGCCGACCGACAGGTGATGCGCAGCCTCGGGGCCGAGGGCCGCGCCGAAATCGCGCAGCCCCTTGGCGCGCATTTGCGCCATGCCCCAGACAGAGGGGGCGAAACGCTTGTAGCTGTCGGAGATATTGGGAAAGGCTGTCCAGTCAAACAGGCCGGTATCGGTCAGACTGCCGCCGAGCGCATTGCCGTGGCCGCCGATGGATTTCGTCAGTGCGTTAACCACCAGACTGGCACCCACTGCCTTTGGTCGGAACAGGTACGGCGAGGTCATCGTGTTGTCGACGACGTACAGAATGCCCCGGTCGCGGCACAGGGCGCCGATGCGCTCGAGATCGGCCACTTGCGTACGCGGGTTGGCGATCGTCTCGACAAACACAAGGCGCGTATTCGGCTGCAGCACTCGCTCGACATGGGCGACATCGGTGGCATCGACGAAGGACACCGGCATGCCCTGGTGGCTGACCGTCTGCCACAGGCTGTTGGTATTCCCGAACAGGAAGGAAGACGACACCACATGATCGCCGGCGCGCAGCAAGCCCTGCACGATCGCGCCGATCGCGGCCATCCCGGTGGCGAAGCACAATGTCGCCTGACCGTCTTCCATGCGGGTGATCTTGTCCTCCAGTGCAGACACGGTCGGGTTGCCCTGCCGGCCGTAGCGGTAGCCGGGCTTCTTACCCTGGAATACGTCTGCCAACTCGCGCGCATCGCGATAGCCGAATGCCACGGCCGTGTGAATAGGCTTGTGCAGTGAACCGTGTTCGATCGGTTTTTGCCGGTCGCTGTGGAGGACGGTGGTTGTGAAACCCTGCTTCTTCTGGTCAGTCATGCGCCGTGCCCTGCCCTCGCTCAGTCAACCCGCGCGAGGTTCAGATTCAGCTGGGTGCGCACCGCATCCTCGGCCACGACCTTCGGATGCGCACGCGCGTATTCGATACGGTCAAGGTAGTCGCGCGAGATATCGCCGGTGATGTATTCACCATCGAAGCAGGAAGCCTCGAAACGTTTCAACGCCGGATTGACATCGCTGATCGAGCGTTTCATCGCCTCAATATCTTGGTAGACAAGCGCATCGGCGGTGATCTCCCGACACACCTCTTCCTCACTGCGGCCGTAGGCGATCAGTTCGCTGCGGGTCGGCATGTCGATGCCGTAGACGTTCGGATACTTCACCGGCGGTGCGGCCGACGCGAAAATGACGCGCTTGGCACCCGAGTCGCGCGCCATCTGCACGATCTCGCGGCTGGTGGTACCGCGCACGATCGAGTCATCGACCAGCAGCACGCTCTTGCCCTTGAACTCTGCGCTGATGGCGTTGAGCTTCTGGCGGACCGACTTTTTGCGCACGCCCTGCCCCGGCATGATGAAGGTCCGGCCGATGTAGCGGTTCTTGATGAAACCCTCGCGGAAGGTCAGGTTCAGCTTCAGCGCCAGCTCCATTGCCGACGGGCGCGAAGAATCGGGGATCGGCATCACGACATCAATGTCGCCGTCGGTGATCTCGCGGCGGATCTTTTCGGCGAGATGCTCACCCATTTTCAGTCGGGTCGCATAGACCGACGCGCCATCAATCACCGAATCCGGACGGGCCAGATAAACGAATTCGAATGCACACGGATTGAGCGACGGCGACTCTGCGCATTGCTGGTTGTAAAGCTTGCCATCATTGTCGATGAAGATCGCCTCACCCGGCATCACGTCGCGCAGGAAGCGGAAGCCCAGACCCTCGAGCGCGACCGACTCGGACGCGACCACATACTCCGGTCCCTTGTCGGAATCGGCAAAACCGATGCACAGCGGACGGATACCGTAAGGGTCGCGGAAGGCAAGGAGGCCATAGCCAGCGATCTGCGCCACGACGGCATACGAGCCGCGCACGCGCTTGTGTAACGCCGAGACCGCATTGAACAGCGTGCCGGGATCAAGCGAGAAGCCGGTCGCGCTTTGCTGAATCTCGTGCGCCAGCACGTTCAGGAGCACCTCGGAGTCGGAGTCGGTGTTGATGTGGCGGCGGTCGTTCTTGAACAGGTCGATCTTGAGCTGCTCGGCATTGGTCAGATTGCCGTTGTGCGCGAGCGTGATACCGAACGGCGCGTTCACGTAGAACGGCTGGGCCTCTTCCTCGCTGTCGGAGCCGGCGGTCGGATAGCGACACTGGCCGATGCCCGAGTTGCCCGGCAGTGAGCGCATGTTGCGGGTGCGGAAAACATCACGCACGAGACCGTTCGCCTTGTGCATGCTGAATGTGCTGCCATGGTTGGTGGCAATGCCGGCCGCATCCTGCCCGCGATGCTGCAGGAGCAGCAGCGCATCATAAATGAGCTGGTTGACAGGGCTGTGCGATACGACACCGACAATTCCACACATGGTGGACTCCTCCAAGAAACGAAACCGGCACTCGGGGGCCAGTCAAGGATGATGCTGAATTCTCAAGCAGGCTGGACAGTACCGTTCAAGCCCATCTTGCCGAGGCGGGCGCGAATCCGATCGGCCTCGTCGCGGCTGCTAACGGGACCGACGCGAACACGAAAGCGCTCGCCATCCTTCGTCGCGACCTTCTGCAAATACACTTTGAAACCGGCTTTTTTCAAGCGGTTCTGCAGCTCTTCCGCTTTCGCCTTGTTGGCCACAGCCGCCACTTGCACGACGAAACGGCCCTTGTCCGCCTCGGTCGGCTTGGCCTGCGGCTTGTCGGCGGGCTTGTCGGCCTGGCTGTTCGACGGTTTGTCGGCTTGTTTTTCGGCCACATTGACGGAATCAGCCACCTGATCGATGCGCACTGGCGGCGTATCGACCATCGGTACGGCAGTCGTCTTGTCTGCCTCTGCGATCGGCTTGTCGGCCGTTACAGTCGGCTTGTCGGCCATCTTGACCGGCTCCTGCTGCTCGGGCGGCAGCGGCATCGGGTTAGATGGCTCGCCCTGGGGCTTGTCGCGCGGCGGGATCTGGATGGAGATGTCGTCCGCCAGCGGTTTGGGCTCGGAATCGAAGACCATCGGCAGGCCGATAATCGCAGCAAGCACGAGCGCGGTGGCACCGATCAGGCGCCGGCGCGCGCGCTTTTTCTCCGGCAGCATCGGATCGATCGGCTCCTCATCCTGCGCCGTGGCACGGCTGCGACGCGGCCTGACCGGAATATCGGGCTCGCCGGCAGGATCCTGCGTTTTCTTGCTAAGGAAGGAGAACACGCCCATAGAGAATTCTTGCGTCGACAGGAGGATGGTGCGCAGTGATCAGACCACCTGCTTTGCCGGCATCACGCCGGCAACCGTGAGGAAAGACCCGAAGACCACAATTCTATCATTCTCCCCGGCATCATCCCGCGCTGCTGCATAAGCTTTCTCGGGCGTCGCGAAGCGGCGGATGCGCCGCTCGAGTCCTGCCTTGTCACCCTCCGCGATACCTGCCTCAGCCAGTGCACTCGCCAGCAATTCGGTGTTGGCGGCACGCGGCAGCGGCAGGTCGGTCAGGTACCAGTGATCGATACGATCCTTGAGATGCTGCAGGATGCCTGCGATGTCTTTGTCGGCCATCGCGCCGAATACCGCGAAGGTGTAGGGATGAAAACCCATGTTGTCGAGATTCTGTGCCAGCGTCGCGGCGGCATGCGGATTGTGCGCGACATCGAGAATCACCGACGGCCGCCCCGGTAGTACCTGGAAGCGTGCCGGCAACTCGACCAGCACGAGGCCGCTGCGCACCTCCTGTGCACCAACGGGCAGGCGATCGCGGAGTGCCTCGAGCGCCGCCAGCGCGGCACTCGCATTGAGCAGCTGGTTCGCGCCGCGCAGGCTTGGATACGCCAGCGAGTGACGGCGCTGACTGCGCCCGCCATAGTTCCATTGCTGCCGGTCACCGGCATAATTGAAATCACGGCCAAACAACCAGAGGTCAGCACCGATCGCATTCGCATGCTCGATGAGCGACGCCGGTGGCGAGGGGTCGCTACAAATCGCGGTGCGGCCCATGCGATAAATACCGGCCTTTTCGAATCCGATCTTCTCGCGTGTGTCGCCGAGGTAATCCATGTGGTCCATGTCGACGCTGGTCACAATGGCAACGTCGGCATCGACAATATTGACCGCATCGAGCCGGCCGCCCAGGCCCACCTCGAGAATCACCGCATCAAGGCGCGCATCGGCAAACATCTTCAGAATGGCCAGCGTCGTAAATTCGAAATACGTCAGCGACAGTTCAGCGCGTGCCGCCTCGATCTGCTCGAACGCAGCGCAGAAGGCCTCGTTGGATGCCTGGACGCCATCAATGCGCGCCCGCTCATTGAACTGCAGGATATGCGGTGAGGTGTACAGGCCGACGCGGTAGCCGCCCTGCATCAAAATGGATTCGAGCATCGCGCATGTCGAGCCCTTGCCGTTGGTACCGCCGACCGTGATGACCGGACAATCGAAGCCAAGGCCGAGGCGACTTGCCACAACGGACACGCGGTCGAGGCCCATATCAATGGCCTTCGGGTGCATGGATTCGAGCCGGGCCAGCCAGCTGGCGAGTGAGGTTGGCAACTTGTCCATCAGGGAAAAATCGTGCGGCGACGCAGAGGTGGGTCGGCGCGGATTATACCTGCGCCTGACAGGATGAGGCGCTCATCGAACATCTATCACGTCGATAGGGCAGCGAGCTGGCCATGTCACGTCGCCAAGGGAGAAAAAACCCGGCGCGGCGGCCGGGTTCATCGATCCGCACCGGATGCGGAAGCGCCGCTGGATCAAGCGATCACATCGGCCGTCTGGTTCTGCAGCAACGCCAGCAGGTGCGCAATTTCTTTTCGCATCTCGCGGCGGTCGACGATCATGTCGATCGCACCCTTCTGCAGGATGAATTCCGAGCGCTGGAACCCTTCCGGTAGTTTCTCGCGCACTGTGTTCTCGATCACGCGCGGGCCAGCAAAACCGATCAGCGCCTTCGGCTCGGCGATCACGACATCGCCCATGAAGGCGAAGGAGGCTGAGACTCCACCCATCGTGGGATCGGTCAGCACCGAGATGAAGGGCAGCTTTTTCTCCGAGAGCTTGGTCAGCATCGAGGTGGTTTTGGCCATCTGCATCAGTGACAGCAGGCCTTCCTGCATGCGCGCGCCGCCTGTGGCGGTGATGCAAATAAACGGTACTTTCTGCTCGAGCGCGGTCTGCGCGCCGCGCGCAAAGCGCTCGCCGACCACCGAACCCATCGAACCGCCCATGAATTCGAACTCGAAGCAGGACACCACGACCGGCAGCGCCATGATCGCGCCGCCCATGACGATCAGCGAATCGGTTTCACCGGTGCCGTCGAGCGCGGACTTCAGGCGATCAGGGTATTTCTTGCTGTCCTTGAATTTCAACGTGTCGACCGGGAGCACTTCCTGCCCGATCTCGTAGCGCCCTTCCGGATCGAGCAGTGCATCGAGGCGGTCGCGGGCGCGAATGCGCATGTGATGGTCGCACTTCGGGCATACATGGAGGTTGGACTCGAGGTCGGTGCGGTACAGCACGGACTCGCAGGACGGGCATTTAACCCACAGCCCCTCAGGCACCGAGCGGCGGGTGTTGGGATCGGAACGCTGGATACGGGGCGGGAGGAGTTTCTCAAGCCAGCTCATCAGGACTCGCTTTCTGGTGGCAGCGCGGGGCGCCGAATAACCCAGGATTCTACCCGGACCAGGGGCATCGGGCTAGATTGGATGGTTTTCAAAATGGATACAGCCGGCAACCGGGGAATCCCCGGGTGCGCAGAAAGAAGCGCTCAACCCCGGCTATCGCCCGGGCCCGGGCCCGGGGTACGGCAGGTTGAGGTGACTCAGCTCGCCACCTCGTCCATTGCCTTACGAATCCCGGTCAGGAAAGCACTCACCGCCTCCACCGCCTGCTCCTGGGGCGTGTTTTCCAGCTCCTGGATGATGCGGCTGCCGATCACGACCGCGTCCGACATCGAGGCCACAGTCTTTGCGGTTTCTGCATCGCGAATGCCGAAGCCGACGCCGATCGGCAAGTTCACGTGCTGGCGGATGGCTGCGATCCGTTCCGACACCTCTGAGGTATCGATATGACCGGCGCCGGTCACGCCGCGCAGCGAGACGTAGTACGAAAAGCCGCTGCTGATCTGGGCGACTTGTTTGATGCGCTCCTCGGTCGAGGTCGGCGCGAGCAGGAAGATCAGGTCCATGTCTTGCGCCTTGAGCTTGCGCGAGAACTCGGCCGCCTCTTCGGGTGGGTAATCGACCACAATCGCGCCATCGACGCCCGCAGCTTTGGCCTCGGTGACGAAACGGTCGACGCCCATGCGCTCGATCGGGTTTGCGTAGCCCATCAGCACGACCGGGGTGTCCGGATCCTGCTTGCGGAAGGCGCGTACATAACCCAGGACGTCCTGCATGCCGACGTTGAACTTCAGAGCGCGCTCGTTGGCCCGCTGGATGACGGGACCCTCGGCCATCGGGTCCGAGAACGGCACGCCTAGCTCGAGAATATCGACACCACTGTCGACCATCGCGTGCATCAGCGGCACGGTGATCTCCGGTGACGGATCACCAGCCGTGACGAAGGTGATCAGCGCCTTTTTTTTCTGCACCTGCAGGGCAGCGAAAGTTGTCTGGATGCGGGACATGGGGATGTGAATGTGGGTTGGGGCGATTCAGAGGCGGGT
>CAZESK010000006.1:14321-47753 GCA_964515155.1 uncultured Bifidobacterium sp.
TCTGGATGCGGGACATGGGGATGTGAATGTGGGTTGGGGCGATTCAGAGGCGGGTAGAGCCGAGGGCGAAACCCGCCACTCCCGAATCAATGCTTCGGCTGCGCGTGTTCCTTGTCGTACTCTTGCACCGTATGCATGTCCTTGTCGCCACGACCGGACAGGTTCACGAGGATGACCTTATCCTTGGGCAGCGTCTTGGCGAACTTCAGCGCATAGGCGATAGCGTGGCTGGTCTCGAGCGCCGGGATGATGCCCTCGATACGGCAGCAGTCGTGGAAAGCCTTGACCGCCTCTTCATCGGTCACGCTGACGTACTCGGCGCGACGCGAATCCTTCAGCCAGGCATGCTCGGGGCCCACACCCGGATAGTCGAGGCCAGCCGAGACCGAGTGGGTCTCGATGATCTGCCCGTTTTCATCTTGCAGCAGGTAGGTACGGTTACCGTGCAACACGCCGGGGATGCCGCCGGTCAGCGAGGCCGAGTGCTTGCCAGTCGACAGGCCCTCGCCTGCTGCCTCGACACCGATCAGCTCGACCTCGGGAAAATCAATGTACGGATGGAAAATACCCATTGCGTTCGAGCCGCCACCGATGCAAGCCATGACGTAGTCGGGCTGCCGACCGACCATCTCGGGCATTTGGGTGATGCATTCCTGCCCGATCACGGACTGGAAATCACGCACCATCATCGGATAGGGATGCGGTCCGGCGACAGTGCCAATGATATAGAAGGTGTTCTCGACGTTCGTGACCCAGTCGCGCATTGCCTCGTTGAGTGCGTCCTTGAGCGTCTTGGAGCCGGACTCCACCGGCACCACCGTCGCACCAAGCAGCTGCATGCGATAGACGTTCTGCACCTGCCGCTTGACGTCCTCTGCGCCCATGTAGACCACGCACTCAAGACCGAAGCGTGCACAGATCGTGGCCGTGGCCACGCCATGCTGGCCGGCGCCGGTCTCGGCGATCACGCGCGGCTTGCCCATACGCTTGGCCAGCAGTGCCTGGCCAATGACGTTGTTGATCTTGTGCGCACCCGTGTGGTTCAGGTCTTCGCGCTTGAAGAAGACTTGCGCACCACCGTTTTCCGATGACCAGCGTCGGGCGTGGTAAATCGGGCTTGGACGGCCGACGAAGTGGGCCAGCTCATAGTGAAATTCGCGCAGGAATTCCGGGTCGTCCTTGTAGTGCGCGTAGGCGGCCTTCAGGCGCTCCAGCGCGAAGGTCAGCGTCTCCGAGACGAAGCTGCCGCCGTACGGGCCGAAATGGCCGGAGGGGTCGGGAAATGCGTACGCACCGAGGGGCGCGGGATGGTGGTCCATGAAAGTCTCTCTCTGGTAGTGCTTTTATGACGCTTGGTCCGCCTCGCGGACCGCCGCAATGAATGCACGCATCAGCGCCGCATCCTTGACGCCCTTCGCAGATTCGATGCCACTACTGACATCGACCGCGTGCGGGCGCACCCGACGCACGGCGTCAGTCACATTTTGCGCGTTCAAGCCACCACTCAAAGCGGCCCGACGCGCGATATCTGCGGGAATGAGAGACCAATCGAAAACCTTTCCAGTGCCACCGTACGCATCGCTCCAGGTATCGAGCAGCGCCCCGGAGAAAAATGGGCTGCAAGCACGGTATTGACGGTCGAATTCTAACAAATCTGGCGCCGTTGTCTCCGGACGTATCCTGAGGGCGCGCATGAAAGGCAGCCGCGTGGCCTGCGCCATGGCGGCGCACTGCGCCGGCGTCTCGTCCCCGTGGAACTGCAGCATCGTTAACGGCGCGGCCGCCAGCGTCTCCCTGACTTGCTCCGGGGTCGGGTTGACGAACAGGCCGACGGCCGTCACGTAGGCCGGCAGCTGCGCAAGCAAACGCCCGGCCTGCTCCGGTGTGACATGGCGCGGCGAGGGTGGATAGAACACCAGGCCAATCGCATCGGCACCGGCCTCAACGGCAGCGGCGATATCCTCCGGTTGGGACAGGCCGCACAGCTTGATTCGGGTACGTGGCTTCATCGTTGCTCAGAAAAAAGGCAGGCTGTCCGGCGTCTCGGGCAGGCCCCAGCGCGCATCGTAGTCGACTTTTGCCAGGTACAGGCCGTCCGGGCTGAACGTAGGCGCGGCCAGCTCGCGATTGCGGCCGGCCAGCAGCTCGGCGATCCACCCGGCTGACCGGTTGCCGTTGCCGACCTGGATCAGCGAGCCCACGATATTGCGCACCATGTGGTGCAGAAAGGCATTCGCTCGCAGCGTGACCACCACCCGGTCGCCATGCCGTCGCACACCCACCGCGTACAGGTGTCGGACCGGCGACGCCGCCTGGCATTGAGCTGCTCGGAACGCAGAAAAATCATGTTCGCCCACCAGTGCCTGCGCCGCCGCCTGCATAGCGTCCGCGTCCAGCGGCCGGAACACCCAGCCGGCGCGGCCATGCCACATCGGTGAGCGCACCGGATGGTTGTAGATCACGTAGTGGTAAGTGCGCGCGGTGGCGGAGAAGCGCGCATGAAAGCCCTCGTCCCCACCTTCGACCTCGGCTGCCCAGCGGACGGCGACCGACGGTGGCAGGAAGGCGTTCACGCCGCGCACCCATGAGAACAGCTCGCGGCCGGCCTCCGTGTCGAAGTGAACCACCTGCCCGGTCGCATGCACGCCTGCGTCAGTGCGTCCGGCGCAAGTCGTGGGCAGGCACCTCTGGCAAAACTGTTCCAGCGCGGCCTCGAGCGTGTCCTGCACGGTCTGCCGGTGCGGTTGCGTCTGCCAGCCTTGCCAGGGGGTGCCTTCGTAGTGGAGGCCGAGGGCGATGCGTTTCAAGGGGATGATGGTCGGTGTCGGCGGTGTTGCCGCTCCGATTTTACGCGAGTTGCCTGAGCAGCGACTGTGCCCGCGGCGACAGTTCCGGATCGTGGGCTGCCGCCACCTCGCTCAGCAGCTCGCGGGCGCCCTCCGCGTCACCGATCTCCTGGCAGGCGATCGCAAGATCGAGCTTGGTCGTTAGCACAGCCGTATCCAGCCTGCGGTCGGGCGGCGACCCGATATGCCCGGGTGCCGCTGCCGGGAAGGGTGACGCAACACCCGACAGGCTGAAGTCTACCGGACCCGGAGCTGCCGGCTCGCCCAAGCTTGTCGGTACCGAGGGCAGCCCTTGTTCCGCGCGGCGCTCGTCAAGCAAGCCCTCCAGCTTCAGTGAGAAATCTGCGACCGGCGAGGCCGTGGCAGGTGCGTGCGGCGCGCCCTCTGGCGGAGCCGGCGACATGTCCGACCGGGCCGGCGTACCAAAAAGCCGGTTACCGGGATCGACCATTTGGCCGAGCCGCGATGCCTGCAGCCAGTCGTCACCCTGCCCGTGCGTCAGAACGCGCAGTTCGGCGGCCAGTGTGCCGAACTTCACCTTATCCTCTCGCGCTGCGTAAATCTCGAGCAGCTTCAGCCGCAGCGTGTGTCGTTCCGGGTGCGCGCGCAGCGCATCGAGCAGGATCTCCTCGGCTTGCGCATCGCGTCCATAGGCAATGTAGACGTCGGCCTCGGCCACGGCATCAACCTCGTTGGCATCGATCTGGCTGACCGAGGGCACGAAATTGGAATGGAAAGCGCTATGTGCCGTATCGACATGGCGACCGCCGGCATCGGCAATCACGGTCTGCGAAAGCGTCGTGTCGGATGACGGGACAGGCGCGCGGGAGAATTGGCGGCGACGGCGCCAGAGCCCCCAGCCGAGCAGCGGCAGGAGCAGCAACCCGGCAAGGCCGACGTGCACGCGCGGATCATCGAGCAATGCCAGCCCGCTGTCGGTATCGGCGGGCACGAGTGAAGTTGAGGGTGAGACCGCGCCCTGCACGGGTTCCGCAGTCGGGGCAGTTGCGGCAGGCGGAGAAAGCTCGGTCACCGGCGCAGCCGGCGTCTCAGGCTGCGGATCCGGAGCCCTGTCGCCACCGGGCGGGGCGGGGGCGGGCTCGGGGGGAACGGGTTGGGCCGCGCGCTGCTGCGCCTCGGCCAAGCCCTTGTTCTGGAGCGCCAGCAATTGCTGCAGGTCAGCGATACCCTTCTCGAGGGCGGCGATACGCGCATTGGCGTCGGCCAGCGCTCTCTCGGACGCGATCTTGTCGAGTGCCTCGGTGGTGTTCATGCGGGAGCCCATCGCGTCCGTGCCGCCGGGCGCGGACAGGGTCAGCTTGTCCTGCGCAGAAGCGGGTGAGCGAGGCTCGGCAATCTGCACGCTGATCTGGCCGCTACTGCTGCGGCTGCCGGGTGCGGTCACCTCCGGCGTTGCCGACGGGGCAGAAGGCGGCGGGCCGACACGCTCGGCCATTGTCTTCTGGTAGAGCAGGAAATCCGCGGTCTGGACGCGCAGGATGCGCCGTGCCTCGGCAGGATCGATCACGCGCATCGCATCGGCCTCCGGCACCCTGAGAACGCTGCCGCTCCTGACACGATTAATGTTGCCATCGACGAAGGCATCGGGATTGGCCTTGTGCAGTGCGACCAGCACCTGCTCCAGTCGCACACCCTCCGGCTGCACGGTGGCGGCAATGCCCGCCATCGACTGCCCCCTGCGAACGGTCAAAGTGTTGCGAGTCGGCCTCGGGGATGCGGAAGGCGGTGTCGGGGCAGCATCTGGCGCACCGACAACGGCCGTCAGGGCACGCTCGGCAGCTGCCGTAGCGGGAACGATAGCGCCAGCGGCCGGTTCAGCCGGTGTCTCGACCGCCGGCGGATCGATCAGCAACGCATACTGCCGCACCAGCCGCGAGCCATTCGTGCTGACTTCGATAAGTAGCGTGACAAAAGGATCGGTGACCGGAAGGTCGGAGGTGACCCGGATCAGGCTGCGGCCACCGCGCCGGTCGACAGCCACCCGCACGGAGCGGACGACTGCGGTGACATCGATACCAGCCTCGGCGAATAGATCAGCAGGGGCAATGCGCACGACAAGACTGTCAGCTTCCGCAGCCGACAAGGCCGCGAACTCAATGTCGGCATCGAGGCGCTGACCGAGGAACGAACGGACTTGGACATCGCCCAAGGCCGCCGCGCCTGACTCGAGAGGTGCGACGAGGGGGGCTGTGGCCAGTGCGGCGCGCAGCGCGGCGCGAACCAATGCACGACGACAGGGTGAGGATCGCATCGCGGAAAACATCGCGTGACCTTAACACCGGGGCCAAATTCGTCGCAAGCGAGGCCGACGTGGCTGGTCAACCAAGCGCGTGCGGATATCCGTTAACCCATACGAAGCGGGCGTTCGGTTGTAACCCAACAACGCCCGGTCAGTCCAGCACGATACGCAGCATGCGGCGCAGCGGCTCGGCGGCGCCCCACAGTAGCTGGTCGCCCACCGTAAAGGCCGAGAGGTACTCGCCGCCCATCTGCATCTTCCGCACACGACCAACGGGAATAGTCAGCTTGCCGGTGGTGGCTGCCGGGGTCAGCTGCTGCATCGATGCCTCACGCGTGTTGGGCACGAACCTCACCCAGGCGTTGTCACCGGCGATGATGTCATTGATCTCGTCGAGCGGCACATCCTTCTTCAGCTTGATGGTCAGCGCCTGCGAATGGCAGCGCATCGCACCGATGCGCACGCACAGGCCGTCGACCGCAATCGCCGGCTTGGCGCCCGCGCCAAAGGCTTCGCCGCGGCCGAGAATCTTGTTGGTCTCCGCGCCGCCCTTCCACTCTTCCTTGGACTGACCGTTACCAAGATCCTTGTCGATCCAGGGAATCAGGTTGCCGCCGAGCGGCACACCGAACTGTCGGGTCTCGTCGGCGCTGAGTGCATGCTGCTTGGCCAGGACCTTGCGGTCGATCTCGAGAATGGCTGAGGCCGGATCGTCGAGCAGCGCCTTGACTTCGGCATGGATGCTGCCGAATTGTGTCAGCAACTCGCGCATGTGCTGCGCGCCGCCACCCGAGGCCGCCTGGTAGGTCATCGACGTCATCCACTCGACCAGGTCATGCTTGAACAAACCGCCCAGGCCCATCAGCATGCAGGACACCGTGCAATTACCGCCAATGAAGTTCTTCACGCCCTTGGCCAGTCCGTGCTTGATCACGTCAAGGTTGACAGGATCAAGCACGATGATCGCATCGTCCTTCATCCGCAGCGTGGATGCAGCATCAATCCAGTAGCCGTTCCAGCCCGCTGCGCGCAGCTTCGGGTAGATCTCGGTGGTGTAGTCGCCGCCTTGACAAGTCAGGACGATGTCGCACTGCTTGAGCGCATTGATGTCATTCGCGTCCTTGAGTGTGGTTTCATTCCTGGCCATCGCCGGCGCCTTGCCACCGGCATTGGACGTCGAGAAGAACACCGGCTCGATGTGCGCAAAGTCGTTCTCTTCCTGCATACGTTGCATCAGGACCGAACCGACCATGCCACGCCAACCCACCAGACCTACCAGTTTCATTTCGCTTCCTTAACTTGGAAATCATGGTGGGTTTCGCCTTCAGCTCTACCCACCCGATAGTGATGAAACAACTTCATCACAACTTACGCCAGCGCCTTCACCACCGCATCGCCCATCTCCGCCGTGCCGACCTTGGTCGTGCCGGCCTCGAAAATATCCGGGGTGCGCAGCCCTTGCGACAGCACTCGCTTGACCGCATTCTCGATACGGTCGGCCTCGGCGCCAAGGTTCAGCGAGAAGCGCAGCATCATTGCAGCCGACAGGATGGTCGCCAGCGGATTGGCGATACCCTTGCCGGCGATATCGGGCGCGGAGCCATGCGAGGGTTCGTACAAGCCTTTGTTATTGGCGTCGAGCGAGGCCGATGGCAGCATGCCGATCGATCCGGTCAGCATCGCCGCAGCGTCGGAAAGAATGTCACCGAACATGTTGCCGGTGACGATCACATCAAACTTCTTCGGCGCGCGGACCAGCTGCATCGCCGCGTTATCGACGTACATGTGGTCGAGCTCGACATCCGGATACTCCTTCGATACATCGATCATGATGTCCTTCCAGAACTGGAAGGTTTCGAGCACATTGGCCTTGTCAACCGACGTCAGGCGCTTGCCGCGCTTGCGCGCTGCCTGGAAGGCGACGTGCGCAATGCGACGGATCTCGGGCTCCGAGTAGCGCATCGTGTCGAAGCCTTCACGCGCACCCTTGAACGGACCGTCCGGCGCCTCGCGCAGGCCGCGCGGCTGGCCGAAGTAAATGTCGCCGTTGAGCTCCCGCACAATCAGGATGTCAAGACCGGAGACAACCTCGGGCTTGAGCGTCGATGCACCCACCAGTTCCGGATACAGAATCGCCGGACGGAAGTTGGCAAACAGCGTCAGCTCCTTGCGCAGACCGAGGATCGCCTGCTCCGGACGAAGCGCACGTTCGAGCGAATCGAACTTCCAATCGCCCACAGCGCCGAACAGGATTGCGTCCGCCTCCCTGGCCAGCTTCAGCGTGCCCTCGGGCAGCGGGTGGCCGTGCGCCTCGTAGCCGGCGCCGCCGACCGGCGCGGTTTCCATTTCAAATTTCTGGCCGAGGGCGTTGAGGACCTTGACGGCCTGCGCAACGATCTCGGTACCGATGCCGTCACCCGGCAGGATTGCGATTTTCATGGGCGTGGAAAGTAAGGATTACGAAATCGTGTTGGCCAGCCAGGGGAAGCGCGCAATGTGGCGCTCCTCGAATCCGCGGATCGTCTCCGCATGCTGGAGCGTGAGGCCGATGTCGTCGAGTCCGTTGATCAGGCAATGCTTGCGGAACGAATCGATCTCGAAGCGATAGACGCTATCGCCATTCGACGTGGAGACGGTCTGCGCCGGCAGGTCGATGACCAGCCTGAAACCCGGGAAGGCCTTGACCTCGTTGAACAGCTTGTCGACTTCCTGCTCGGAGAGCACGATCGGCAGCAGACCGTTCTTGTAGCAATTGTTAAAGAAAATGTCGGCGAAGCTCGGCGCAATGATTGCGCGGAAGCCGTACTGATCCAGCGCCCATGGCGCGTGTTCGCGTGATGAACCGCAACCGAAGTTCTTGCGGGTCAGCAGGACGGACGCGCCCTGATAGCGCGGCTGGTTCAGCACGAAGTCCGGATTCAGTGGCCGCTGGCTGTTGTCCTGACCGGGCTGTCCGACATCAAGATAGCGCCATTCGTCGAACAGGTTGGGGCCAAAGCCCGTGCGCTGGATCGATTTCAGAAACTGCTTGGGAATGATCGCGTCGGTGTCAACGTTTGCTCGGTCGAGCGGCGCGACAAGGCCATCGATTACGGTAAATGGGGTCATGATGGATTAGGGTTTATTTCTTCGTCGCGTCTTGTACTTTTTCACCGAGCCGCTCAAAGTCCTTGCCGATGCCGTTGATGGTGTTGCAGCCCGCCAGCAGCAGGGCCAGCGCGACAAACATGACGGTGGTCTTGTTCATTGTTTTCTCCCAATGGTTCGTACAACGGGCTTACAGCATCCGAACATCAACGAAATGGCCGGCAACCCCGGCGGCGGCCGCCATGGCCGGACTCACGAGATGAGTGCGCCCGCCCGCACCCTGACGACCTTCGAAATTTCGGTTCGAGGTTGACGCGCAACGCTCGCCCGGCTCGAGGCGATCGGCGTTCATGGCCAGACACATCGAGCAGCCCGGCTCGCGCCACTCGAAGCCGGCCTCCTTGAAGATCTTGTCGAGGCCTTCGCGCTCGGCCTGCTCCTTCACCAACCCCGAGCCCGGCACCACCATCGCCAGCTTTACGTTCGAGGCGCGGAACTTGCCACGCACGACCGCCGCCGCCGCGCGCAGGTCTTCGATACGCGAGTTTGTGCAAGAGCCGATGAAAACCTTGTCGATGCGGATGTCGGTGATCGCGGTGTTTGGCTTGAGGTTCATATAGACCAGAGCCTTCTCCATCGCATCGCGCTTGACCGGGTCCTTTTCCTTGTCGGGATCAGGCACACGGGCGTCCACCGACACCACCATTTCGGGCGAAGTGCCCCAGGTGACCTGCGGGATGATCTCGGCCGCGTCGATCATCACGACTGCGTCGAACTTGGCTTCCGGATCCGAATGCAGCGTGCGCCAGAAACCGACAGCCATCTCCCAGTGCGGACCGACAGGCGCGAACGGACGGCCCTTGACATAGTTGATCGTGGTGTCGTCAACGGCGATCATGCCGGCACGTGCCCCGGCCTCGATCGCCATATTGCAGACTGTCATCCTGCCCTCCATCGACAGCGAGCGGATGGCCGAACCGGCGAACTCGATCGCATAGCCAGTGCCACCGGCGGTACCGATCTTGCCAATGACGGCCAGGACGATGTCTTTCGCGGTCACGCCGGTGCCCAGCCTGCCCTCGACCTGCACCAGCATGGATTTCGATTTCTTTGCCAGCAGCGTCTGCGTCGCCAGCACGTGCTCGACTTCCGACGTGCCGATGCCATGCGCGAGCGCACCGAAAGCGCCATGGGTGGACGTGTGCGAATCGCCGCAGACCACGGTCATGCCGGGCAGCGTCGCACCCTGCTCCGGGCCGATCACGTGCACAATGCCCTGGCGCTTGTCGCGCATATTGAAGTAGGTTAGCCCGTACTCCTTCGCATTGGCGTCGAGCGTTTCGACCTGCAGCCGAGATACCGGATCGGCAATACCGTCCTGGCGGTTGGTGGTCGGCACATTGTGGTCGGCAACGACGAGGTTGGCGGCATTGCGCCAGGGCCTGCGGCCGGCCAGCTTCAGGCCTTCGAATGCCTGCGGACTGGTGACTTCATGGACCAGATGGCGGTCAATGTAGAGAATGGTGGTGCCGTCCTCCGCGGTGTGCACCACGTGGGACTCCCAAAGCTTGTCGTACAGGGTTTTTGCCATGGCGGGATCGCGCGAGAAGCGCGCTGGATCGGAGAAAACAGCCCGTAATTATGCCATAGCGACCGGAGTTCACCCCGGAAACCGGGGCGGCAGGCGTGCATCCGGCGGGGAGTGCTACTGGCAGAACCCGTCGTTACCACCCGGTGAAAGCTGGAAGCCCATAGGGCGGGCAGAGCCGCAGGCGAAACCCGCCGCGTCACCACTGCAAACTCATCTCTTCGCCTGCTGGTACAGCGGCATGACCTTCTGCGAATACACCGTCAGATCCTGCATACGCTCGGCGCGCGGCGGATGGGTGGACATGAACTTGAGCGGTTCACCGCCGGACACCTCGCCCATCTTCTTCCAGAGGCTGATCGCAGCGCGCGGGTCGTAACCGGCACGAGCAGCGAGTTCGACGCCCATGCGGTCAGCCTCGGTCTCGTGAGCGCGGGAATTCGGCAGGCCGAGCAGGCCTTGATAAGCGTACTCCATGCCCCGCTGACCCAGCTGACCCAAGCCTGCCACGGTGGCGAGAATGGAAATACCGATCCCGGCCACCGCTTGCTCCGAGGCACGCTCTCTCGAGTGTTCGCGCAATGCATGGGCGATCTCATGACCCATCACCGCCGCCAGTTCATCGTCGGTGAGCTTGAGCTTGTCGATCAGGCCGGTGTACACAGCGATTTTTCCACCAGGCATGCACCACGCGTTCACCTCCGGGGAATCCAGCACATTGAATTCCCACCGCCAGGCCTGCGCATCGGCGCGGAAGGCCGGTGTCTGGCGGATCAGCGCATCGGCGATGGTTTTCACCCGTGCGAACTGCGCCGGATCCGTATTGAGCTTCCCCTTCTTCTGCGCCTCGGCCATCAACTGACCATATTGCTTGGTTGCGCTTTGCTCGAGTGCCTTGGCGGAAATCGCCATGCGCTGCTCGCGATCGACGCCAACCACGCCAGCCTGCGTGGTCTGCACGCTCTGACACGCACCAATCGAAAGGCTCGCGAAAACGGCAGCAAGCACGCCGCATACCATATTCAGCATTCTGTTACCTCCCAGAAACCGCAAGCGCAGAGCCAGCCAGGTTCGATTGCCAGCGGTAACTCAATACCGCAGCAACCCAGCCGAGCCCGCACATGACGGCGGCGAGCACATAGACAACTCGGGCACCAAATGTATCCCAGCAAGCCGACAGCAGCAATCCACCCAGCGTGCCACCGAGTCCGTACGAGATGCTGATGAACAGCGCCTGCCCGCGCGCCTGCAGGGGTCCCGCAAACCAGCGCTGCAAGGTCGCGACCGAGGCCGAATGATGGACTCCGAAGGTCGCTGCGTGCAGCACCTGGGCTACCAGCAGCAGGAACAGCGAGCTGGCGCCGAAACCGATCATCAAAAAACGTACGACGCCGATCACGAGACTGGCCAGCATGAGCCAGCGAACACCAAAGCGACGGAAAAGCGGCGCCTGCCAGTAGAAGAACGCGATCTCCGCGATCACCCCCAGAGACCACATCAGGCCGATCACGGTCTTGCTGTAGCCAAGCCCGGCCAGATACAGCGAATAATAAACATAGAGCGCCGCATGCGCAGCGACCATCAAGAAGGTGGAGACAAAGAAAGCTACGACCTCTTTCTGTCGCAGTAGTTCCCTGACCGACAGCGCCGGAACATCGGCGTGGTCTGCGCGCTCTTCCCGCATGTTGAACGTGACGGCCGCCACCATTGTCAGCAGCGCCAGCGATATCCATGGCACGAGGCCAACACCAAACCAGTCGAGTAACTGGCCCGAGAGCATCACCGAAGCGATGAAACCGACTGAGCCCCAGAGCCGGAGCCGGCCGTAATGGGTGAGATCGCCACGCATTGCCGACAGCATGAGCGCCTCTGACAGCGGCCCCTGCGCGCTGGTAAAGAGGTTCAGCAGCACCAGCACGCCGAAGTAGAACAGGAAGCCCTGCCCCCAGAAGATCCCGCAGAAAACGGTAGCGGCAGCGATCGAGGTCAGGCGCAGTACCAGCACGCGGCGACTGGTGTGATCGGCGACCCAACCCCACAGGTTGGGGCCGAAGATGCGCATGACCTGCATCAGCGACATCAGCACACCGATCTGCGCCGCGCCAATGCCCTTGTCCGCGAAGTACAGGCTGGCGTAAGGCGAGAACACGCCAACGTAGCCGTAGTACGCAAAGAAGAAGAGCGCGAAGCTCAGGGATTGAGGGGGCTTGCCGGTGGGGGTCATCGAGAACTGTCAACGGTTATGTATGGGCGCCTTGGAGGCTCTCTCCCCGTTTTGACTTACAAGCCAAAGCGCCTCGGCAAGCGCGGCGCAGGTCGGACCCTGATGGGTTTGCCCTTATCCCCGTCCGGCGCTGGCATCCCCGCACTGGGCCCGATGCCGCAGCGCGTGATCCATCAGCACCAGCGCCAGCATCGCCTCAGCGATTGGCGTGGCACGAATGCCGACGCAGGGATCATGACGACCAAAGGTCTCAACCGTGACCGGATTGCCGTCGCGGTCGATCGACTGCTTCGGCGAACGTATGCTCGATGTCGGCTTGATCGCGATGGATACCGTGATGTCCTGGCCCGAGGAAATTCCGCCCAGCACACCGCCGGCGTTATTAGTCAGGAAGCCTTGCGGTGTGATCTCGTCGCCGTGCTCGGTACCCTTCTGCACAACGGCGCGAAAGCCTGCGCCAATCTCGACGCCCTTAACCGCATTGATACCCATCATCGCGTAGGCGATATCGGCATCGAGCTTGTCGAACAACGGCTCACCGAGACCGACCGGCACCCGCTGCGCGACCACATCGATGCGGGCGCCACAGGAGTCGCCGGCCTTGCGCAGTTCGTCCATATAGCCTTCCAGACGCGGAACGATCTCGGCGTTGGCGGCGAAGAACGGATTGTTTGGCACGTGCTCCCACGATTGGAACGGAATCGGCAACTCGCCGAGCTGGCTCATGCAGCCCTTGAATTCGGTACCGAACTGCTGCTTGAGCCACTTCTTCGCAATTGCCGCTGCGCCTACTACCGGGGCGGTGAGTCGGGCTGACGAGCGACCACCACCACGCGGGTCACGAATGCCGTACTTGTGCCAGTAGGTGTAATCCGCGTGGCCGGGACGGAAGCGATCGACGATGTTGCCGTAGTCCTTGCTGCGCTGGTCCTCATTGCGGATCAGCAGCGCGATCGGTGTGCCGGTGGTCTTGCCCTCATAAATGCCGGAGAGGATCTCAACGGTGTCGGGTTCGTTGCGCTGCGTCACGTGGCGCGAGGTCCCGGGCCGACGGCGGTCGAGCTCCGGCTGGATATCGGCCTCCGACAGCGCCAGACCCGGCGGGCAGCCGTCGATCACGCAGCCGATCGCAGGACCGTGGGATTCGCCAAAGGTAGTGACGGTGAACAGTGTGCCGAAGGTATTGCCTGACATGGGCAGACGCGCTGAAGAATGACGGAAGGCGTCATTCTACCAGCCGGCGCGCGCGCAATCGTGCAGATACCCAGCCCACTGTCGCCCGCGGATACTCGGGCCGGAGCACGCACAGCGCCACGAGGAGCACCCCATTGACCAGCGCGGTGAAAAGGAAGATGCCCGGGACCGACAGGCCCGCACCCAGCAACACCATGGCCACCAGCGCGGCCACGACCATAAACAGCGCATTGAGGATATTCATCCCGCCAATGGTGCGCGAGAGATGCGTGCGCTCCGAGCGGGTCTGAATCAGCGCGAACAGCGGCACGACGTAGATACCGCCACAGGCACCGAGCAGGAAACAGTCCATCAAAATGCGCCACTGGCCGCCTGCCAGCAACGAACCGGCAGTGACCGCTGCCGGCATGGGCGCAACACTCGCCAGGTACAGGTCGATACCGAACACCGTCAACCCGAGCGCGCCCAGAGGGACCAAGCCGAGATGGATGGTCCGCCCCGAGAGCCGCTCGCACATCAGCGACCCGGCGCCGATACCCACCGAAAAAGCGGTTAGCAAGACCGCAAACACGTCGGGCGAGCCACGCAATACATCACGCGCAAACACCGGAAACTGCGCGAGGATCATCGCACCGAAAAACCAGAACCACGAGTTGGCGAGCATGGCGATGAATACATCGCGGTTCGCCGCCGAGAACTTCAGGTTGCGCACGATCTCCGGGAACGGATTGCGATTGATGGTCAGATCTGGCACGGCCGCCGGCGTCTCGGGAACGAACATCGTGCACAGCAGGCCAATAGCCGCTACCGCGAGCGTGGCACCCGCGATCAGGCCCAGCTGCGCGTCGCCGCAGCAACTGACCAGCGCCGCGCCGGACAGCTGCCCGGTCAGGATGCCGACGAAAGTACCCATCTGCACCATGCCATTACCACCGATCAGTTCTTGCTCAGACAAGTGCTGCGGCAGGTACGAGTGCTTGACCGGCCCGAACAGCGTCGAATGCAGCCCCATGCCGACAACTGCCGCCACCAGCAGCCACAGGCTGTGGGTGAACCAGCCGATGGCCGCCACACCCATGATCACGATCTCCATCCATTTCACCGCCCGCATCAGCGCGGCCTTGTCGAACTTCTCCGCGACCTGGCCAGCCGTGGCCGAGGCGAGCATGAACGGCAGGATGAACAATCCGGCGATCAGGTTATTGAGCAGGCCGACATCGATGTCCGTCCATGACCGTGCATCGAAAGTGATCACGGTCACCAGCGCGGTCTTGAACAGGTTGTCATTGAAGGCGCCGAGGAACTGGGCGCCGAAGAACGGGGCAAATCGGCGTTGGATCAGGAGGGAGAACTGCGTGGAAGCACCGGGCAAACCTTACTCCTTCTCGGCTGGCCAGTCGCGAATATAGGCCTTGAGCATCTTGTTCTCGAAGGTCTGCGCCTCGAATACGGCCTTGGCGACATCGTAGAACGACATCACGCCCATCAGCCCGCCGTCATGGTCGAGCACCGGAACATATCGTGCGTGGCCCTCGAGCATCACGCGGCGAATATCGTTGATCTCGGTATCGGGCGAGATGGACATGATATTGGTCGCCATGTGCTCGCCAACTGTACCGCTGCCCACCGAACCGGTCTTCGGATCGATGGCATTCATCACTTCACGGAAGCTGAGCATGCCCTGCACCTTGCCATCTTGTATGACGACGAGCGAACCGATGTCACGCTCGGTCATGATGTTGATGGCCTCGAGCAGCCGCATCTCCGGCGGCGCGGTGTACAGTACATTGCCTTTGACTTTGAGTATCTCGGAAACCTTCATTGACTGCCTCCGTTGTGATTTGTCCCCCGCGAGTCAATGTAGCCGAGTCTTGCCAAAAACGCCAGTCTCGCCGCCGTTCACCCCACTAGCCGGCCTATAATCGCCACTTCCCGTTCCAGACCGACAATAACGCCACCGAGGAGATGTCCCCGCATGAGCGAACCAAGACCTCCGGGATTCGACACCCTGTCGCTGCACGCCGGCGGCGCACCGGATTCTGCGACCGGAGCGCGGGCCACGCCGATCTACCTGTCGACGTCCTTTGTTTTCCGTGACTCCGACCATGCCGCTGCGCTGTTCAACATGGAGCGCTCGGGCCATGTGTACTCGCGTATTTCAAACCCGACCAACGCGGTGCTCGAGGAGCGCATCGCTGCACTCGAGGGCGGCGTGGCGGGGATCGCCGTCGCCAGCGGTCAGGCGGCGCTGCATCTCGGTCTGGCGACCATCGCCGGGACCGGCTCGCATGTACTCGCCTCGCGCGCGCTGTATGGCGGGTCGCAGAACCTGCTCGGCTACACAATGAAGCGCTTCGGCATCGAGACCAGCTTCATCGATCCGCGCGACCTCGATGCCTGGCGCGCCGGCATCCGCCCGAATACCAAGGTCCTGTTCGCCGAAACCCTGGGCAACCCCGGCCTCGACGTGCTCGATATCGAGAAGGTGGCGGCCATCGCTCACGAGCATCACCTGCCATTGATGGTGGATTCGACCTTCACCACACCCTGGCTACTCAAGCCGCTCGATCATGGCGCCGATCTGGTCTTCCACTCCGCTACCAAGTTCCTTTGCGGACATGGCACCGCCGTCGGCGGCTTGCTGGTCGATGGCGGCACCTTCGACTGGCAGGCGGCCTACGAAAAAACCGGTCACTTCGCCGAGCTGTGCGAACCCTATGAGGGCTTCCACGGCATGGTCTTCGCTGAAGAGTCGACCGTCGGTGCGTTCGCGTTGCGCGCCCGTCGCGAAGGCTTGCGCGATTTCGGCGCGGTAATGAGCCCGCACAATGCATTTACCATCCTGCAGGGCATGGAAACGCTCAGCCTGCGGATGGAACGCCATGTCGCCAACGCACGCCGCGTGGTTGAGTTCCTCGCTGCC
This sequence comes from uncultured Bifidobacterium sp., assembly GCA_964515155.1. Classification (GTDB taxonomy): domain Bacteria; phylum Pseudomonadota; class Gammaproteobacteria; order Burkholderiales; family Burkholderiaceae_D; genus Pernthalerella. Next base: position 30,444 of record CAZESK010000006.1, read on the forward strand.
CATCCTGCGGTCGAGTCGGTCTCGTATCCGGAGCTGCCGTCGCATCCGGATCATGCGCTGGCGCAGCGACTGCTGCCGCGCGGCTGCGGCGCCGTGTTTTCGTTTGCGCTCAAGGGCGACCGTGCCGCCGGCCGGCGCTTTGTCGAGGCGCTGCAGGTGTTCTCGCATCTTGCCAATGTCGGCGATGCAAAGTCGCTCGTGATCCATCCGGCCTCGACCACGCACTTCCGGGTACCGGTGACGCAACTGGCGGCGTCCGGCATTACTGAGGGCACGATGCGCCTGTCGGTCGGCCTCGAGGATGTGGACGACCTGATCGACGATCTGAAGCGCGGACTGAAAGCCGCGCAGAAAGGGGCCTGAGATGGAGCTCGACATCCATGGCCAGCGCGCCTATGCCTACACCGGCGGCAAGCGCTTCGACGCGACGCTACCGGTGGCGGTCTTCATCCATGGTGCGCAAAATGATCACTCGGTCTGGGCGCTGCAGTCGCGCTATTTCGCGCATCACGGCTTTGCGGTACTGGCAGTCGACCTGCCCGGCCACGGCCGTAGTGGCGGTGAGGCACTTGCCAGCATCGGGCAGATGGCAGACTGGCTCAATGCCTTGCTCGACACCACCGGGGCGGGCAAGGTCGTGCTGATAGGCCACAGCATGGGATCACTGGTCGCGCTGGAGGCGGCAGCCCGGCATCCGCAGCGAATCGCAGGCATCGCATTGATCGGTACCGCCTATCCGATGAAGGTATCGCCCGCGCTGCTCGAGACGGCACGCGAGCGCGAGCCGGTGGCCATCGATATGGTGAATCAGTGGTCGCATTCGTCCATCGCGCAAAAGCCGTCGGCGCCCGGCCCCGGCTTTTATGTGCCTGCTGGTAGCCGCCGGCTGATGCAGCGCATCTCGCAGCGCAATCCCGAGCGGGTGTTTTTCACGGACTTCTCGGCCTGCAACGAATACACCCATGGCGAGCAGGCCGCTGTCTCGCTGCATTGCCCGGCCTTGTTCCTGCTCGGGCGCAAGGACATGATGACGCCGCCAAAGGCAGCGTCATCACTGGCAGCGGCCATGCCGGGCGCTGAAGTACTCATCCTCGAAGGCAGTGGCCATGCGCTGATGGCCGAGCAGCCGGATCAGGTGCTTGAGGCACTGCTACGTTTCACGTCCGGGGTGGTGAGGTAATCGGCCAGCGTCAGCGACAGGTCGCGCTCGACCATACCGTCCACCCGCGTTGCCAGCGACGACTGAGGCGCTGGCGCAAATGCGAAGCAGCGGTAGATATCGGCCAGCGTCAGCCGCTCAGGGCTGATCAGTAGCGTCCAGCGTTCATGCTGCTGCGTCGAGCGGCGGCGCCAGTGCACACCGGACTTGCGGTCGGTGCGCAAGCGCCCAACCCAGCCGGCCTCCAGCATACGCTGAAGCAGCTTGTCCGATTCATCGAAACCAAGATGGGTGAGCTCGCGCAGCCGCAGCACGTCAACCGCCGCATGTTCGGCACGCGCGTCGTGAAGTACCTTCAGCACCGCCATCGCGTCCAGGAACTCGCCGCCGGGGGCTGCCTTGTGCCACCAGCGCTCGTAACGAACCACCGGCAGCGCGGCAGCGACCACTGCACCCAGCAGCGTGATCAGCCAGAACAGGTAGATCCAGATCAGGAAAATCGGTATTGCCGCCAGCGCCCCATAGATCGCACGGTATCCGCCACCGAGATTGATCGTGAATGCGAACAAACGGCGTGTGATCTCGAAAGCAATCGCAGCAACCAGGCCGCCGATCAACGCCTCCCTCCAATCAACCTGCCGATTCGGCACCGTCTTGTAGAGCAGCGCGAAAGCAAGCGTCGATAGTCCCAACGAGATCAGCAGGCCCAGTGTGCCCAACAGCAGCGAGCCCTTATTCGCCGCCCCGCCGAGCAGCGGCAGCAACTCCGATGCGGCTGTCAGCGACGCGCCAAGCAGTAGCGGACCGATCGTCATCACCGTCCAGTAAACGATCATGCGCTGCAGGAAGGGTCTTGCCTCGGGTACACGCCAGAGTCGGTTCAGCGTCCTGTCAACCGTGCCGAACATAAAAATTGCGGTCACGATCAGGAACACTGCACCTGCCGCGGACAGCCGGCTGGCCTTGGCGGAGAACTGGGTCAGATAATCGAGGATGGTGTTGGCCACGCCACGCGGCATCACCGACTGTACGAAGTAGGCCTCGAGCGAATCGCGGAAGGTGGTGAATAAGGGAAAGGTCGTGAAGATCGCGAAAGCGATCGTCAGCACCGGCACCAGCGCCAGTACCGTGGTGTAGGTCAGGCTACCGGCCACCTCCGGCAACCGCTCCTCCCGCAGACGATGCAGCACGAAGCGCAGCAGGTCGCGGGTCTGCACACGGGTCCAGCGGGATTCGGGGTCTGGGGAGCGTGGCGTCATGCGCGTCGGTGAAAAATCGGGCTGGCAAAGCGGCCTATAATAACAAGCCATGAACCCGCCGCTCTTGAAGATCCTCGTCCTCTACTACTCGCGCCAAGGCGCCACCCGCAAGCTGGCTGAGCTGATCGCTCAGGGCATCGAGGGCGTGGCGGGTTGTGAGGCGGTGCTACGCACCGTGCCCCCGGTCTCGACCGTGACCGAGGCGACCGAGCCGGCTGTGCCTGCCAGCGGCGCACCCTATGTCGAACCGGAAGATCTCGCGCAGTGCGCCGGACTCGCTCTCGGCTCGCCTACCCGCTTCGGCAACATGGCCGCACCGCTGAAGTATTTCATCGACAACACCAGTGCCCAGTGGCTATCCGGCGCGCTGGCTGGCAAACCCGGCTGTGTGTTTACCTCCACTGGCAGCCTGCACGGCGGCCAGGAGACGACACTGCTCTCGATGATGCTACCGCTGCTGCATCATGGCATGCTGATCGTGGGCCTGCCCTATACCGAGCCGACGCTGATGACGACGGCATCCGGCGGTGCCCCCTATGGCGCGACCCACTGGAGCGGCATCCGGGGCGATCATGCCATCGACACCGACACGCGCCAGCTTGCCATTGCACTTGGCCGGCGACTGGCGCACACCGCAAGACAACTGCAACCCCGATAAACGATGGAACTCACCCCCACGCAGGTCCGCCTGCATCACACTGCTTCTGCCAGCCTCGTGCTGCTGATCGTGCTCTGCGTGCTATGGGAGCTGGTGCTGGCGCCGCTACGCCCGGGCGGCTCGTGGATCGTGCTCAAGGCGCTGCCGCTGCTGGCGCCACTGTCCGGGACGCTGCGCCGCGACGTCTACACGTTGCAGTGGGCGTCCATGATGATCCTGCTGTACTTCACCGAAGGCGTCGTGCGCGCATGGAGCGAAACCGGCCTCTCCCAATGGCTGGCAGGCGGTGAGATCCTGCTCTCGACCATCTACTTCTTCTGCGCGATTTTCTTCCTGCGTCCGTACAAGCAGCAAGCGAAGCGCCTGGCGCGTGAAGCCATCGACAAAGCCGCCGAAGGCCAAGAGCAGGAGCGATGAGCGCCGGCTTTCTCGCCCAATGCCGCGCCACTGTCGGCGACGCGCACGTCCTGACCGGCGAGGCCATGGCGCGCCACCTGACCGACTGGCGCGGTCGCTTTACCGGCCGCGCGCTCGCCGTACTGCGACCCGCAGATACGGCCGAGGTCGCGGCACTGGTGCGGCACTGCATTGAGCATCGGGTACCCTTGGTGCCGCAAGGCGGCAATACCGGCCTTGTGCTTGGCAGCGTGCCCGATGCCAGCGGACAGACCGTCGTGCTGTCGCTGTCGCGCCTGAACCGCATCCGTGCGGTCGACGCCATAAACGATACCCTCACCGCCGAAGCAGGATGCCTGCTGCAGCAGGTGCAGGAAGCCGCGTCCGGCGCGGGACGCCTGTTCCCCCTGTCGCTGGCTTCCGAAGGCAGCTGCACGATAGGCGGCAACCTCTCGACCAACGCCGGGGGCACGGCCGTGCTCCGCTACGGGAATGCACGCGAGCTGACGCTGGGGCTTGAGGTCGTCACGGCGCAGGGCGAAGTCTGGAACGGACTGCGCGGACTGCGCAAGGATAATACCGGCTATGACCTGCGCGACCTGTTCATCGGGGCCGAAGGCACGCTCGGCATCATCACCGCCGCCGTGCTCAAACTCTTCCCGCAGCCGGTCGCCCGCGCCACAGCGCTATTCGCACTCGGCTCGGTACATGATGCACTGGCGCTACTGGCACTGGCACGCCAGCGCTGTGATGCCGCCCTGACCGGCTTCGAATTGTTTTCCGATATTTGCCTGCAGCTGGTGGAAAAGCATGTCAGCGCGCTGCGGTCGCCCTTCGCCGCACGCCATCCGCAATACGTCCTGCTCGAGATTTCCGACGCCGAATCGGAAGCTCATGCAGCGGCCCTGCTGGAGTCGGTTGCCGGGTCGGCGCTCGAGCGCGGTCTGGTGAGGGATGCCGCAGTCGCCGCGTCTTTGTCGCAGTCAGCTGCGCTATGGGCACTGCGCGAGAATATCTCGATGGCACAGGCCGCTGAGGGAAAAAATATCAAGCACGACATTGCGCTGCCGATCTCGCGCATTGCCGACTTCGTCACGCAGACCGATGCCGAACTCCAGCAACGCTTTCCTGGCTGCCGGATGGTCAGTTTCGGTCACCTCGGCGACGGCAATCTGCACTACAACGTCTCCGCGCCGGCGGGTGCCGACGATGATGCGTTCCTGCAGCAGCAGGCTAAAGTGAATCTTGTCGTGCATGACAGCGTGCATCACTTCGGCGGATCGATCTCGGCCGAGCATGGGCTGGGTACGCTCAAGCGCGAAGACATCAGGCGTTACAAATCCGGGACAGAGATGGACATGATGATGGCCATCAAGCGGGCGCTAGATCCGCTGAACCTGATGAATCCGGGGAAAGTCTTGTAGAAGCACTTTCGCCGGATTCCCACTGTCCACGGAGTCCGCATGAATGCCTCTGTCCGCCGCGTGCTGCTGGCCACGCTGCCTTTGCTGTTCGTATCGCTGCCCGCACCAGCAGTCAACCGCTGCGATATCGGCGGCCGCCCCACTTATACCGACCTGCCCTGCGATGGCCGAACGCTGCCACCGCCTTCCCAGCCTCCGGCCGCACCGACGGATGACGAGCCACTCAAGCGCGAACGCGCGGAACTGAACCGTCTGCAGAAACTGCGCGAGCAGCGCGAGCGGCAGGATCAGCAGATCCGCGATCTCGCAGCACGGGGTGCAGCGGCGCGAGAAAAGAAATGCCTGTCGCTCGCACAACAGGTGAAGTGGCGCGAGGAAGACCTGCGGGTATCGACGCTCGACAAAGCGGAGCGGGTACGCGTACGGTTACGCAGAGCGAAGGAGAAGTTTGAATCGGAGTGCCGGTGAGGTGTTGGCGGGTGAATCATGGCGGATTTCGCTGCGCTCTATCCGCCCTACGGTACGTCTCGAGCGTGGAGACCATGTGGGGCGGGTAAAGCGACGCAAACAGATCTAACCTCAGGCAGCCTCGGCGGCATCGGCGCCACTGGATCCGGCGGCTGCCTCGGCCGCCTTCCTCGCCGAGAAGCCAGGCCCGAAGTGTTGGTACATATGCTCGAACAGCTCGTCAAGCTGCCGTGCGTTGGCGATATAGACCTTATTGTTCTCGACCGATTTAACGAAGACCATCTCCAGTCCCGCAAGCGACTCGAGCTGCTTGAATACAGCAGCTGCGCCGAGATCAATACGGGCGGCGATATCGAGCATCTGCAAGCCCTCCGGGCCGGCATCGAGCAGGCACTTGATGATCTGTACGCGCTCTTCGATCGACATTGCGCCGAGCAGCCTGGCAATCTGTTTGGCATCCATGGTGGGGGAAATCGTGGGAAGGTGAAAACAGCCTCTATTAGATCACAGGCGCCCCACCAGTCCGTCCTGTCCGTCCTGCCCGTACTCAGCCCGATCACCGATCGGGCTGGACCCTAGCGCTTGAGCGCCGGCAGACGACGCAGTAGCTTTAGCCCATCGACATCGATGATCTCGATGAATTTCTGATCCACCCGGATGAAGCCACAGCGACTGAAGCCCGACAGCGTGCGGCTCACGGTCTCCAGCGTCAGGCCGAGATAGCTGCCGATGTCTTCACGTGTCATTCGCAGGTGGAAGGACTTGTCAGAGAAGCCCATCGCGCGAAACCTTTGCGAGATCGACAGCAGGAACTTGGCCACCCGCGCCTCGGCTGGCAGCGCGCCCATCATGTACTCGACTTTCTGGCCCGCGATCAGCGCGTTACTCATCAGTTCAAGGATCCGCTTCCTGAAACCATGGGCCTGGCTCTGGCTCGCATGAAAGAAGTCCATGGGAACGACGATCAGCTCGATATCAGACAAGGCCACCAGCGTATTCTTGAACTGCCTCGACTCAATGCCATCGAATCCGACGACGTCACCCTTCATTGGGAAGTCAAGAATTTTTTCATTGCCAAACTTATCGACCCAAGAGGTTTTGAGGAAACCGGCATAGACGATGAACAGTGCATCGCAGCGATCACCCGCCGAGTAGACACGAGCGCCGGTACGTGACTTGATGTGCTGGAAGCGGTAGGCCTCTCCACCGAGGGAGTCATCGGCATCAATCTTCAGTATCTGGTGGATCTGCTCGATGGTCGACCATAGTCGCGGGAAGTTGTCCGGCAACTTCGCGACTTTACCGGTATCGGCATAGTTGCGCGGATCGGTGTAATCACTGCTGATTTTTTGTAGCGTGTGCATGCGACTCCCCCAGGTTTGACATCGCTGCATAACAGCGAGAACGTGGAGGGGATACTAAGACAAGACCTGATATTTATTCTTGAAAACTGTGTGTTTCATGAGTTCGATCAAGGAACATTAATCTCACTTAACTTTGATGTCCATCAAGCTCCGTCCAAGGAGAAACAATCTATTCGGCTGCCGCAAGTGGCAGCCAGACTTCGAAGCATGTGCCTTTCCCTGCTTGGCTGTTGAAGCGGAGATCACCACGATGCGCATTGACCACCGTTTTTGATAACCACAAGCCAACGCCCATCCCATCCGCCTTGGTCGACTTGAATAACTCGAACACCGACTGACGGCTATCTTCGGCAATGCCGACACCATTGTCTTCGACTTTGATCAGCAGCCCGCCATCCAGCGTAGAGGTTCCAACACGGATCATTCGCTCACCCGACGGTGAATCACGCAGCGCATCAGTAGCATTGTTGAGGAGGTTGAGAATCACCTGCTGCAGCTGCGTCTGGTCTCCCATCAGGGAAATGTGCGGGGCGAGGCTGACCTGTAGCTGGATCTCGAATTCCCTGGCACGTGGCGTTACGAGGTCGACACAGTCAAGGATCAGCCGGTTGAGATCAAAGCGGCTGAGTGCGTCGCTGCGATTCTCAAAGAGCTTTCGCAGTTTGACGATGATGTCTGCGGCGCGCTGGTTCTCCGACTTGACCGCACCGAGCAGGCGCTGCAACTCCGTAGCATCCGCATCCGTCTGGCGCATCTTCCGCTCGACCAGCTGCGTATTCAGTCGTATCGAACACAACGGCTGGTTCAGCTCATGGGCAAGGCTGGCCACGAGAGCACCCATCGACGCCGTCTTGTTCGACAGGGTCAGCTGGCGAATGATTTCCTCACGCTCCCTCAGTAGCGAATCGAGCTGCTTCTGGTGACGCGACAGCAATAGCTCGCGCTCTTCGGCCGACGCCAGCTCGCGCTCTGCGACCAGACGCCGGCGTTCACGCTCTTCGAGAAAGATACGCAGGAAGCCGATATTGGCCAGCGGGATGCAGATGAATTGGCCGAGTACCATGACATACTGGTCGATGGACGGCGCATAGATATCGGAGTCCGGCCCCGCAAGCGCGACACCGACAGCCCTCACTCCCTGGGAGAAGGACAAGCCCAGTCCGGCCCCCATCAGCAGGTCGCAACCGAGACTCTTCCGGGCACCTTTGAGCCGGTAACCGACGAAAAAGTAGTCGAGCAGGATCACCGTGTAGAAGCCAAAGTACAGTAGCTGCAGATGCTGGTCAGCTACGTTGGCCTCATAGCCGCCGATGATCAGGGCGAGGAAAATGAGCGAACTCAGCAGGTAGAAGAGGACGGCCGAGCGCTTCACTTCGCCGAAGAACATGCGCAGCGCAAGGCAGCGGCCGGCATTGCCCAGCACCATGGGCACCTGCCCCAGGTAAATGAACACGGCCTCACTGGCCGCGCCACGCGCGGCGAGCGGAATAATCGCCAAGCCGCTCAGCAGGCCCGAAACACTCCAGAGGATCACCTGTGCATCGCGCTGCTCGGATAAAGCAAACCAGATCACCGCGTGCATGACGAGGTAGACCATGCAGATCATCAGGATGATGGTTTGCGTATGCAGTTCCAATCGTGTTTCCTCAGAGGCGGCCGGCCACGAGCCGGTGGGAAATGATGATGGACAAGCGAAGCTCTCCGGAAAACGCGGTTCTGGCTTCGATGAGATACGACACGCTCAGGACGCGGGTGCGAGCTCAGCCGTATCGGTGTCAGGAACCGCCATACGCTCGCCGGGCAGCAGCTGTATCGAAGCCGACGGTGACGGCACCTTCACCTTCATCCCCTGCATGAATATCTGCAGCACACCCAGCGATGCCGATTGCACAAGGTAAGGTGGCCGTCCGTCGATGCTCTGCATCGTACCGGCCTTCAATACCAGACGCGAGACTTTTCCTGCGCTATCGGAAACACAGACCTCGGCGCCAGTGGGTCCGCCGATATGCAGACGTGTACCCGGCTTGCGTACGTAAGCAGGTATCCATGTCGGGGTGCTGGCTCCCGAGGGCGCTGCCGTGCAGCCTGTACCGAGCGATGGCTCTGTGATCGCAGCCGCCACCCCATCGGGCCGGGCAGCGGGTGCCGGATCGGCTGAGGCAGGGGCCGGATTGGCGGGCGCGGTAACGGTCGCGACCGGCGGCGCCGCGAAACGCTCTACCGATCCACGGATGATCGCGAAAGTAATCGCCGCAGCGCAGAACAACAGCAACCCGAGAACCAGGGACTTCGCCGGCGCGCGAACGTCAGACGCTACCGGCCGCGCGCGTGGTACCGGCACAGACATCGCCGAGGGTGCAGGCACGCGTGCTTCGTCTTCCGGCATCCTGCTTGCGGGTACGTTCGCGGGTACGTTTTCAGCCAGGTTTTCAGGTCCGTTGTCAGATGCGCCTGCCAACGAATCCTCCGCCCGTACGTCCCCTTCTTCAGCCGCTGGCGACGATGGCCCGACCAGCTTCACGCCAAGACCCAGCACAACATCGGGATCCAAACCGATAGCGCTGGCATATTTGCGCACGGCCAGGGCCTTGTGGGCGGGGCTGTAGAAGGCGGTGAATCCTCCCCCTTCAATCTGCTGGATCTGGGATTTCGACAGGGTGAGCCAACGCGCCGCCTCGGAGACAGACAGTCCGCGTTCCTCGCGCGCTTGCCTGAGGCCGGCGGCATCGATGCGAGCGTCGTCGCATTCAGCTGGGGCGACCAATGGCGTGAATGATCTCACCCGCGCGCTCCCTCAGGGGAAAAAACGCTCAAGTGAGCTGAGTGGAATGCCATAAGCACGCGCCAGCCTGACCATGGTACGAAATCCCGGCTCGCCATAATTGCCACTCTCGATTTTCGATATCGTGGGCAAGGACACGCCGGTCCGCGGGTCGCCGTCAACCATGCTGGCGCTGAAGATGTCAGTCTTGCTCATGTGCCGGGCAAGGCGCACCGCGACCAAGTACTCGTGGCAGGCGGTGAATTGTTCGGGATTGATGCCCTCGAGCCAGCGACGAGACATCTCCGTGAGTGGCGTGGTTGTCTGGTTGGCCGCCGGAAGAGGCAGAACGCGGGCGACCCCGTCGGACGCCAGGGGGGAAGCTTCAGGCATGGATCTTGTTCTCCGTTCTATTCCTTGCAGACTGAAGGATGCCGGCCGCGCAAGGCGGCGCGTTAACATTACCGTGGCTCGTGGCAAGGAGATATAGCCCGTAAGGGCAAACGGCTCAGGAGAGCGTATCGAGGAGGCGTACCAAATCGATAAGATTGGCGGCGCCCAGCTTGCGCATCATGTGCATCCGATGCAGCTTGACCGTGCGCTCGGCGATGCCGAGCTCATCAGCAATCTGCTGATTACGCAAACCAGAAGATACCATTTTGGCAATCTGCACCTCACGCGCTGACAGTTCAGCGAAACGGCGCTGGATCTCCTGCGCGGACAGTGTCGACTCCTCGAGCTCGGCGCTCCTGGCCAGCGCCCGTGATACGGCTGCAATGAGCTCCTCGTCATCGAATGGCTTGACGAGAAAATCCAGCGCGCCACCCTTCAAGGCCTGTACGGCCTCGGCGGCGCTACTGCCGCCGCTCATGAAGACGACCGGCATCGTTCCCACGATGGACGCCAGCCGCTGCTGCAGCTCCAGTCCCGACATATCGGGCATCTTCACATCGAGCAGCAGGCAGGCAGGCCCGGGAAACAACGGTTCGGGCCGCTGTTCGAAGTCGATGAATTGCGCGGCCGAGGCAAATTGCACGACCGCATACCCCTGGTCCGATAGCACGGCCGCTACCGCCAGGCGCACCGCATCGTCGTCATCCACCACCGACACACGACCCCGCGCGTGGCGCATGGCTTCACGCTCGTCGTGAATGGTGACCACGGGACGGACAGGGTGCCTCACCCCGTCACCCTTGGGACATTGATGAAAATGGGGGAAGTCTGCATGAAAGCCTGGTCAATGGTTGACGCAGCAGTATACGTTCCACCAAGTGCTCGAGGTTTGCCCTGAAGGGCAAATGCATCCTGCCAGGCGGACAAGAACCCCGGGGCAAGCGGGCTACCCCCCCGCCGACGATGGATAGCCAATGGGCCGGACGATGGGATCTGGCCTGCCCAGCACGACTCGAACGTGCGACCTACTGCTTAGAAGGCAGTTGCTCTATCCAGCTGAGCTATGGGCAGTGCGTGAAAGGGAGGCGGCACACGTGAGAATCATACCGCCGAAAAAAAACGGGTTGTCATGGACAACCCGTTTTCTTGGATGGTCGGAGTACAAGGATTCGAACCTTGGACCCCCTGCTCCCAAAGCAGGTGCGCTACCGGGCTGCGCCACACTCCGAGGAGCGGGATTATAACCGATCGGGAGCTCCGACGGCTACGCCTGTTGCAATTCCGGTCATGCCGGTACACAAGAAGCGATACGCTCAGCCAGCACCTGCGCCAGCGCAGCATCGCGCGCCTCGACCATTACGCGCAGCAGCGGCTCGGTACCGGACGGACGGATCAGCACGCGGCCCGAGTTGCCAAGCTCGGCCTCGGCCTGCACCTGCGCGGCCTTGAGGTCAGCACTGCCCTGCCAGTCGAACCCCGGCCGCAGCTTTACGTTGAGCAGCGTCTGCGGCCACAGCTGCATACCTGACAGGCTTTGGGCCAGGGTCTTGCCTCCCCGGCGCAGCGCCGACATCACCTGCAGTGCCGAGATGATGCCGTCGCCGGTGGTGTGCTTGTCGAGGAACAGCATGTGCCCGGAACCCTCCGCACCAATCTGCCAGCCACGCTCCTGCAACAGCTCGAGCACATAGCGGTCGCCCACCTTGGCGCGCGCAAAGCCTACACCCATCTCGCGCAGCGCCGACTCGACCGCCATGTTGGTCATCAGCGTTCCGACGGCACCTGTGATACCGCCGTTGGCGAAGCGATCTTTCACCATCACGGTCAGCAGCTCATCGCCGTTGTAGACACGGCCGGCTGCATCGACCATCAGCAGCCGATCGGCGTCGCCGTCGAGAGCGATACCGAGGTCAGCGCGGTGAGCCAGCACGGCCCGCGAGAGCGCATCGGTGTGGGTTGCGCCCACACCATCATTGATGTTCAGGCCATTGGGCTGGTTACCGATGGCGACCACTTCCGCGCCGAGCTCATGAAAGACGTCTGGTGCGATGTGATACGCCGCGCCATGAGCGCAGTCGACCACCAGCTTGAGTCCGCGCAGGTCCAGCTCGCCGGGGAAAGTGCTCTTGCAAAATTCGATGTAGCGGCCCCGCGCATCATCGAGGCGACGCGCCTTGCCCAGTTTTTCCGAACTCACGCAGCCCATCGTCTGCTCAATTGCCGCCTCGATCGCGGCTTCCACCGCATCGGGTAGCTTGTTACCGGAGGCGGAAAAAAACTTGATGCCGTTATCCTGATAGGGATTGTGCGAGGCAGAAATCACAACGCCGGCTGACAGTCGCAGCGCGCGGGTCAGGTAAGCGATGGCTGGCGTCGGCATCGGACCGGCGAGCATGACATCAACGCCAGCCGCGGCAAATCCTGCTTCCAATGCAGCCTCCAGCATATAGCCGGAAATGCGTGTGTCCTTGCCGATCAGGACCGTCGGTCGTCCGCTGCCGGCGGCTTCATACGCCAGCACCTTGCCGGCGGCATGGCCGAGTCGCATCACGAAATCCGGCGTGATCGGTGGGGTACCTACCTGCCCGCGAATGCCATCGGTGCCGAAATACTGTCGTCCCATAAATCCCCGTCGTTTATTGTGTTTGTCGCCAGCGGCTCACTGGCGGGTCATGTTGATCAGCAAGCAGGGTTCAGCGCGCGCGCCGCGCCGCATCCCAGACCTTCAGCGCATCGACCGTCTCGGCGACATCATGCACCCGTACGATACGCGCACCGTTCATGGCCGCCACCAGCGCACCACCGATGCTGCCCGCCAGCCGCTGCTCGACCGGCTTGCCGGTGATGTGGCCGATGGTGCTTTTGCGCGACAGGCCGGCCAGCAATGGCAGGCCGATGTCTTGCTGCAGTTCGGCCTGCCAGGCCAGCAGCTTCAGGTTGTGGTCAACCGTCTTGCCGAAACCGTAGCCGGGATCGACGCACAGGCGCTGCCGCCGTATGCCCGCCTGCTCGGCCGCTATAGCCCGTTCGCACAGAAAATCGCGCACCTCGGCAAACAGATCAGCATAGTGCGGCTCATGCTGCATGGTCTGGGGGGTACCCTTCATGTGCATGATACACAGCGCGCAATCGCTGTCGCTGACGGCAGCCAAGCTGTCCGGATCGCGAAAGCCCTCGATATCGTTGATCATGTCTGCGCCGGCAGCCAGTGCCTCGCGCATCACCAGAGGACGACGTGTATCCACCGACAGCGGCTTGCCGCAATCACGTAGTGCATAGATCACCGGCATGATGCGACGAAGTTCTTCATCGACCGACAGCGGCGGCGCTCCCGGACGAGTCGATTCGCCGCCGATATCGATGATGTCGACCCCGTCGGCCATCATGCGCTCGGCATGGGAGATCGCGCCCTCGAGAGCTGCGAACTGTCCGCCATCAGAAAACGAATCTGGCGTCACGTTCAGCACACCCATGACGAGCGGACGAAAAGCATCACCGCCGATCGGCAGGCGATAGCGGCCGCACTGCAGGTGGGAATGGGGTAAGTCAGTCATTCGGGCGGGGCCAGACAGACAAACGGGGTGGGGATCGCTCCCCACCCCGTTTCAGCATTGGCCCGTCAATAATGATTCACGCAAGGGAGTGCTTGCCTTGCGTCAGGCCGGTGCTGCGGCGGGTTCGACCCCGCCGTCGGGAGAACCTCCGCTCGGGCGCGACGTCGGCATGACCTTCGGCGGACGCGGCTCGCGACCCGCCATGATGTCGTTCACCTGGTCGGCGTCGATGGTTTCCCATTCAAGCAACGCCTTGGCCATCATCTCGACCTTGTCGCGGTTCTCCTCGAGCAGATGACGCGACAGAACGTACTGCTGATCAAGGATCTTGCGGATCTCGCTGTCGACTTTCTGCTGCGTCGCCTCGGAAACGGTCTTGGAAGACATGCGGCCAAAGTAGGAATCCTGATCTGTATCCTCATAGACCATTGTGCCGAGCGTCTCGGACATACCGAAGCGGGTCACCATCGCGCGTGCCATTTTGGTGGCCCGCTCGAAGTCATTCGATGCACCGGTCGACATCTGGTTCATGAAGATCTCTTCGGCGATACGGCCACCGAACAGGATCGCGATGTCCTCAAGCATCTTGTCCTTGTACATGTTCACGCGGTCGTGCTCGGGCAGCTGCCAGGTCAGGCCCAGCGCCATGCCACGCGGCATGATGGTGACCTTGTGCACCGGATCCGCCTTCGGCAACAGCTTCGCAACCACCGCATGACCGGACTCATGGAAAGCGGTATTGCGGCGCTCTTCCTCGCGCATCACGGCCGACTTGCGCTCCGGACCCATGACGATCTTGTCCTTTGCGTCTTCGAAGTCCTGCATCTCGACCAAGCGCTTGTTACGACGCGCGGCAAACAGCGCGGCTTCGTTGACGAGGTTCGCGAGATCAGCGCCGGAGAAGCCCGGGCTGCCGCGTGCCAGCAGGTCAGCTCGCACATCAGGCGCGATCGGCACTTTGCGCATGTGTACGTTGAGAATCTGTTCGCGGCCGCGGATGTCTGGCAGGCCCACGTGTACCTGGCGGTCGAAACGACCCGGGCGCAGGAGCGCCTTGTCGAGAACATCAGATCGGTTGGTGGCAGCAATCACAATCACGCCGGCGTTCGCCTCGAAACCATCCATCTCGACCAGCAGCTGGTTGAGCGTCTGCTCGCGTTCGTCGTTGCCGCCGCCCATGCCGGCGCCACGGTGACGACCGACCGCATCGATCTCGTCGATGAAGATGATGCAGGGAGAATGCTTCTTCGCGTTTTCGAACATGTCGCGCACGCGGGAAGCGCCGACGCCGACGAACATCTCGACAAAGTCGGAGCCAGAGATCGTGAAGAACGGCACTTTCGCCTCACCGGCGATCGCGCGCGCCAGCAAGGTTTTACCGGTACCCGGCGGGCCGACCATGAGCACGCCCCGAGGGATGCGGCCGCCCAGCTTCTGGAATTTGGTCGGATCACGCAGGAAGTCAACCAGCTCGCCCACCTCTTCCTTCGCTTCGTCGCAGCCGGCAACATCGGCGAAGGTGACCGCGTTCTGGCTCTCGTCCAGCATGCGCGCCTTCGATTTGCCGAACGAGAATGCGCCACCCTTGCCACCGCCCTGCATCTGGCGCATGAAGAAAATCCAGACACCGATCAGCAGCAGCATCGGGAACCACGAGATGAAGACTTGCGAGAGGAAGGACGGCGGCTCCGGCTGACGGACATCAAACTTCACGCCGTTGTTGACGAGATCGCCGATCAGGCCGCGATCAAGTTGCGTGGTGGTCGCCTTGATCCTCTTGCCGTCGTTGGTGATGGCAATGATCGTGCGGTCTTCAATGGTCGCTTCGCGGATGCGCTGCGCCTTGACCTCGTCAAGGAAATCCGAATAAGCAATCGGCGTAGCGCCGCCGGCAATGCCGCGCTCGTCGAACTGCTTGAAAACGGTGAAAAGCACCAGGGCGATGACGACCCAGATAGCGGCTTTGGAAAACATGTTGTTCACTCGGAGAGCTCCTTGTCGGCTGCCAAAGGGCGGCTGCGTATACCGGAAATAAATTCTACTCCCAATGCCGAACCCTTGCTATCGGCCAAATGGGGCTAAATCCCTGATTTTTCAAGCCCCTTGTAGTGCAATCGGGGGATTCAGGCGGGGTGCTTGAGCCCCCGTCCCAGCAGGAAGACCTCAGAAGACTTGTCCCTGCTTGCCTTGGGCTTTTTCGGGCTGACCGTCCGGAACTCCTCTCGGAACTTCTCGACGATCTGGGTGTAGCCGCTGATGTTGAAGCATTTGACGAGCAGGCACCCCGATGGTTTCAGATGATGGCGAGCGAAATCGATGGCCAGATCGACGATATCCTCGATCCGGGCGGCATCGGCGGTGGCAATACCGGACAGGTTGGGCGCCATGTCCGACAGCACCAGGTCGACCTTCTGCCCACCCAGCGCTAGCTGAAGCTGGTCAAGCACCCCCTGCTCGCGGAAGTCGCCCTGGATGAAATGTACGTCCGCCACCGGGTCCATCGGCAGCATATCCAGACCGACGATCATGCCGTGGATGCCGCCACCTTCCCTGCCCGCCAGCTTGCGCCTGGCGTACTGCGACCAGCTGCCCGGGGTGCAGCCGAGATCGACGATATTCTGGCCGGGCTTGATCAGCTTCTCGTCCTCATCGATTTCCTTCAGCTTGTACGCTGCGCGCGCGCGATAACCTTCCTTCTGCGCGAGCTTCACGTAGGGATCATTGATGTGATCGTGCAGCCAGTTCTTATTGACTTTGCTCTTTGCCATTCACGTAGAATACTGTGTTTTAGAAGGTGCTTATGCCGAATCTCACCCCCGCCGAGCGCAGCGAACTGCGCTCCCAAGCCCACGGACTCAACCCGGTCGTCATGATCGGCGAGTCCGGCCTCACGCCGGCGGTCATCAAGGAAGCCGATGCCGCGCTCAATGCACACGGGCTGATCAAGATCCGCGTATTCGGCGACGACCGCGACGCCCGCATCGCCTATTACGACACCCTGTGCACCGAACTCGGCGCCGCGCCGGTGCAGCACATCGGCAAGCTTCTGGTGCTGTACCGCCCGAAGCAGGAGAAGGCCAGGGAGCCAAAGGCTCAACGTGGCAAGGGCCTGCGCGAGGTGGTTCTCGTCAAGACCCACCCGACCAAGCGGCCGACGGTGACCAAGGTCATGGTCAAGGGCAACGAACGGGTAACCGCCGGGGGCAACATTCGCCGGGCCAAGACGCGGCAAAAAAGCCAGAAAAAGAGCGCATTGGGGAAATAAGCGGGTTTTGCGGGTGGCAGGTGTCGCTATGGCGGGTTTCGCCTCTGGCTCTACCCGCCCTATGGCCCATCCGTGATTTAGCAGATCATGGGGCGGATAGAGCCGCAGGCGACATCCGCCAATTACCCGCCCCATGGCCTATCCGTGCGTTTGCAGATCATAGGGCGGATAGAGCCGCTGGCGACATCCGCCAACAACGAACTTACCGCCCCCGCAGCACCAACCCCACTGCCAGTACGCTCTGCACGAGGTATATCACACTGGCCACCCCATGCAGCACACCGAAGCGCGCGCGCGTGGCCTCGTCCATCACTCCGCCACTCGCGGCCGCCTGCGCCCGCAGCTCGGCCATAAAAGGCTGCAGCCCGAAATAGCCCACCGACACACAGACCAGCATCAGCACGACCAATACGAGGCAGCTGCGACGGTGCATGAACTGCCGATCGCCAAAGAGCAGAACGAGCAGCGACAGCCCGCACACCACGGACACCCAGGCCTCGATACGAAACAAATACCCGGCGATGCTGCCGGCCAGCGCGCGGTCGACCAGCGTCGCGAACAGGGTGGGCGCGACCAGGTATCCGATCGTCCACAGGCTGCCGGCCCACA
>CAZESK010000006.1:47853-54051 GCA_964515155.1 uncultured Bifidobacterium sp.
GCGAACAGGGTGGGCGCGACCAGGTATCCGATCGTCCACAGGCTGCCGGCCCACACGGTGACCAGCAACACACGCAACGCAGGGACAAGATGCGAAACCATCGTGATCAGAGGTAGCGGACCTCGAGAATCTCGTAACCGCGCAAGCCACCGGGCGTCTGCACCTCAGCCGTGTCGCCGGCGTACTTGCCGATCAGGGCGCGCGCAATCGGTGAGCTGATCGACACTTTCTTGAGCTTGATGTCGGCCTCGTCGTCGCCGACGATCTTGTAGGTGACCGTATCGCCCGACTCCAGGTCTTCCAGCGTGACTGTTGCTGCGAACACGACACGACCGTCAGCATCGATCAGCGTCGGGTCAATGATCTGGGCGGCCGACAGCTTGCCTTCAAGCTCGGCGATACGGCCCTCGATAAAGCTCTGGCGCTCCTTGGCTGCGTCATATTCGGCATTCTCGGAGAGATCGCCCTGCGCGCGCGCCTCGGAGATGGCGTTGATCACTGCCGGGCGCTCCTTGGTTTTCAGGCGATGCAGCTCTTCCTTCAGCATCTCCGCGCCTTCCTTGGTGAGGGGAATAGTACTCATGGGTCTTCTTCTGCAAAGAATAAAAGAACAGAGGCTGCGGGTTTCGCAGCCTCTATCGTTGTCACGCAATTATAGGGCTTACTGCAGCGACGAGTGCAGTCCCTGCAAATCGTACACATGCAACTCGTTGAGATGCGCCATACCCTCGACCGCCGCTTCGGCGCCGGCGATCGTGGTGTAGGTGGTTACCCGCGCGCCCAGTGCGGACGTGCGGATCGTGCGCGAATCATTGATCGCATTGCGCTTCTCCTCGACCGTATTGATCACCAGTGCGATGCCGTCATTCTTGATAATGTCGACGACATGCGGACGACCCTCGGCTACCTTGTTGACGGTCTCAACCGGAATACCGGCCGCCGCAATGGCCGCTGCCGTGCCCTTGGTCGCCACCACCGAGAAGCCGATCTTCACCAGCGCACGTGCAATCTCGACCGCGCGCGGCTTGTCGCTGTTCTTCACCGACAGGAAGACCTTGCCCGATGTCGGCAGGCGCACGCCGGCGCCCAGTTGCGACTTCACAAAAGCTTCGCCGAAGGTACGGCCCACGCCCATCACCTCGCCAGTGGACTTCATTTCCGGACCGAGGATAGTGTCGACACCCGGGAACTTGACGAACGGGAATACGGCTTCCTTGACGCTGAAGTAAGGTAGCGTCACTTCGGCGCCGATGCCCTGGCTGTCGAGGCTCTGACCCACCATGCAGCGCGCGGCGATCTTCGCCAGCTGCAGACCCGTGGCCTTGGATACATACGGTACGGTGCGCGAAGCGCGCGGATTGACTTCAAGCACAAAGACGACGTCCTGCAGCTTGCCATCGATCTCCTGCTGCTGGATCGCGAACTGAACGTTCATCAGGCCGACCACATTCAGCCCCTTGGCCATCATGGCGGTCTGGCGCTTGATCTCGTCGATGGTTTCCTTCGCCAGCGAGTACGGCGGCAGCGAGCAGGCGGAATCGCCCGAGTGCACACCAGCCTGCTCAATATGCTCCATCACGCCGCCGATGAAGGTGCGCTGGCCATCGGACAGGCAATCGACATCGACTTCGATCGCATCATTCAGGAAACGGTCCAACAGCACCGGCGAATCATTCGAGACCTTGACCGCCTCGCGCATGTAGCGCTCGAGATCACGCTGCTCGTGCACGATCTCCATTGCGCGGCCGCCCAGCACATAGGAGGGGCGCACCACGAGCGGGTAACCGATTTCCTGTGCCAGCGCGAGCGCCTCGTCCTCGGCGCGCGCGGTGCGGTTCGGTGGCTGACGCAGACCGAGCTCATGGAGCAGCTTCTGGAAGCGCTCGCGGTCTTCGGCGGCATCGATCATGTCCGGCGAGGTGCCGATGATTGGCACGCCGTTGGCCTCCAGGTCGAGCGCCAGCTTGAGCGGCGTCTGGCCGCCATACTGAACGATCACGCCAACCGGACGCTCCTTGTCGACGATTTCGAGCACGTCCTCGAGCGTCAGCGGCTCGAAGTACAGGCGATCCGAGGTGTCATAGTCGGTCGATACGGTCTCCGGGTTGCAATTGACCATGATGGTCTCGTACCCGTCCTCGCGCATGGCGAAGGCCGCGTGGACGCAGCAGTAGTCGAACTCGATACCCTGACCGATGCGGTTCGGGCCACCGCCGAGCACCATGATCTTCTGCTTGTCGGTGGGATTGGCCTCGCACTCTTCCTCGTAGGTCGAGTACATGTAGGCAGTGCCGGTCGCGAATTCGCCGGCACAGGTATCAACGCGCTTATAGACCGGACGAATGTTATTCATTCGGCGCAGCTTGCGAATCTCGCGGTCTTCTACCTTCAGCAGCTTGGCAATGCGGCGGTCCGAAAAGCCCTTCTTCTTCAGCACCAGCAGCGTCTCCTTGTCGAGCCCGGCGATGGTCTGCTTCTCAAGCCAGAGCTCGATATCGATGATGTCCTTGATCTGAGCAAGGAACCACGGATCGATCTTCGTGAGCTGATGGACTTCCTCCATCGTGAAGCCCTGCGCGAATGCGTCGCCAACATACCAGATGCGTTCCGGGCCCGGTTCGCCGAGTTCTTCTTCCAGCACCTCGCGGTCGGTGGTCTTCTCGTTCATGCCATCAACGCCGACCTCCAGGCCGCGCAGCGCCTTCTGGAACGACTCCTGGAAGGTACGGCCGATAGCCATCACCTCGCCCACCGATTTCATCTGCGTAGTCAGATGGCTATCGGCCTGCGGGAATTTCTCGAAAGCGAAGCGCGGGATCTTCGTGACGACATAGTCGATCGACGGCTCGAACGAGGCCGGGGTCGCTCCGCCGGTGATCTCGTTGCGCAGCTCGTCGAGCGTGAAGCCGACGGCGAGTTTGGCTGCGACCTTGGCGATCGGGAAGCCCGTGGCCTTCGAGGCCAGCGCCGACGAGCGCGACACGCGCGGGTTCATCTCGATGACGATCATGCGGCCATCTTTCGGGTTGATCGCGAACTGCACGTTCGAGCCGCCCGTATCGACACCGATTTCGCGCAGCACCGCGATCGATGCATTACGCATGATCTGGTATTCCTTGTCCGTCAGCGTCTGCGACGGTGCAACCGTGATCGAGTCGCCGGTATGCACGCCCATCGGATCGAGGTTCTCGATCGAGCAGACGATGATGCAGTTGTCGTTGCGGTCACGCACGACTTCCATCTCGAATTCTTTCCAGCCCAGCAGGGACTCTTCGATCAGCAGCTCGTTGGTCGGCGAAGCTTCGAGGCCGCGCTTGCAGATGGTCTCGAACTCTTCGGCGTTGTAGGCGATGCCGCCGCCGGAGCCACCCATCGTGAACGACGGACGGATGATGGTGGGGAAGCCGACAGTCTTTTGTACTGTCCAGGCTTCGTCCATCGAGTGGGCAATGCCCGAGCGCGCGGAGCCAAGACCGATCTTGGTCATCGCATCCTTGAATTTCTGACGATCCTCTGCCTTGTCGATGGCTTCGGGCGTAGCGCCGATCAGCTCGACCTTGTACTTGTCGAGCACGCCGTTGCGCCACAGGTCGAGCGCGCAGTTCAGCGCGGTCTGGCCGCCCATGGTCGGCAGGATGGCGTCCGGACGCTCCTTGCTGATGATGCGCTCGACCACCTGCCAGGTGATTGGCTCGATGTAGGTCACGTCAGCCATTTCCGGGTCGGTCATGATGGTCGCCGGATTGCTGTTGACGAGAATGACCTTGTAACCCTCTTCGCGCAGCGCCTTGCAGGCCTGCGCGCCGGAGTAGTCGAATTCGCAGGCCTGACCGATGATGATCGGACCGGCGCCGATAATAAGGATGCTCTGGATGTCGGTGCGCTTAGCCATGCTTGTGTTTCTCCATCATCGCCACGAAGCGATCGAACAGGGGGGCGATGTCGTGCGGTCCGGGCGATGCCTCGGGATGGCCCTGGAAGCAAAATGCGGGTTGGTCGGTGCGCTCAAAGCCCTGCAGCGAACCGTCGAACAGCGACACGTGCGTGATACGGCAGTTGGACGGTAGCGTGGTCGGATCCACCGCAAAGCCGTGATTCTGGGAGGTGATCATCACCTTCTTCGTATCGAGGTCCTGCACCGGATGGTTCGCGCCGTGGTGGCCGAACTTCATTTTCAGGGTCTTGGCTCCCGAAGCCAGCGCCATGATCTGGTGACCGAGACAGATACCGAAGGTCGGGATGCCTTTATCGATCAGCTCGCGCGCCGCAGTGATTGCATAGGTGCAGGGCTGCGGGTCGCCGGGGCCGTTGGAGAGGAAAATACCATCCGGATTCAGCGCCAGCGCATCAGCTGCCGTCGCCTGCGCCGGGAGCACAGTGACCTTGCAGCCGCGCTGGGCCAGCATACGCAGGATGTTGTACTTGACGCCGTAATCGAAGGCGACGACATGACAACGCGGATTGGTCAGCGTGCCATAGCCGCTGCCGAGCGACCACTCGGTCTGCGTCCACTCGTAGGCCGATGTCGTGGAGACCACTTTCGCGAGGTCCATACCGGTCAGGCCCGGGAAGGAGCGTGCATGGTCCAGGGCTGCTGAATCGCGAACGCCGTCGCCGGCGACAATCGCACCGTTCTGCGCCCCTTTTTCACGCAGGATGCGGGTCAGCTTGCGGGTATCGATACCCGCGATGGCGACGATGCCCTCGGCCTTCAGGTAGTCCGACAAGCTCTGGGTGGCGCGAAAGTTGGATACCTGCAGAGGCAGATCACGGATGATCAGGCCGGCCGCGTGCACCTTGGAGGACTCGACATCTTCCGGATTGACGCCGGTATTGCCGATATGCGGATAGGTCAGTGTGACGATCTGGCGGCTGTAGCTGGGGTCGGTCAGGATTTCCTGGTAGCCCGTCATTGCCGTATTGAAAACTACCTCGCCACTGGTGCGTCCGGCGGCGCCGATTGAAAATCCCTTGAAGATCGTGCCATCAGCGAGCGCGAGGATGGCCGGCGTCTTGTTGGCCGTAAAGAATGGCGGCAAAGGTAACTCCTGGTTCGTTACCGCCGCGACTGGGTCTACATCGCGAGCCGCGCACGCGCTTATGACGTGCGAAATCCGGGCGATGCTGGACGAAGGGAGGGTGATGTGCGCGGGCGGCGGGGTAATTGGTCAAACCGGCAGATTATAGCGCGAAGCGCCCCTTACCGGCAACCAACACCACCGCCCGCTCAGGGGCAAAACCGCTGAATTACAGACCGAGTGCTGCGATGCCGGCCTTGGCAATTTGCGCATCTTCGTTCGACTTCACGCCGGACACACCGACCGCGCCAACGCAGTCGCCACCGGCCAGGATCGGCACGCCGCCTTCGAGCAGACCGTCGATGTTGGGCGCAGACAAGAAGGAGTAGCGACCGTTATTAATCACATCTTCGTAAATCTTGGTCTCGCGCTGGCCAAGGGCAGCGGTACGTGCCTTCGATGGAGCGATCGATGCCGACACCGGCGGCGCACCATCAAGGCGCTGCAGCCACAGCGGGTTGCCGCCATCGTCGACGATCGCGATCGTCACTGCCCATTTATTGGCGAGCGCCTCGGCCTCGGCAGCGGCAGCGATTTTCTTCACGTCGTCCAAGGTCAGGGCCTGTTTTGAGCGCATCGGTGTACTCCTGTTCATCTGAAAAAGGGCTGGATTGTACGACAAGTTTTTTACCTCTGAATTGCAAGTGAGGTGCTGCCGATGTCAGACGTTAAAGTCCAAGGGTAAAGTTTTGACAAGTGCCGCCCGTATCGCTTACATTGCTCGCTCAGAAGTTTCCTAAGGTGAAATTTTGTCGGTCCCAGTCCGTCGTCAGCCCCGCGTAATCCTCCAGGCTGCGGCCGCTGCGGCGCTGCTTTGCTGGGCAGCCGCGGCGACTGCGGCCCCTGCCCTCGAGCCTGAGTCGTCGGCCGAGCAGAGCATTTTCTCGCGCATCCACAGTTTCACCGACCGCGCGGCCAGCCTCGCGGTCGAGGCCATGTCGCTGGTCGGCATCCACTACCGTCGCGGCGGCTCCTCGCCCGAGCACGGGCTCGACTGCAGCGGTCTCGTCCGTTACGTCTTCCGACAAGCCAACGGCACCGAGTTGCCGCGCACCTCGGCCGAAATCAGCCGGGTCGGCCAACCTGTCGACAAAAAAGACCTGCAACCCGGCGACCTCGT
>CAZESK010000006.1:54151-55246 GCA_964515155.1 uncultured Bifidobacterium sp.
CCAGTGCCGCCGTCGCCGCCTTCTCTCCTGCGACGATCGCCACGCTGCGGTTATGGAAATCACTGCCCTTCATCGTGGCCAGTTCGGGCCGGATGACCACATCGGCCTGCCGCAATTCATACTGGTTCAGGCTCTGGCCCATGATGGCGAAGGTCTGCAGCAGCACCTCGAAAGTGCCCGATGCCGGCTGCGCATCCGGCTGCGCTGAGATGTTCACAGCGATCACGAAGTCCGCCCCCATCTTGCGGGCCTGGCTGACCGGCACCGGCGACACCAGGCCACCATCGACATAGTCGACATTCCCGATGCGCACCGGCTGGAACACACCGGGCACGGCCGACGACGCGCGCACCGCTGCTCCGGTATTGCCGCGTCTGAACAGAATGAGCTGGCCATTGCGCAGATCGGTCGCCACCGCGCCAAACGGTATGCGCAGCTTCTCGATCGGCTGACCCTGTACCGCGCGGTTCACGTAATTCTGGATAGCCTCGCCCTTGATCACGCCGGTCGACTGCGAAAAGAAAGGCACCGACCAGTCCGAGATGGCGGCCTCGTCCATGTCGATGGCCATCTTCTGCAGCGCAAAGCCGTTATTGCCCGCCGCGTATAGCGCACCCACCAGACTGCCGGCGCTGGTACCAACAACCAGGTCAGGCACGATGCCCTGCGCCTCGAGTACCTTGATCACGCCAATGTGCGCAAAGCCGCGTGCCGCACCACCGCCGAGTGCCAAACCGATCTTCAACGGCCGTTGGGGCGGGACGGGTGCTGCAACCGGCGGGACGACGGGAGCGGGCGGTACGGGCTCAACAGGGGCTGGAACCTCGACGGCGGGTGCTGGCTGGGGTACCGGCGTCTCGATAGCGGGCTTATCGGGGGTGGATGTCGGCGAGATGACCGGGACGGTCTGGCAAGCGGACAGCAGAACAGCCGACGCCAGGGAGAAAAGAAATGCGCGCATCGCGACAACCTGCTGAAAGGAAACGCGCCATTCTAGCGGAATGGGGGTTGGCGACTGTGTTGGTAGATGGGGTTGTGGCGGGGGACGTGGGCGATGACGAGCGGCTTGGGCGATGACGAGCGGCTTGGGCGATG
>CAZESK010000007.1:0-48308 GCA_964515155.1 uncultured Bifidobacterium sp.
CGTCGACGTACGCCATCACTTCGGGGCCGCCATTAGTGTGGCATCGGATTGCTTTTGTCATACTGGTTCCCGCAGGTGAGTTACCCAAAGATGCGAATAATAACGCCATTCATGGCGAACTACATTGGGCCGCACGGATCTTGGTCCTCGACTAAAGCAAACCTGGGGTTGATCGCCTAAAAGCCGTCAATCCGAACCGAACAAATCGCGGGTATACACCTTGGGACGGACATCCTCGAGCTCCTCGGTGACCCGGTTGGCAACGATCACATCCGCTTCCCGTTTGAACGCTGCTAGGTCGTTGACCACCCGGGAGCGAAAGAACGAACCATCAGATATCGTCGGTTCGTAAACGATCACCTCAATACCTTTAGCCTTGATCCGCTTCATGACCCCTTGGGCACTTGACGAACGGTAATTATCTGAACCCGCTTTCATTGTCAGCCGGTACATCCCGACCACGCGCGGATTGCGGGCGATGATGTGGGTGGCAATAAAATCTTTTCTTGTGCTATTCGCCTCGACGATAGCGTGAATCAGGTTCTGGGGAACGTCCTTGTAGTTGGCAAGCAGCTGTTTGGTGTCCTTGGGCAAACAGTAACCACCGTAGCCGAAGGATGGGTTGTTGTAGTGATTGCCGACGCGTGGATCGAGTGAAACCCCTTCGATGATCGGGCGGGAATCGAGGTCATGCGTAGCGGCAAAGGTATCGAGCTCATTAAAAAACGCCACCCGCATGGCCAGAAACGTATTTGCGAAGAGCTTAATCGCCTCCGCCTCCGTTGATCCGGTAAACAGCACCGGAACGTCTTTCTTCAGGGCGCCCTGTTTGAGCAACTCAACAAAGCCCTTGGCATCCGGACAGCTCGAACCCATCACGATTCTCGATGGGAAGAGGTTGTCATGCAAAGCCCTCCCCTCCCTCAAAAACTCCGGAGAAAACACGACACGTTCAAAGTTCAGTGCATGACGTGCATTGAGAGTAAAACCAACCGGAACCGTGGACTTGATGATTGCGAGTGCGTCAGGATTAATGTCCCTAACATCACAGATCACCTTCTCCACAGACCGCGTATTGAAATAATTAGTGTCTGGGTCATAGTCGGTAGGCGTTGCAACGACCACATAACTTGCCCCGGAAAATGCATCCACCTTGTCGGTAGTGGCGCGGAAATTCAGCGTCTCCGATTGAAGCATTCTTTCGATATCGGCATCGATAATTGGCGAGATGCCGCGGTTGAGCTTTGCGACCCTCTCATCGCTGATGTCTAGTGCCACCACCTCATTGTGCTGCGCAAGCAAAACCGCCAATGAGAGACCGACGTAGCCACACCCTGCAATTGCGATTTTCAAAACCGATCCATCCTTCCTCGAAATCCGGCACCCGGGTGGCGCCTTCGCTTTCTGTCCTGAACAAGCGATTTGATTATAGCCTTGCAGACACCTGACTCGAACAACAGGAACGAAGGCGAAAAATCGTCAAGCCCCATACGGGACAGCTTCGCCTTGGGGGGCATATGTTAAGATTCACACCCTGTTCACCCTCTCGCACAACGTAGTTTTTCCCTCTCAAATGCTTGGTGGTTAGTCGATCTAAGCCGCCGTTGCGGGGCCAGGGCAAGCAACCACTCAGAAAGAACAACGCACATGGCAGGACACAGCAAATGGGCCAACATCAAGCACAAGAAGGCCGCTACTGACGCCAAGCGGGGCAAAATCTGGACCCGGCTCATCAAGGAAATCACCGTGGCCGCCCGTCTCGGCGGCGGCGATATCACCAGCAATCCCCGCCTGCGCCTTGCGATCGACAAGGCGGCCGATGCCAACATGCCGAAGGACAATGTCAACCGCGCTATCCAGCGCGGCACCGGTGGCCTTGAGGGCGCAAACTATGAAGAAATCCGCTACGAGGGCTATGGCATCAATGGCGCCGCACTGATCGTCGACTGCATGACCGACAACCGCGTACGCACCGTCGCCGAGGTGCGCCACGCCTTCAGCAAGTTCGGCGGCAACATGGGCACCGAGGGCTCGGTCGCTTTCCTGTTCAAGCACTGTGGGCAGATGCTGTTTGCACCAGGCACGAATGAAGACGCACTGATGGAAGCCGCACTCGAGGCCGGCGCCGAGGACGTGATCGCCGACGACGAAGGCGGCTTTGAAGTCATTACCGATCCGTACGAGTTCTCACGTATTCGCGAGGCGCTCGAGAAAGCCGGGTTCAAGCCGGAGGTGGCCGAGGTAACAATGAAGCCGTCGACTGCCACCGAATTTACTGGCGAGGACGGACAGAAGATGCAAAAACTGCTGGACGTGCTGGAAAACCTCGATGACGTGCAAGAGGTCTACACCAACGCTGTCATCAACGATTAAGACCGACGCACCGATATGCCGGACGGCTCCCTCAATTTCTGCTGATTCTTCCCATGAAAATTCTCGTCGTTGGCTCCGGTGGCCGTGAACACGCACTGGCCTGGAAGCTCGCCCAGTCCAAGCGTATCCAGATCGTGATGGTCGCACCGGGTAATGGCGGTACTGCGCTTGATGCGCGCCTGAAGAACGTTGCCATCACTGACACCCAAGCGCTTGCCGACTTCGCGCAGCGCGAGCAGGTCGCGTTGACTGTGGTCGGTCCGGAAGCGCCACTGGCTGCCGGCATCGTCGATCTCTTTCGCGAGCGCGGCCTGAAGATCTTCGGCCCCACGCAGAAGGCCGCGCAGCTCGAAAGCTCAAAAGATTTCGCGAAGGCCTTCATGCAGCGTCACGGCATACCGACCGCGACGTACCAGACTTTCAGCGATGCGACCAGCGCGCACCAGTACATCGAACAGCAAGGTGCCCCGATTGTCATCAAGGCCGATGGCCTCGCCGCTGGCAAGGGTGTTGTCGTGGCGATGACGCTCGAGGAGGCACACGGCGCGGTCGACATGATGCTGTCGGATAACCGCTTCGGTGACGCCGGAGCGCGTGTCGTGATCGAGGAATTCCTCGAGGGTGAAGAGGCGAGCTTCATCGTGATGGTCGATGGCAAGAACATTCTGCCGCTGGCTACCAGCCAGGACCACAAGCGCCTGCTCGACCAGGATCAAGGGCCGAATACCGGCGGCATGGGCGCCTACTCCCCTGCGCCGATCGTCACACCGCAACTGCACGCGCGCGTCATGCGTGAAATCATCCAGCCGACGGTACAGGGTATGGCCAAGGATGGCATTCCGTACACAGGCTTCCTGTATGCCGGTCTGATGATTGATGCTGCGGGTAACCCGAAGACGCTGGAATTCAACTGCCGCATGGGCGACCCGGAAACCCAGCCCATCATGGCGCGCTTAAAGACCGACCTCGTGAGTGTGATGGAACACGCGGCCAATGGCACCCTGAACGAGGTCGAACTCGAGTGGGACCGCCGCACCGCGCTGGGCGTGGTGATGGCCGCTGGCGGCTATCCGGACGCACCGAAGAAAGGCGATGTCATCACCGGCATACCGGCCGAGACCGAGGACAGTATGACCTTCCATGCGGGCAGCACGCTCGAGAACGGCGAGCTGAAGACCGCCGGCGGCCGCGTACTGTGCGTGGTCGGCCTGGGCGACAGCGTGCGCGTTGCGCAAAAACATGCGTATGAAGCGGTCGACCAGATCCGCTTCGACGGCATGCAGTTCCGCCGTGACATCGGCTGGCGCGCGCTCAAGCGCCCTGCCTGAAAAAACAACTACTGGGGGACATCGATGAATACGCCTGACCCGATCGCCGTCAAGAACTGGCTGCTATCCCTGCAAGAGCGCATTGTCTCGGCCGTCGAAGAAGTCGATGGCCAGCGCTTCATCCGCGACGCATGGGAGCGTCCGGAGGGTGGCGGCGGTATCTCGCGGCTAATTGAGGAAGGCAACGTGCTCGAGCGCGGCGGCGTCGGTTTCTCGCACGTCAAGGGTAGCAAGCTGCCGCCGTCCGCGATGGCAAACCGCCCCGAACTGGCCGGCCGGCCGTGGGAAGCGATGGGCGTGTCGCTGGTCTTCCACCCCCGCAATCCGTATGCGCCGACCGTGCACATGAACGTGCGCTTCTTCACCACGACGGGTGAAGATCATGAACCGGTGTGGTGGTTCGGCGGCGGCATGGACCTCACGCCCTACTACGGCTTTGTTGAAGACGCGAAGCATTTCCACCAGAGCTGCCACGACGCGCTCGCCCCCTTCGGTGCAGATCTTCACCCGCGCTTCAAGCAGTGGTGCGACGATTATTTCTTCCTCAAACATCGCAACGAGGCGCGCGGAGTGGGCGGCGTATTCTTTGATGACTTCAATGCACCGGGCTTCGCGCAGAGCTTCGCCATGACGCAAAGCGTAGGCGATAACCTGATCAACGCCTACCTGCCCATACTCAAGCGTCGCAAGGACATGCCGTATGGCGAGCGTGAGCGCGACTTCCAAGCCTACCGGCGCGGACGCTATGTCGAGTTCAACCTCGTTTTCGACCGTGGCACGCTATTCGGGCTGCAGTCCGGTGGACGCACTGAATCCATCCTGATGTCGATGCCGCCCATCGTCAAATGGCGCTACGACTGGAAGCCCGAAGCCGGCAGCCCGGAAAGCATGCTCTATACCGATTTCCTCCCGCATCGCGACTGGCTGGCTGCGTGAATGAACGCTGCATCCTGCTGCTGGGCGGAAGCTTCGACCCAGTGCATGAAGGACACCTCGCGCTGGCCCGTTATTTCGGCACCCTGCTACACCCTGATGAGCTGAGGCTGGTGCCGGCAGGCCAGCCCTGGCAAAAGCCGGAGATGATGACACCGGCTGCTGACAGGGTCGCCATGCTGCGCCTGGCTTTCGCGGAGTGGTCGCTGCCGGTCGTCATCGACGAACAGGAAATCAGCCGGACCGGACCGAGCTACACCATCGACACGCTGCGCTCGCTGCGGACGCAACTGGGTGACAAGACATCGCTGGCACTGGCGCTCGGCGCCGACCAGCTGCTGAACCTGCATACCTGGCGTGACTGGTCTGAACTCTTCGAACTCGCTCACCTCTGCTTTGCGGCCCGGCCAGGCTTCGATATTCGCTCCGCAGCGATTCATCCCGAAGTGAATGCGCAGTTGACAAGGCGGATGGCCAGCCCACCGCAACTACGCCAAACACCGCACGGGCTCACCTTCGTCGCCACCAACCTCAAGGTCGACGTGTCATCGACCGCGATCCGGCAGGCATTGCGCCGTGGCGATCCCAAATCAGCAGAAAATGTGCTGGCCGGGTACTTGCCAAGGGCAGTGCTAGACTATATTCGACATCATCACCTTTACCAGACCCCTTAATGGACATCAAAAAACTACAGGCGCTCGTCGTCGACGCGCTGGAAGACGTGAAAGCGCAGGACATCCGCGTCTATGACACCACCCACCTGACCAGCATGTTCGACCGGATCGCTATCGCTTCCGGTACCTCGAACCGCCAGACCAAGGCGCTGGCATCGTCAGTGCGCGACAAGGTCAAGAGTGCCGGTGGTGACATCGTGAACATGGAAGGCGAGGGCACGGGTGAGTGGGTGCTGGTCGATCTTGGCGACATGGTCGTGCACATCATGCAGCCTGCAATCCGGGCCTACTACCGCCTCGAGGAAATCTGGGGCGAGAAGGAAGTGAACCTGGCGGCAGCCAAGCGCGCCCCTGCGCCACGCAAGACCGTAGCCAAGACCGATGGCAAGGTGCCAGCGAAGAAGGCAGCGTCGAAGGTGGCCGCCAAGGCGCCGACCAAGAAAGCTGCTGCCAAGACGATAGCAAAAACTGCTGCAAAGACGGGCACGAAGACCGCAACGAAGACGGCCACAAAAACTGCTGCCAAGCCGACAACGAAGCGCGCTACCAAGACGGCTGCCAAGACCCCGACCAAAACTGCGGCGAAGCAAGCGCCGGCCAAGACTGCAGCAAAGAAGTCCGCGCCGCGCCGCGCCGCCACCAAGTCCGGCTGACGCCGGGGCCCTTCGCGTGCAACTGCTGATTGCCGCCGTCGGCCACAAGATGCCCGCATGGATCGAGGCCGGGTTCCAGGAGTATGCGAAGCGCATGCCGGCGGAGTGCCGGCTGGTGCTCAAGGAAATCAAGCCCGTCGATCGCACCTCCGGCCGGAGCGCCGAGACCGTGATGGCGCAGGAGCGCACCCGGATCGAATCTGCCCTGCCCAAGAACAGCCGCATGATCGCCCTCGACGAGCACGGGTTGAATCTGACCACCCTTCAACTGGCCGAGCACCTTGAGCAGTGGCAGCAGGCAGGCGGGGATGTTACATTCGTGATCGGCGGAGCCGACGGGCTCGACGCCGGCTTCAAAAAGAGCGCCGACATGCTGCTGCGCATATCGAGCATGACACTGCCCCACGGACTGGTGCGGGTGCTGCTGGCAGAGCAGTTGTATCGCGCATGGTCGATCACCCGGAATCATCCCTACCACCGGGCGACCCACCAGGAGACCAGGGATAGCAAGGGAAGGACCGGATGATCCACGCCGATCAGAAAATCTACCTCGCCTCGAAAAGTCCCCGCCGGCGCGAGCTGCTGCGACAGATCGGCATCGAGTTCGAGCTGCTGATGCTGCGTGAAGAAGCCGGCCGCAGCGGGGCCGTATCCGAAGTACCTTATGACGGCGAAGCACCGGAGGCCTATGTCAAGCGCATTGCGCGCGAAAAGGCGCAAGCGGGCTGGAGTGCCGTACTCACACGCAGGCTGCCGGTGCGCCCGGTACTGGCGGCCGACACCACGGTGACCATCAACGGCAAGATCCTCGGCAAGCCCGCCAACGCGACCGAGGCGATGGACATGCTGCGCTCGCTGTCGGGGCGGACACACGAGGTGCTAACTGCGGTCGCTGTGATCCTCAACGATGACATGAATGAAGCCCTCAGCTGCTCCGAGGTCCGCTTCGGCGAGCTGAGCGAGCAGGCGCTGCGCGCCTATTGCACTTCCAGCGAACCGTACGACAAGGCCGGTAGCTATGGCGTGCAGGGCCAGGCAGCGCAATTCATCGAACGCATCAGTGGCAGCTACTCCGGCATCATGGGACTGCCACTCTACGAGACGGCACAGCTGCTCCAGCTGGCTGGTATCAGGACCCTGTGATCAGGACCCCATGACTGAAGACCTTCTCGTCAATATTACGCCGCACGAAACCCGCGTCGCCCTCGTGCAGCAGGGCGCCGTGCAAGAACTCCACATTGAACGCACCGCCTCGCGCGGCCGCGCGGGCAATATTTATCTTGGCCGTGTGGCACGCGTGCTGCCGGGTATGCAATCGGCTTTTATCGATATCGGTCTGGAGCGTGCGGCCTTCCTCCATGTGGCTGATATCTGGGAAGCCAAGGCCGCAGCCGGCAATGGCGCGCCGCCACTGCCGATCGAGAAGCTACTTTTCGACGGGCAGTCAGTGATGGTGCAGGTGATCAAGGATCCGATCGGCACCAAAGGTGCGCGCCTATCCACGCAGATTTCCATCGCCGGCCGCATGCTGGTCTATCTGCCGCAGGATCCGCACATCGGCATCTCCCAACGGATAGAAAACGAAACTGAACGCGAACAACTGCGCGCACGGCTGCAGCGGCTGCTGCCGAGCGAAGAGCAAGGCGGCTTCATCATCCGAACGATGGCCGAGGAAGCCTCCGAGACAGATCTTGGGATGGATATCGCTTATCTGCGCAAGACCTGGCAGCACATTATCCAGCATTCCAAGACCGTGCCAGCGCCGGCCATGCTCTATGAAGACCTGTCGCTGGCGCAGCGGGTGCTGCGCGATTTCGTCAACGATGACACAACCTCAATCCAGATCGACTCGCGCGAAAATTTTCAGCGGCTGAGTGAATTCGGTATGACCTACACGCCTTCGGTGCTGCCCAAGTTGTTGCACTACACCGGCGAGCGACCGCTGTTCGACCTGTACGGCGTGGAAGACGAAATCGAGCGTGCGCTCGGCCGCCGGGTCGACCTCAAATCCGGCGGCTACCTGATCGTCGAACAGACCGAGGCAATGACAACGATCGATGTCAACACCGGCAGCTATGTTAATGGCCGTAATTTCGACGACACGATCTTCAAAACCAATCTCGAAGCCGCGCATGCCATCGCGCGCCAGCTCAGGCTGCGTAATCTTGGTGGAATCATCATCCTTGATTTCATCGATATGGAGAATGCCGAGCACCAGCAGGCCGTACTGGCTGAACTGCATAAAGCTCTTGCACGCGACCGTACGAAAGTTACGGTGTCGGATTTTTCAGCGCTCGGGCTGGTGGAGATGACGCGCAAGCGCACACGCGAATCGCTGGCCCATGTGCTCTGTGAGCCCTGCCCAGCCTGCCAGGGCAAGGGACAGGTGAAGACACCGCGCACGGTGGCCTACGAGATCCTGCGCGAGCTGCTGCGAGAAGCGAAGCAGTTCAACCCGCGCGAGTTCCGTATCATGGCATCGCAGGTCGTGATCGACATGTTCCTCGAAGAAGAGTCGCAGCATCTGGCTATGCTAGGTGATTTCATCGGTAAACCGATATCGTTGCAGGTGGAAAGCAGCTCTCATCAGGAGCAGTACGACATCATTCTCATGTAGTGGCATGCTCATGATGTACTCCGGCAAAACCATTCATTGCGCCTGCGCTCCATTCGCCATCCCGGCAGAATCCGGAATCCAGCATCCGTAAATAATCGAGTCGATGAACCCAGAAGTCATCATCACCAACATCAAAAAACGCTATTCCGGCGTCTCGGGCACCATCAATGCCCTTCTCCCCGTCCAGGCAAAGACAGTTAAGATAGGCTTCGTCGGTACCGATCTGCCCGGTGCGCAATTGGCGCACGAGACACATCCGCAGAATTTCAGCTACCTGAAACTACGGCAAGCCATTAGCCTTTCACGCAAGGCGCTGCCGGATGGTAGACATCGCATCTGGCATGTCCGGCGCGATCCGGAAATGATGCTCGCGGTCTTCTTGCGTGACGTGCTGCGATTCCCGATCAAGATTGTTTTCACCTCAGCCGCGAAGCACAGACACTCTTGGTTTCCACGCTGGCTGATCAGCAAGATGGATGGCGTCATCGCAACCACGCCAGAGGCGGCAAGCTATGTGCCCAATGCGACCAAGGTAGTACCGCATGGAATCAGCCTCGACCGCTTCTCACCACCGGAGGACAAGATGAACGTCTGGCAGCGTACTGGCCTGCCGGGAAAGTTCGGGATTGGTACATTCGGGCGAATACGAGATGACAAGGGATCAGATATCTTCGTCGATGCGATGATTCAGTTGCTGCCAGAGTTCCCAGAGTGGACAGCAGTCCTGGCAGGCTTATGCACTCCGCAACATGCTTCCTTTCAGCAGCAACTACAAAAGAAAATTGCCGCTGCCGGCCTATCGGATAGAGTCATTTTCCTGGGGCTGATCAGCGCCGAGGAGGTGGCAAACTGGTACCAGAATGTGCTCGTTACCGTCGCCTGTCCACGCTACGAGCCCTTTGGCCTCACACCACTCGAGGGCATGGCTTGCGGCTGCGCAGTGGTTGCCAGCGATACCGGAGCGTTCCGGACCATTGTCGACGAAGGTGTCACCGGGTATGTCGTGCCTACGTGTGATGTCGAGGCGTTGGTGCAGGCGCTGAGGAAGCTTATAACTCCGACGCAAGCAATCGCGATGGGCAAGCAGGGGCGGGACAGGGTCGCGAGCAGGTTCACGGTGGACAACGAAGCGGCTGGCATCACCGCCGTCTACGCAAACCTTTGGCAGCGCTGATTATCTGAATCTGCGAGCCAGCGACCGAGGAAACTCCTCCGGCAATCCTCCCTCGGGTTAATGGCAGCCTGAACAGCGATTTCCTCAATCTGAAGAGTTCTGCATGAAGACGCCAAGATCTGTACGGATGGTCAGATCAGCATCCGGTAGAACATGAGCGCCAGCTAGCGCAGGATGTTGACCCTCTCGCAGGCCTGCTTGCCTGTTCAGCCCGACCTGTGAACCAAGGCTCGAAAAACACCCTTACTCGCCTTTGAGTTCGACAGGCTAGCCGTATCGGTTTCGCGAACGCACTACTTTGCGCTTGCTGCGTTGCTCATATACCCACAGGCCGCGCTCGAAAGCTTTTGCTGAAAAAGTCTCAGACAGCAGACATTACTGCCACATTTTCAAGAAGCCACTGGACACCTACCATCTTAACTCCGGCTTGGTCGGAGGACTCCAAGGTGACAAAGAGCTCTGATTCCGTGCCCATGAATTTTCAAGAGATAACACACCCACCAAGCCTTGATTTTCTCCGAGGGGTTTAATTCTGGATTTAAGAAAATTTCCCTTGCTCGGTTTACAGGAGGAATGAAGATCTTCAACAAGATTACAATAAATTTCAACACCGAAAGTGGCATTGATACCCGGCGATTCTCTGTGCTGTTTATGCGTCTGGACTTTTTCAATAGCTGATGCCAACTGCTCCGAGCGGGATGGTAAACAATTACGTACGCTCCAAACACAATACCTATTCCCGCCTCGGAAGCACGGCGACTCCAATCCCAGTCACCGCCCGAAAGTAGATTCGTGTCAAAAATTCCAACCCTTTCAAAAACCTCTCTCTTGCAAATCATGTTGGCTGTGACTGACCGTCCTCGGGAGGCATTTTT
This sequence comes from uncultured Bifidobacterium sp., assembly GCA_964515155.1. Classification (GTDB taxonomy): domain Bacteria; phylum Pseudomonadota; class Gammaproteobacteria; order Burkholderiales; family Burkholderiaceae_D; genus Pernthalerella. The sequence goes on from CAZESK010000007.1 coordinate 10,628, forward strand.
TTCCTGATTGAACGAAAGCGCCTTTTGATACGCCTCCACGGCAGAGAGCTTTTCAGTATCAGAGGTGACAACAATTTTTCCGGCTATGCGTACTTCGCTGCTAGATTGCAGGAGCCCGACAGCCTCCCTCAACCAATCGGGATGGGGAATGCAATCAGAATCGGTAAATGCAATTACGCTGCCACGGGCAACTCGAAGACCTTTATTCCTCGCGGCGTATGAACCGGGTGCAGCTTCCGTATCAAGTATTACATTCCCAAGCGAGACCTTGGGCGGATCGCTGGGATCATTATTTATAACGATAACCTCGTAGCAATGTTTCGGGTACGACTGATTTTCCAAGGCAACCAAGCATTTAATTAAATCATCCCAACACCGGTAGGTTGGAATGATTACACTGACGAACAGAAGGTCACTCATGTGCTCTCAAATAGGAGTGGGGAGCTGATGACGGCACATCTCATGCTACAAAAACGATATCCCATCATTAAAATCGAGAATTATGGTCTATTTATTGCAGATAGTTTGACCCCTCTGGCCTCGGCGAACTCGAACCCACCGTCGTAGAATAAAATAATTAATATAAATAATGAATTCCGACTTTATATATTTACGCGCCTCTCCAACATCAGGTCGTAATGCGGACTACTGCCGTTCTGGTAAATTACTTCAAAGCCGTCGGCCCTTAGCTGGTTCAAGATCTCGACATTGTCGATGTATCTTTCATCAACTTCATAAAATATATTAAAAATCTTGCTCCACAGCTTGGAACTCATCAGCTCTCGCAAAACCTGAGCTTCGTGGCCTTCCGTATCAATTTTTACTGCTATTTTTGAAGTGGATGAGACCTGAATATTTGAATCGAGAAAAGCCCTATCGACTGTAACTATTTGGATTAAACGCCCAAATTTAGCCTCTGGAACTGACTTTTCTCTCAAAGTCGCTGCTCCTGAATGCCCTTCTTTAACATGCATTTTCCGCTCTTCACTCTTGTCGGAAATAGCAAATGGAAAAGCCTGTACCTTTGTAGCTGAGTTTCTTTCAATATTCTTCGTCAAATTTTCAAATACGCTCTGCTGTGGCTCGAATGCATACACACTTGTGATTGCTGGATTTTTGGCGGCGATCAATGAATACAAACCCTGATTGGCCCCCACATCAATGAATATCAACCCATCTGCTTTACCTATCCAATCCGAGTAGAAAAATCCGTAGGATGCAGTGACGCAAAATCTGAAAGTCGCGTCGTCCCATTGATCCTTTAGCCAAATACCGTAAAGACTCTGCGTGAAACCGTCTTTCCTTAATGGTCCATATTTAATCACCCTCTTTATCAAGGATCTTGTTATTCGCAAAACTGCCCGCGGCAATCCTTGACGCCCACCAATCCTGAGCAAGCGAACCAATACGGCTCTAAGATTCTCTTTCATTGATTATAACTATCAACAGATGAAGTATTGAAAACACGTACGCAAGATCGACCTGCAAATAAAACCAAAATGCAGCCCTACTTCCAAGCGGCAACTAGCCAATCACTCCGCCCAATACGACGATACCAAGTGCTTCCGCCGCCTGATATAACATCCTGCATTTTCAAGTTCCCCGCAAAGACCACAATCCGGGCTCCATTCGGAATACAAGGATCCTGGAAATAACTGTGAAGATGTCGAGGAACGCAATGATTCTTGAAACTCACACACCACTCCTTCGGCCAGTACTCAAGCAACCCGCGCCGGTGTAGCGCATCACTCATGAACTGCTGCGAAATCTTGAATGAGGCTTGTGCCGCCGAGGGGTCGTGAACGAACTCCTCCAGAATATCGCTGTGGGCACCCATCTCCATCCTGAACACGGATGAGTTACCCACCATATTTAAGAAGTGGTCACGCTTTGGATTCAGTTTGCGCAGCGGCTTGGCACGGAACAGGTCCATATCGCGAATGATCAGGAATTTGCCCGGATGATCAAAAAAGGGGTCGAGCTTCTCGACCACGACCAGATCCAGGTCGAGAAAGAGCGCGGTTCCCTGCAAACCGAAGACATCCCTTCCCAAGATCGCCAGCTTTCGCCAGCGGAGATCCTTGTGCTCCGGAGGCAGACCAAGGTCAGGAAGTGGGAGGACCTCAATGCCTTGATCTATCCCGGTTGCGTCATCAGTGAAGCAGATGAAACGGTGCGGATAGCTCAAGTTACGCGCAACCCCATTCCTCAGGCGGTTCACGTACTCCGGACCGTAGGCCTGACCCCATTTCATACAGAGTACGAGCTTAGGTTGTGCTGAAGATTTCACACACGGTTTCCTTGGTCAGGCTGACGCAACGAGCCGTCAGGATGTATGTATTGATCCAGACCGACCTTCGTCCAGGTGAGCTTATTTGCTATTGTGTTTTGCCTGATGCGGTCACTATTGGCTTTCATCCCGGGCGTGATGTAGCCGCGGCCATGCTCTAGGTGTACGCAAATCGTTGAGTAGCGAATGCGCTTGGCCCTCACGCCCAAATGTCGAAGACGCCGGCCGAACTCGGCGTCTTGCCCGCCGTATTGCATGTTCTCGTCAAAACCATTCACCGCAATTGCCCATTTCTTGTGACATGAGGAATTATGTCCATTCCAGGATGCCTTCACTGGCAGGTGGTTGCAAACTTCGCCCCACAAACCTTGTGCGGTCAGCTTCAGCGCCTTGAGAAAGCTCACTGGCATGCCCCGCTCGCGAAGCCAGCGCGGGGAAAAAGGAAGCTGAGATACAACATGGCTTTGGGTAATTGCCGTACTGATGTCGAGCGGTAGCTTAAAGTAACCGCCCGAGAGGTAGCACCCATCTTGGGCATGCCGCAAATGCTCGGCCACAAAATCTTGGCGCGGGATGCAGTCGCCATCGGTAAAGATCAGGTAATCCCCCTTCGATGCTGCAATGGCTTTGTTGAGGATCCGGCTCTTTTGGAAGCCGTCATCGGGCTGCCAAACATGCGTGATCGGCATCGGAACTGCTGCGCGCAAATGCTCGATTCGCTCGCGTGTCTCATCGCGCGAACCGTCATCAGCTATGACGATCTCGAAATCGCGAAACGTCTGCACCGACAAACCCCATAATACTTTTTCCAACCAATCAGGAGAGTTATAAGTCGTGAAGATGACGCTAGTATTCATCAGTTAATTTAGATATCTATTCAGATTATTTCATCAGTGCCGCCCAAAATTTTGATCGCTGTTTTTCTGGGGGCATTGCTAAATCACACTGATCGCGGTTTGTCCGCACGTCCCATCAAATAAAACTCTGGATTCGGCCGTATTCCCACCGCATTCGCAATCCGGTTAGACATACCAAAAAATGCAGTGATTGCTGCAATATCCCAGACATCTTCATCATCAAATCCATGCGCATGCAGTGCCACATAATCTGTCTCGGAGATCGATGCTGAATCCAAACAGACCTTGAGTGCAAAATCCAGCATCGACCTCTGACGTGGTGTGATGTCTGCCTTGCGGTGGTTGATGGCCACCTGATCGGCAACGAGCGGATCTTTCGCGTAGATGCGCAACAGTGCGCCATGCGCCACCACGCAGTACAAGCAATCGTTCTTCGCACTGGTGGCAGTGACGATCATTTCTCGGTCAGCCTTGGTGAGGCTACCGGTATCCTTCAGCATGAGCGCGTCATGGTAAGCGAAGAAGGCGCGGAATTCAGCAGGGCGATGCGCCAGCGCGAGAAAGACATTGGGTACGAAACCGGCTTTTTCCTGTACCGCAAGTATTTTCAGGCGGATGTCGTCAGGCAGGTCCTCGAGATCGGGAATAGGGAAACGTGAAATTGGCTGCGTGCTACTCATGATTTTTCCTTCGCGAATTGCAAGTGATACAGATGCGCGTACACGCCATTGGACTGTAACAGCTCAGCATGGCTGCCAACCTCGACGACACGTCCATGCTCTATCACGACGATTCGGTCTGCATGCTCAACAGTCGATAACCGGTGCGCAATAACCAGCGTGGTACGGCCCTGCATCAGACTATCAAGCGCCTGCTGTACAGCGCGCTCCGATTCCGTGTCGAGTGCCGATGTTGCTTCATCCAGAATCAGTATGGGTGCATCCTTGTAAATGGCCCGCGCGATCGCAAGGCGCTGTCGCTGCCCACCAGACAAGCGCAAGCCGTTATCGCCGATCTCGGTGTCGTACCCTTCCCGTAATGACTCGATCACATCGGCGAGATGGGCTGCCCTCGCAGCGGCCTCGATACGGGCAAAGTCGGGTTGAGGGTCGCCATAGGCAATGTTGGAGGCAATTGTGTCGTCGAACAGTACGACGTTCTGACTGACCATGGCGATCTGAGCACGCAGGCTGCTTAAATCGATGTGCGAGATGGGAATGTCATCCAGCAAAATCTGGCCAGAGCCGGGCGCATAGAACTCCGGTATCAGACTGACCAGCGTGGTCTTGCCTCCGCCTGACATGCCGACCAGCGCCACCGTCTCGCCTGGTTTTATCTCCAGATTGACATGCGACAGCGACGGCTCGGCCGCACCGGGATAGGTAAAGCTGACATCACGGAACTCGATCCGACCCTGCGTCCGCTTTTGCAAGTGCTGGCCGCCGCTGCGTTCAGTCGATGCATCGATCATTGCAAACACGCGCTGTGCTGCCATCATGCCTCGCTGGAGCGGACCATTGACAGCGGCGAGGTGCTTCAGCGGCGTGAGCATCATCAGCATCGCTGTAATGAAGGAAGCGAATCCGCCCACGGTCATCTGGCCATCACCGGCCTGTACCAGGGCGATCACAATGATGACTGATACCGAGAAAGAGTTGATGAATTGCGTGATGGGCTCAGTCGTCGCTGCCGTACTGGCCTGCCGCAGCGCAAAGCCACGTAGCCGTTCGGACCGGCGCTCGAAGCGCCTTTCTTCATACGCATTTCCACCGAAGACTTTGATGACATGACGGGCACGTGACGCCTCCTCGATGGCTTGCATCATGTCACCGTTCAGTTGCTGACTCTCGCCGATCAGGCGCTTGAGCCGTTTCGCAGTCAGACGAATCACCACGGCGACCAGCGGAACCAGCACCAGGGTCACCAGCGTGAGCTTCCAGTTAAGCCAGAACAGATAACCCAGCAGTCCCAGCACGGTCAGGCTATCCCGAATCAAGACAACCATCACGCTACGCAGCATGTCGAGCACCTGCCCGACCTCGACCATCATGGTGTTGAGCACCTGGCCAGTCGACTGCTTGTCGTAGTAGCTGATGGGCACCTCGAGCAGTCGGGAAAACATCTGTAACCTGAGCTGGGCAATCAGCCTGCCGGAGACCCAAGCCATGAGAAATGCTGTTGTGAAGGTAGATAATCCCCGAAGCACGAACAACCCAATGACGAATACTGGCACCATCCACAGCGAGAAGCTGGGCGTAGTCGCAAAACCATTATCGAGCAGCTGCTTCAACAACGCCGCCACCGCCGGTTCGGTGGCGGCGGTGACTGTCATCGCACCCAGTGCGAGGGCAATGCGTGCCTTGTAGGGAGAGAGCAGGCCTAGCACGCGCCTGAAGGTGGCGGAGAAGCTCATCAATATTCAAACCAGACATTGTCAGGCGTGAGCCAGTCAGACAGCTTGGTGCGTAATGCGTCGTCGGCACGCACGCGCCACTCGTCAGATAGCCGCAACTCACCCAGCGCACCGTTTTTCATGTACTGCACGACGATGGGGCACGAGCCTTCGCTTTGCTGGAAGGGCTGGATCACTTCACGCAGCTTGGCCGCGTCGGCCTGCCCGTTCATCGACAGCCGCAGCGCCTTCACGAAGCTCGCGCGTGCGGCGGCGATGTCCATCACCTTCTCCGCAGTGACACGCAGACCGCCGGAAAAGCGGTCTTCCGAGACCTTACCCTGCACCGCGAGGAATTCATCTTCCTTGAACAGCGCGCGATTCGGATCGTAGACCTCGTTGTAGACGGTCACATCGACCTGTGCACTGCCATCGTCAAGAGTGACGATCACCATGCGGCCACGCTGCGTCATCTGCACGCGCACGCCGGAGATGACTCCTGCCAGCAGCTTGGGCTCGCGGGCCGGCGTGATGTCGGCCAGCTTCACACGAATGAACTTGCGCACTTCAGCCGCATACGCATCGAACAGGTGACCGGATAGATAAAAGCCCAGCGCAGCCTTCTCCTCGGTGAGCTTCTGCTTGTCGCTCCAGGGTGGCACGCTCACATACTCAGGTCGGTCGTCGAACCCGACATCGACACTGTCGAACAGGCTGACCTGGTTGGCCGCAGCCTCGGCCTGCTCGGCGCTGTCGATGGCGAGGCCGACCGAGGCCATCAGCATGCCACGATCGATGCCGAAACAATCCATTGCCCCCGCCTTGATCAGTGACTCGATGCTGCGCCGGTTGATCTGCTTCTTGTCGATACGCTTGACGAAGTCGAACAGGTCCGTGAAGGGGCCGGACTGGCGTGCCTCAATGATGGCCTCGATCGCATTCTGGCCGGTGCCCTTCACGGCACCAAGACCATAGCGGATGCGATCGGCTGTCTTGCCGGGCTCGGCCACTGGCGTGAAGCGGTAGACCGAGAGATTGATATCCGGCGGCAGCAGCGTGAGCTTGCAGGTATCGAGCGCATCCTCGACAAGAATCTTGATCTTGTCGGTGTCGTCCATCGCGAGCGACAAGTTGGCTGCCATGAACTCGGCCGGGAAATGCACCTTCAGGTAAGCGGTGTGATACGACAGCAGTGCGTAGGCCGCCGCGTGCGACTTGTTGAAGCCGTAGCCGGCGAATTTCTCCATCAAGTCGAAGATCTCGTCGGCCTTCTCTTGAGATAGTCCGTTCTTCGCTGCCCCCTCGCGGAAGATCAGGCGGTGTTGCGCCATCTCCTCGGGCTTTTTCTTGCCCATCGCACGGCGCAGCAAGTCCGCGCCGCCGAGCGAGTAGCCGCCGATGACCTGCGCCATCTGCATCACCTGCTCCTGATAGACCATGATGCCGTAGGTCTCGGACAGGATGCCCTCAGTGCGGGGATCGGGGTAGTCGAACTTCTCGCCGTGCTTACGGCGGCAGAAATCCGGGATCAGGTCCATTGGACCCGGACGGTACAGTGCGACCAGTGCGATGATGTCTTCGAAACGGTCGGGACGTGCGTCCTTCAGCATGCCTTGCATGCCACGGCTTTCCAGCTGGAAGACAGCCACCGTCTTGGCATCAGTCAGCAGCTTGTAGGCAGCACGGTCATCAAGCGGTAACTTCTCGAGGCTGAAGTCTGCCTTATCCGGATGCAGGTGATGAATGTACTTCACCGCACGGTCGAGGATGGTCAGCGTGGTCAGGCCAAGGAAGTCGAACTTCACCAGGCCAATCGCCTCGACATCATCCTTATCGTATTGCGAGACCACGCCGGAGTCCGCGCCTTGGGCGTACAGCGGGCAAAAATCAGTCAGTTTGCCGGGCGCAATCAGCACTCCGCCGGCGTGCATGCCGACGTTGCGCGCGATACCTTCCACCTGCTGCGCGAGATCGAGCAGCTGCCTGACCTCTTCTTCCTTCTCCTGCCGCTCCTTGAGCAGCGGCTCTTCCTCGAGCGCATCGGCAATCGTGACCAGCTTGCCGGGCTTGAAGGGAATCAGCTTGGAGATGCCATCGCAGAAGTTATAGCCGAAGTCGAGCACGCGGCCGACGTCACGCACCGCACCCTTCGCGGCCATGGTGCCGAAGGTGGCGATTTGCGACACCGCCTCCTTGCCGTAGCGGTCCTTCACGTACTGGATAACGCGGTCGCGGCCTTCCTGACAGAAATCGATGTCGAAGTCGGGCATCGATACCCGCTCCGGGTTCAGGAAGCGCTCGAACAGCAGGTTGTATTCCAGCGGATCGAGGTCGGTGATCTTCAGCGCATACGCGACCAGCGAGCCGGCGCCCGAGCCGCGGCCGGGACCGACCGGCACGCCGTTGTTCTTTGCCCACTGAATGAAATCGGCCACGATCAGGAAGTAGCCGGGGAAGCCCATCTTGATGATGGTGTCGGTCTCGAAGGTCAGCCGCGCATCGTATTTCTCGCGCACGGCCGCCCGCTTGCCCTCGTCCGGGAATAGCTGGACCAGTCGCTCCTCGAGGCCGGTCTTTGCTTCAGCGACGAGAAAGTCATTGATGGTCATTCCCTCCGGCGTCGGGAAATCCGGCAACCGGGGTTTGCCGAGCGTCAGGTTCAGATTGCAGCGCTGCGCGATGGCGACGCTATTGTGCAAGGCGGCCGGAATATCGGCGAACAGCTCGGCCATCTCGGTCTGCGTCTTGAAGTACTGCTCGGCCGTAAAGCGCTTGACGCGACGGGTATTGGCCAGGATCTCGCCTTCGGCGATGCAGGTCCGGGCCTCGTGCGCGGTGAACTCTTCCTGTCGCTGGAACTGCACCGGATGGGTGGCCACCACCGGCAGCCTCAGCTTGGCCGCGAGCTGCGTCGACTGCCGCAGCAGATTCTCCATATGCGGTTGGCCGTTACGCTGGATCTCGACATAAAAATGGCCGGGGAATATCTGCATCCAGCGATGCGCACAACGCTCGGCCAACGCCTCATTGCCGTTCTCCAATGCGCAGCCGATGTCACCGGCATGGAAGCCGGACAGGGCGATCAGGCCGTCGCGGGGTTCCCGCGCCGCCAGCCAGTCCATCCGGATCTCCGCCCGGCCGCGGTGCTGGTTACTCAGCCAGGCGCGGCTCAGCAATTCGCACAGCTGCAGGTAGCCGCTGTCATTCTTGACCAGCAGCAGTAACCGATATGGCTTGTCGCGGTCGTCGTCGTTGGTGATCCAGACATCGGCACCAATAATGGGTTTGATGCCCCGGCCTCGTGCCGCCTTGTAGAACTTGACCATGCCGAACAGATTGGCAAGGTCGGTGACGGCGAGCGCCGGCTGGCCATCCGCCGCCGCAGCCTTGACCACGTCATCGATACGGACTAGACCGTCAGCGATCGAGAATTCGGAATGCAGGCGAAGGTGGATGAATTGCGGCGCGGTCATGGGTCGCTATTTTACCCGCTGGGAACCTGCGGACGAAGGCCAACAAGCCCGCTTGTGCACTGCGGCGAGCTTTATAATGGCGACTGTTTCCGGAAACTTCAGGGTTCTCGTCATGCAGTCCGCCCAGCCAATCGTCAACATCTCCACTTACAAATTTATTACGCTGGACGATATCGCCGAGCTGCGCCCCCGTTTCCTCCAAAAATGCCTCGACCTGGAGCTCAAGGGCACGATCCTGCTGGCGCCGGAGGGCATCAATATGTTCCTCGCCGGCAGCCGCGAGGCAATGGATGGCTTCCTCAGTTGGTTCCGCGCCGATCCGCGTTTTGCGGACATCGTGCCCAAGGAAAGCTTCTCCGAGCATCAGCCGTTCCGCCGCATGCTGGTGCGGCTGAAGAAAGAGATCATCACGATGAAGCATCCACTGATCAAGCCGGAGCTCGGCCGCGCACCGGTCGTCACCGCGAATGATCTCAAACGCTGGCTCGATCAGGGCCACGATGACGACGGCAAGCCCGTCGTGATGGTCGATACCCGCAATGACTTCGAGGTCGATGTCGGCACCTTCGAAAACACCATCGATTACCGGATCGCCAAGTTCAGCGAGTTCCCGGACATCATTGCAAGGCACAAGGACGAATTAAACGACAAGACCATCGTCACGTTCTGCACCGGTGGCATCCGCTGCGAGAAAGCCGCGATCTACATGAAGGATGTTGGCTACGAGCGTGTGTACCAGCTCGAGGGCGGCATTCTCAAGTATTTCGAGGAGGTCGGCGGCGACCACTATAAGGGCGATTGCTTCGTCTTCGACCACCGCACCGCACTCAATCCAAAACTCGAGGAAACCGAAACGCGCCAGTGCTTCGGCTGCCGCTCGGTGGTCACGCCGCGCGAGCAATTGTCGCCGCTGTACGTCGAGGGTAAATCCTGCCCGCATTGCGCGAAAGTGGCCCAGGCGGCCTGACCGGGTTGGCAAATTTGGCGAAACCTGCGGTTCATGAATGCCGTAGGTCGGATAGCGCGAAGCGATATCCGACATGATGCCCTCTCTCCACCGCCGCATCGCCCACCTCGACATGGATGCGTTCTACGCATCCGTCGAACTACTGCGTTACCCGGAGCTGCGCGGCCATCCGGTCGTCGTCGGCGGTCGTTCGCTGCACCAACCTGCGTTGCAGGCTAACGGTAATCACGAATTCTCGAGGCTGCGCGACTACGTCGGGCGCGGCGTCGTCACCACCTCGACTTACGAGGCACGCGCGCTCGGCGTCTTCTCGGCCATGGGTATGATGAAGGCGGCCAAACTCGCGCCCGATGCCTTCCTGCTGCCCGCCGACTTTGACGCCTACCGACACTATTCAAGACTGTTCAAACAGGCGGTACGCGATATCGCGCCAGTGATCGAGGATCGCGGTATTGATGAGATCTACATCGACCTCACCGATATCCCGGAAGAGACACCCACACTGGCCCTGCGCATCCGTGAAGGTGTACGCGCGGCCACTGGCCTGTCATGTTCGATGGGCGTTGCGCCGAACAAGCTGCTGGCAAAGATATGCTCCGATCTCGACAAGCCCGGCGGCATCACGCTTCTCACCATGGACGACGTGCCAACCCGAATCTGGCCAATGGCCACACGCAAGATCAACGGCATCGGCCCGAAGGCTTCCGATAAGCTGGCTAGCCTCGGCATCCAGACTATCGGCGAACTCGCGCAACAGACACCGGCATTTCTGTTGCAGCATTTCGGGCGCAGCTATGGTGAGTGGCTGTACCAGGCGGCGCGTGGGCTCGACGAGCGGCCGGTGGTGACCAGTTCTGAGCCAAAGTCGATCAGCCGCGAAACCACCTTCGAACACGACCTGCACGTCAGGACAGACCGCGCACGCCTGTCGGAGATCTTTACCGCCTTGTGCCAGCGCTTGGCCGAGGACCTGCAGCGGAAGGGCTATATGGGCAAGACCATAGGTATCAAGCTGCGCTATGACGATTTCAGAACCCTCACACGCGACCTGACGCTCGCTGCGGCTACCGATGACCCGGGCGAGATCCGGCGCGCGGCCGGTGAATGTCTCAGACGCGTCCCGCTGGATAAACGGCTGCGGCTGCTCGGTGTACGGGTGTCGACGCTGCAGAAAAAAGGCGACGCAGAACCGGGCTCGTCACCGCAGGCAGAATTGATGCTCGGTTAATCCAGGCCACCCGCAAATCCACCCCGATGCTCATCCACCTCAGATCTGAGCATGCATACCCATCCCTATAGCAGCCCGGGCATGAATTTTTGTGACAGGGCGAGCGGACTTCAGCGCCGTCCGGCGGCGAAACGGCCGATAATCTCGATCTGTTGAGTATTCGCCTCAAACCCCATGCACTACGTCGGTCGCTTTGCTCCCTCACCCACCGGTCCGCTGCACGCGGGTTCACTGGTTGCTGCACTAGCCAGTTATCTCGATGCACGTGCGCATCGCGGTCGCTGGATTGTGCGCATCGAGGACATCGACGAGGCACGGTCGGTGCCCGGTGCGGCGCAGGACATCATCGATACGCTAGCCGATTTCGGTATGCATGCCGATGGCGAGATCGTCTGGCAAAGTCAACGCACCTCCTTGTACGAAGCTGCATTCAGGAGGCTGGCGCCCCATGTCTATCCCTGCGCGTGCACGCGCAAGGAGATTACCGATTCCCGCGTATCGCTTGCACCCGATGGCGCCGCCATCTATCCCGGGACTTGCCGCCACGGCCTGGCACCGGGTCGCCAGGCGCGCGCATGGCGGCTGCGGCTGCCGGAGCGCGACGATCCCGTGGCCGTGGTTCGCTTCGATGACCGCTGGCAAGGCTCGGTCGAGGAGAATCTGGCCGAGTCCGTCGGCGATTTCGTACTGAAACGGGCCGACGGCTTCTGGGCCTACCAGCTCGCAGTCGTGGCCGATGACGCCGACCAGCAGGTCACCCACGTAGTGCGCGGCGCAGACTTGCTGGGGTCAACCGCGCGGCAAATCTGGCTGCAGGCGCTGCTGGGTGCCATGACGCCGCGCTATCTGCACGTGCCGGTGGTGGTCAATGAGCTCGGCGAGAAATTGTCGAAGCAGACTGGCGCGAGAGCGCTCGATCGTAGCCGTCCGTTGGACGAGTTACTAATTGCGGCGAAGAGGCTGGGGCTGGAGCAGGTGTCGATCCCGGGGCCGGGATCATTGCAGGGATTCTGGGAAGCCGCGGTCGCGGCATGGGCGCGCAGATTCGGGGAGTAGCGTCAGTCTTTCGTCCGCCCACCCAACAACGCCGCCCGCTTCGGGACCGCCTTGCCACTACGCGCTTCAGGCTCCGGCTTGGGCTCGGACGGTGCAGCCGGCTCATAAGGCTTCAAGAACCACGGATCGACTTTCTCACGACGCGGCATCGGCGCGCTGCTGCGCGCTGCGCGTTCGCGCTCGGGCCTGCGCTCGGCGCGGTCGGCGTAACGTTCTGTGCGCTCGGTGCGCTCAGCACGCGGGCCACGCGACTGGAAGTCGACGAGCTCGACCGGCGTGAGCTTTTGCTTGATCAGCTTCTCGATATCGGCCAGCAGACGGGCATCTTTATCCGAGTACAGTGACAGCGCATCGCCCGAGGCACCCGCGCGGCCAGTGCGGCCGATGCGGTGCACGTAGTCTTCGGCGTTGTACGGCAGGTCATAGTTGATCACGCACGGCAGCTCGGCAATGTCGAGCCCGCGCGCGGCGACATCCGTGGCCACCAGCACGTCGATACCACCCGCCTTGAAGGCTTCGAGCGCGGCCATGCGCTCGTTCTGGGTCTTGTCGCCATGGATGGCGGAGGCTTTCACGCCAGCCCGCTCGAGTTCACGCGCCAGGCGCGACGCGCCGATCTTGGTATTCGAAAACACGATCACCTGACGGATCTCGCGCTGGCGCAACAGGTGTACGACTGCGTCGCGCTTGGACTCTTCTTCAACCTTGTAGACGATCTGCGTCACGCGCTCCGCGGTGGCATTACTGCGCGCCACCTCGATCAGCACAGGATCCTTGAGGAAGCTGTTCGCCAGCTTCTTGATCTCCGGCGAGAAGGTCGCCGAGAACATCAGGTTCTGGCGCTGCTTGGGCAGGAGATTGATGATGCGCTGCAGATCCGGCAGGAAGCCCATGTCAAGCATGCGGTCGGCTTCGTCCATCACGAAGATCTGCGTCTGCGACAGGTTCAGCACCTTCTGCTGCACATGGTCGAGCAGGCGGCCCGGCGTGGCGATCAGGATCTCGACACCCGCACGCAGTGCGGCCGTTTGCGGCGCCATGTCGACACCGCCGAAGACTACGGTGGCACGCAGCGGCGTGTGGCGCGAATAAGCCTTGACGTTGTCAGCAACCTGATCGGCCAGTTCGCGCGTAGGCGTCAGAATCAGCGCGCGCACCGGGTGGCGCGCCGGCGATGCGCTGGCGTTCGCATGCACCAGCAGCTGCTGGATGATCGGCAACGAGAAGCCGGCAGTCTTCCCGGTACCCGTCTGCGCAGCGCCCATCACGTCCTGCCCCTGCAGCACGACCGGAATGGCCTGCGCCTGAATGGGAGTGGGATGCTGATAACCCTGGTCGGCCAGTGCCTGCAGGATGGGAGGTGCCAGACCGAAGTCGGCGAAACGGGGGAGCGCGGCAGGTGCTGCGTCGGGTGCGGGAGCGGAGGTATGAGTGTCGGACATGCGGTCTACTTGGTTTAGCCCCGGAGTATAGCACCCGCGCCGCACAGACTCACCCGCCAAGTGGTTGATTGCAAAAGGAAACGCTTTCCCCGCCGGCAGGTCCCGGGCTTGATGCAAGTGGGAGTTACCGAATTCGGACAGGGCTGCGCAGTCGAAGTCCCGCCCCCCTCTGACGGGAACCCCTCCAGGAGCCGAGATGCCGATCCGACTGCGACCTGCTGCATTGCTTACCCTGACGTTTCCCCCGATGTTTTCTCTGATCTTTCCGCTGCTCCCCGCCTTGCTGCTGGCGGCCAAGCCGGCCAGCGCTGCGCCCGAGGTACAGCCATACGGCCTGCTGTCGGCCGGTGTGATCACGGGCACCGGTTTCACACTGGCCGACGAGTCGCTCACGGCCTTCAGCGAGCAGGGACACAGCTCGAACCGCTGGGGCTTGCGCGGCAGCGAAGACCTCGGTGGCGGCAACCGCTTGCGCTTCCAGCTCGAGTCGAACCTGTCCGTACGCTCGGGCGCGGCCGGGCGCGAAGCCGGCAGCACGGCGACGCAAAGCGAAGGCTCGCTATTTGATCGCGAAGCCAACATCACCTTAGCCAGTGAACGCCTGGGATCATTGAAGCTCGGCCGTGGCAAGAACCTCCTCTACGACCTCGCCGACGAGTTCGATGCGCGGGGCAACTGGAACTTCGGCGCACTCAAGCCGATTGCCCGGTACGCAGGGTTTTACAGCAGTTCCGGCGTGAGTCGTTTCGATAGCATGCTGCGCTATACCTCCCCCTCGCTGGGCCCGTTAAGTCTGGATGCCGCTTATTCGGTGGGCGGTGTGCCGGGCAGCAGCCGCACGGGCGCAAGCTATGTCGCCGGCTTCCGGCTCGACCTGGCGCCGGTCGAGATCGGCTATGCGCACGGCGAGATGCGGCTGGGCGACACTCAGGAAGACACCAACCAACGGGTGGATCTGCTGGTGGCCAAGGCCATGGTCCGGGCATGGACGTTCAACCTTGGCCATGCGCGTACCCGTAACCCGACCGGCGGGGGATTCGCAGCAATCACGCCAACGTCGACCGTCGGCGGCCGCACATCGGCCGATACGTGGTTCGCTGGCGCGAAATGGCGCATGACGGAGCGCCTCTCATTCAATGCGGGCTACTACGATGTGCGCGACCGCGTGGCTGGCGGCGGCACGAACGATGTGCAGATGCTGGCGCTCGGCACGGTCTACGCTTTCAGCAAGCGCACGGAGATTTACATCGACGCGGCACATGCCCGGCGCAGCCCCGGCGCGACCGCCCCCTTCACTTTGGTCGACCGCTACCGTTCAGATAGCCGCACACCCTCGGAGAGTACAAGCGATCAGACTGCGCTCAACATCGGCATACAGCATCGGTTTTAATGACGTATTCCAGGAACCCAAAAACCGGATAGAACTGCAAACCATCCATCCGATTAGTGCAACAACACTTCGTGGGCGTCGATGTATTCTCGAAACACATCACCAACACCCGCTCAACCGCCAAGCGAGCGATGTGATCTTCAAAAGCAGTGCCGCCAAAGAAAAACCCGCGTGTTTGCGCGGGTTTTTTCCATGACTTTGGTGGGCCCCCCGTGAGTCGAACACGGCACCAACGGATTATGAGTCCGCTGCTCTAACCAAGCATGAGCTAGGGGCCCGAAACTATTGCCCTCATACCGCCGGCATTCTACCCGGCACGAACACCAACGGCGAGGTTTGACGCTCTCGCCGTTGGGTTCATGGTGCATCAGCTGCCCTCAAGGAAGCTCTTGAGCTTGTCGGAGCGGGACGGATGGCGCAGCTTACGCAGTGCCTTGGCTTCGATCTGGCGAATACGCTCGCGGGTGACATCGAATTGCTTGCCGACTTCTTCCAGCGTGTGGTCGGTCGACATCTCGATGCCAAAGCGCATGCGCAGTACCTTCGCCTCGCGCGGGGTCAGCGAGTCCAACACGTCCTTGACCACGCCGCGCATCGACGCATGCAGCGCCGCATCCGCTGGGGCCAACGTGTTGTTGTCCTCGATGAAGTCGCCAAGATGGGAGTCGTCGTCGTCGCCGATCGGCGTTTCCATCGAGATCGGTTCTTTCGCGATCTTCATGATCTTGCGGATCTTGTCCTCGGGCATTTCCATCTTCAGCGCGAGGGTCGCGGGATCCGGCTCGGCACCGGTTTCCTGCAGGATCTGGCGCGAGATCCGATTCATCTTGTTGATCGTTTCGATCATGTGGACCGGAATACGGATCGTGCGCGCCTGGTCCGCGATCGAGCGCGTGATGGCTTGGCGGATCCACCACGTCGCATAAGTCGAGAACTTGTAGCCACGACGATATTCGAATTTATCCACCGCCTTCATCAGGCCGATGTTGCCCTCCTGGATCAGGTCGAGGAACTGCAGCCCGCGGTTGGTGTATTTCTTCGCAATCGAGATCACCAGACGCAGGTTAGCCTCGGTCATCTCGCGCTTGGCCTTGCGGGCCTTGGTCTCGCCAGCGGACATGCGCTTGTTAATTTCGCGCAGATCCGGCAGCGGCAGCACAACGCGCGCCTGCAGGTCGATCAGCTTTTGCTGCAGCTCCTTCACTGCCGGTACGTTGCGCGCAAGGATCTCGCTGTACGAGTGATTACCAGTGACCTCACCATCGATCCAGGCGAGGTTGGTCTCGTTGCCCGGGAAGACCTTGATGAAGTGGGTGCGTGACATACCGCACTTGTTGACCACGACATCGAGGATCTGGCGCTCGATCTGGCGTACTTCGTCGACCTGGCCGCGCAGGGTATCGCACAGCTTCTCGACGACCTTCGCGGTAAAGCGGATGCCCATCAGCTCGTGCGAGATGGCCTCCTGCGCCTTGACGTAAGGCTTGGAGTTGTAGCCTTCCTTCTCGTAAGCCTTGCGCATCTTGTCGAATTGCGAGCCGATGGTGGCGAACTTGGACAGCGCATCGCGCTTCAATTGCTCGAGCTGCTCGGCAGAGAAACCGGCAGCACCGCCGTTGGCCGAACCACCCTCTTCCTCTTCCTCTTCGCCGTCTTCGCCGTCCTCTTCCTCGTCGTCCTCGTCGTCGTCGGACGCGGTCTTGACTGGTGCCGGTGCGACAGGCGCGTCGTCGGGCGCGTTCGGATCCACGAGGCCATCGACGACCTCGTCAATCTTTGTCTCGTCCTTCTCGATACGCTCGGCCATCGCGAGAATCTCGGAGATCGTCATCGGGCAGGCAGAGATGGCCTGGATCATGTCCTTCAGGCCACCTTCGATACGCTTGGCGATCTCGATCTCGCCCTCGCGGGTCAGCAGCTCGACAGAGCCCATCTCGCGCATATACATGCGGACCGGATCGGTGGTGCGGCCGAAGTCAGAGTCGACGGTTTGCAGCGCCGCCTCGGCAGCCGCATCAGCGTCGTCGTCATTGGCGACGGTGGCCACGTTGTCCGACAACAGCAGCGCCTCGGCATCAGGCGCATGCTCATAGACCGCAATGCCCATGTCATTGAAGGTACCGATGATGCCCTCGATCGCCTCCGGATCGACAATATTCTCCGGCAGGTGATCGTTGATTTCGGAGTGCGTCAGGAAGCCGCGGTCCTTGCCCAGCTTGATCAGGGTCTTGAGCTTCTGGCGACGGCGCTCGAGTTCCTCTTCGCTTGCCTCGGAGTCGGACGCGAAGGCATCCTTGAGGAACTGCTTCTCCTTGTTCTTGCGATCACGCGCCTTGGCTTTGTCGGCCGCCTTCAGCTCGGCGCGCTCGACAGCGTTGAGTTGTGCAATCTCATCGTTCTCAGGCTGGAAATCACGCGGCTTGCGGCCACGACGCCCTGGCACCTTCACACCGGGCAGCACATAACCCGACGTATCGATCGCGGCCAGCGCGGCCGCGTCGGTGGTCTGCTTGACCGACATGATCTTGTGATCGGACTTGGCCTCGACTTTCGCGGGCTCGGCCTTGGCTGCGGTCTTCGCGGGTACGGCGGTCTTCTTCACTGCGGCGGTTTTTGGTTCAGTTTTCCTGGATGTCACGGAAGCTTTCTTTGCAGGTGCTTTGGACGCAACGGCGGGCTTGGCAGTGGCCTTGCCCGTTGTCTTCGCCGGGGCTTTGCTGGGAGGGGCAACGGCCTTGACAGGCTTCTTCGGCGCCGCCTTGGCAGCAGTGGCGGCCTTTGAGACAGCTTTGGTCGTGGCTTTGTTCGCGGTTTTTTTCACGGCCGCAACCTTCGGCTTGGCAGCCGGCTTGGCTGCGGGAGTTTTCTTCAGCGCTGTTTTGGCTGCGGCCTTTGCCGGCTGCGCGGCCTTCTTCGTGCTTGCGGACGAAGACCGCGGCGCAGCCTTACCGTTCTTGGCCGGGGTCGCAGAATTCTTTACGGGTTTTTTGGTTGTCGCCATGGATCGATCCACCATAGGGAGTTAGCCGATGCTGCATAGGAAACCGGAAGATGGGGCCGCGCTGAAATTCAGCTGTGTGGCAGGGGACGTCGTGCGTCGCATGAATCTGCCGTATCTGGGGTGGCCGCCTGTCCGGCAGGGTCAACACTGTAAGACTGTCGGTAAAACTCTGTAAGACATTGAATAAAAAGCTTTCTATTGTAGCACACGGGCATCACCCCTTCCCCTCAAGGAAGGGCTCGCGATCTGCGTCAACCATGCTAATCATGCAATTGCCATCCAGACTTTCTGCATGTGGGGACGCATGCCTGAAATTCCAGACCCGACGCAAGCGGTTAGGCCGCCCGTGCCCGATTAGGCCGATGCATCTTTTTCCGCTGCCGCGCGCAGCTGCTCCAGGCTTGCCGTGATCTCCCGGTAGCGTAGTTTCGCCGCCTCGTCAGGCAGTCCGGCGGCAGCCAGCTGTTCTTGCTCGGCCCGCAGGAATTTCATTGTAGTTTGCCTGATCGCGCCGGCAAGTTCGCGCTGCGCGAACTCGAATTCAGACGGTGACTCAGACGCGACCTCGGCGATCAGACGGTCGAGTTCACCGCCCTCGTCGCGCAACAGCTCAGAAAGCACGGCAAATCCGGCGTCCCCCGCAACTCCTCGTGCGGCTGACGCTACCGCGCGCAACATCTCGCCCTGGTCTGGAGCGCTCTGGCCGATCATCTGCAGGGCCGCGTCATCGAGATGAGCGACCAGCGCCGGGTGCGCGATCAGCAGGCGCAGTACCTTGCGCTCGAGCTCGACCGGCGGCTTGCGGCGGATAGCCGGTGGCGGCGATTTAAGCAGGCGGCTGTTCGACACGGGCTTGGCCAGCTCAAGCAACGCCTCAAGCTCTGCCACGGTACTCTCGGTCAGCTGTGCGAGCTGCCGCAGCAGTTGCAGGCGCAGTGCCGATGGCGGCATCGCCTGCAGCAAGGGCTTGGCATCGAATTGGGCGCGGGCCCGTCCCTCGGCCGTGCCGAGGTCGATATCCGCAGTGACCGTCGCAATCAGGAACTGCGACAGCGGCGTCGCATCGTGCACCATCTTTTCGAATGCGTCATTGCCGAATTCTCGGATGTAGCTGTCCGGATCATGCTCGGCCGGCAGGAAAAGGAATTTCAGCGAACGGTTATCAGTCGCATGCGGCAGGCACGCCTCAAGCGCACGGCGTGCCGCGCGGCGGCCGGCGGTATCGCCGTCGAAGCTGAAGATCACATGGTCGGTCTGCCGTAATAGCTTCTGCACATGGGTCGGTGTGCAGGCGGTGCCGAGCGTCGCTACTGCCTGTTCGAAGCCGAATTGTGCCAGCGCCACCACGTCCATGTAGCCCTCGGTCACCAGCACATAGCCTTTGTCGCGGATTGCCTGGCGCGCCTCGAACAAACCGTACAGCTCGCTGCCCTTCTGGAACAGCGGGGTCTCGGGGGAGTTCAGGTATTTGGGCTCACCGGCGCCCATGACACGCCCGCCAAAACCAATCACCTGCCCCTTGGCATTACGGATCGGGAACATGATGCGATCTCGGAAACGGTCATAGCGCTTACGACCGCCGCCTTCCTCGCTGCTCTTGTCGATGACCAGACCAGCCTCGACCAGCGCCTCGGCGTCGTAGTCGGGAAATACACTGCGCAAGCTGTCCCAGCCGTCGGGGGCATAACCGACCCAGAAGCGGGCGGCGACCTCGCCGGTGAGACCACGCCCCTTCAGGTAATCGATGGCCTGCCGCGCCCCGCGCAGCTGCTGACGGTAGAAATTGCAGGCCTGCGTCATCGCATCGGAGAGTGCCAGACTCTTGGACCGCATCTCGGCACGCTGCGCCGGCGGCAGGCGGTCTTCCTGCTCCGGCACAGTCATGCCGACGTTCTGCGCGAGATCCTTGACCGCCTCGACGAAGCCCATGCCCGAGAACTCCATCAGGAATCCAATGGCCGTACCATGTGCCCCGCAACCAAAGCAGTGAAAGAACTGCTTGGTCGGGCTGACCGTAAAACTGGGCGATTTTTCGTTATGGAAGGGGCAGAGCCCCATGAAGTTCGCGCCGCCCTTCTTCAGCTGCACATAGCGGCCGACGACATCGACGATGTCGACGCGGTTCAGCAGATCCTGAATGAAGCTCTGCGGTATCACGGAAAGGTGCGCGAGAGGCTTATCGGGTCAGCGCCGCCTTAACCATGCCCGACACGGCCGTCATGTCGGCACGACCGGCCAGCTTGCCTTTCAGTACGCCCATGACCTTGCCCATATCCTGCGGACCCGCGGCGCCGGTCTGGGCAACCGCAGCCTGCACCTCGGCCTGCACTTCCGCCTCCGATAGCTGTGCGGGCATGTAGGCAGCAAGCACCTCGAGCTCCGCCTTTTCCTTGTCCGCGAGGTCCTGGCGGCCGCCAGCTTCGAACTGCGTGATCGAGTCCTTGCGCTGCTTGATCATCTTCTCGATGGCAGACAGCACCTGCTCGTCGTTCAGTTCGATTCGCTCGTCGACTTCGCGCTGCTTGATCGCCGCGTTGATGAGACGGATCGTCGCCAGCTTCTCGCTCTCCTTGGCCCGCATCGCGGCCTTCATGTCGTCGGAAATCTTTTCTTTGAGGCTCATGGTTTCTCCAGAGGCGATATTGTCGATTGCCACATTAAAAATGCCAAAACCCGCTGCGGCACGTCCGGAGCGGGTTTTCCATCTGCGTCGCCTCACCGTCCAGTGAGGCCGGAGATCAGTACAGCTTCTTCGGCAGTTGCTGGCTGCGGATGCGCTTGTAGTGGCGCTTCACGGCAGCGGCGAGCTTGCGCTTGCGCTCGGCAGTCGGCTTCTCGTAGAACTCGCGCGCACGCAACTCGGTCAGCAGACCGGTTTTTTCAATGCTGCGCTTGAAGCGACGCATGGCGACTTCGAACGGCTCGTTTTCCTTAACGCGGATAGTGGTCATGAATAATCTGTATACGTGGTTTAACGCAGAGCCGGCGAGTATATCAGCGAACGGAACGAAAAGGAAGCCTCACCGCGGGGTCCGGCGCCGGGCCGCGAAACCGGACCTGGTTGCCCGACATGCCGAATTTACAAGACCGTCCTAGGCCGCCATGCCGGCCGCCACCCCGGAAGCCCAGGCCCACTGGAAGTTGTAGCCGCCCAGCCAGCCCGTGACGTCCACCGCCTCGCCGATGAAATACAGGCCCGGCACGGCGTTGACCATCATCGTCTGCTGCGACAGGGCGCGGGTATCCACGCCACCCAGCGTGACCTCGGCCTTGCGGTAGCCCTCGGAACCGTTCGGCGCGATCGTCCAGCGGTTAAGCACATCACCGAGCCGTCGCAGTTGCTTGTCCGGCAAGTCGGGGACGCGCACGTCTGTCTTGAACTGATTCGCTGCCAGCAAACCCTCGGCCAGCCGCGCCGGCAAGTATTGGGCGAGCCAGTTGCCGAGCGTTTTTTTGATCCGGCTCTTTTCGTCGATCAGGGCCTGCGCCACATCGAGCGCAGGCAGGAGGTTTAGCGTCAGGGCCATCCCATCGTTCCAGTAACTGGAAATCTGCAACACGGCCGGGCCAGACAGGCCTCGGTGCGTGAACAGCAGGTCCTCGCGGAAGTGGCCACGCGATTTCTTTTCACCGGCTTCGATATCGACTTCAAGCGATATACCCGCCATCGGAACAAACGGTGCCCAGCCGCCAGTATCGAAGGTCAGCGGTACGAGCCCGGGGCGCGGCTCGATCAGGGGTAATCCGAATTGCTTCGCCAGCCGGAACGCGAAATCGGTCGCGCCGATCTTCGGTATCGACAGTCCCCCGGTCGCGACCACGAGACTGCGGGCAACGATATCGCCACTGGCGCTTGCAATACGAAAGATCTCGCCCTCCTTCGTCACCGCTTTCACGCCCACTGGCATTCGCCACTGCACGCCACCCGCATCGCACTCGGTCTTGAGCATCGTAATGATGTCCTCGGCCGAGCGGTCGCAAAACAACTGTCCCTTATGCTTTTCATGAAACAGGATGCGGTGCTGCTTCACCAGCGCGATGAAATCCTGGGGCGTATAGCGCGAGAGCGCGCTGCGGCAGAAATGCGGATTCTGCGACAGGTAGCTCTGCCAGTTCGCATCGACATTCGTGAAATTGCAGCGGCCGCCGCCGGAGATGCGGATCTTTTCGGCCAGCTTCTCTGCATGATCGATCAGCACCACGCTGCGACCGCGCTGCCCGGCGACCGACGCGCACATCATGCCGGCCGCACCCGCGCCGATCACGGCAACATCAAAAGACTGCGTCATTGCGCCAGCTGCCGGGAAACACGAAGACAATGCGCAACTTGCTCCAGTACGGGCGCCGGCACCGGTTGCCGACCCTGCAAGGCTTCACGCACCCACTCAGCCGTGGTCTGGGCATCGCTGGCCGTTGGCAGAGGCGGGGCCTCATCGACCGGCGCCTGTCGCTCGACCAATGGCGTCGCCACGCGATCGTGGAACCAGGTAATCGCGTTCGCTCGCTTGGCATTAGCGACCGTTTCTCCCTCGGTGCCGCGCATCAGGAAGATGTCACCACGCGCGGGATCAGCAGCGGTCGCGAAAAAGGTCGTCAGCACCGTCAGGTACTCGGGATGCGTATAGGACACCAGCCGCAGGGCTGGCTGTGCAAAAGGCTGCATGATCTTCACCAACGTGTGGGTGGAATTGCGCAAGCCGAGCACGCGGCGCATTTGCAGCAGACGATGAAGCTTGGGCGCGAGCGATTCGATGGAGATAAACGCCGGCTCCCGTTGCGCGAGTGCTGCGGCCACACCGGCGGCGTCATCGACCGGAAGGATGTTCATTGCGCGCAATGTCTCGGCCGTCGTCACCCGCCCCGGATCGTGGGTGACACCATGCACCAGCACCGGCACGCCTTCGCGTGCAAGCATGGCTGCAAGTAATGGCGTGAGGTTCGGCATGTGCCGAGAGCCGTTATAGCTGGGGATGACCACCGGTGCAAACTCGCATGCCGGTGCCTGCAGGTACTCGAACGAGGCTTCGGCGGCTTCAAGAAAACCGGCAATCTCGGCCACCGACTCCCCTTTGACCCGCATGCCGATTAACAAGGCACCGAGTTCGAGATCGGATACCCGCCCGTCAAGCATCGCGGCGTACACTGCCCGCGCATCGTCACGCGACATGTCGCGCGCGCCTTTCTTGCCGCGACCGATTTCGCGGATGAAGGGACCGGCAGGAAAGGATGGGTTCACGGAGGACATCCCGCAAGCTTACACCGGGTCGACAGGCAGGACGTCTTACAACCCGACCATCCCCTTTCCATGCCGTCTTGCGTTGTCAGTCGAGCCAATGTTCCACAGCTTCGATTCTGAGGCTGTCCTCCACAAGGTGACCTTCTTTCGCCAGACCAAGCAAGTAACGGTTACGGTCTTCAGGGCGAAGTATGCAAAAGTCGATAAAGCGTCGAAATGCGCCTTCACCCCAGGTTGGCAGCCGAACACTGAAAGACAGAACTTCGTGCTCGCCTGGCTTCTGGCAGATGGCCGGCCATTGATCCAGCGCTGCGACGAGTTCAGGATGATTTCCCGGAATGGCTATCGCGCGAAGCATTGGGCAAAGAATGAATTCCCCCAATGTCAGGCTGAGTTTTGGCAGTCGCTTCTCCAGCGCCTCGAGGAATGGCATGAGCGGGCTTTCGCGCAGGACGAGCGCTGTTTTCAAAAAGTCCTCGTGATACTTGATATCAAATGCCGGGATCTGCAAGGCCGTCAGCTGCGCTCGGTCGGCGAGCGATTTCAGCAGAGCGAGAAACGGGTCAGCATGCCGGACTCGTCCGGCGTGTACCGTCCAGCCCTCACCCCTGAGAGCGAGTTTTTTCAACGCCGGATTAGCAGCCATCGCCCGCAACCATTCATCACGCACTTCAATGCACCGGGAATCACCATGCTGGAATGCTGCGGCCTCCAGCTCGATCTCCAGACAATCGAGGGAGTAACTTCCCGCTATCCAGGCTGCCAGACGTCCCTCTGGATCCGCAGGGTAAACGTCATGCAGAATGAGATCCCTGACGCGCAGCTTGGTGAAATCAAGTACCGCACCATGCAGACCGAGATGAAGATTCTGCAGGATAAGCACGTCGAGCTTCGGGTGGTGATGATGAAAGCTGGACCAACGCTCGGGCGCGATACCAAAAGGTCGACACGCACATAATCGAAAAAACGCAAGGTCAGGAAAGCCGTCGCCGATGGCCTCGATTACCACCGCTGGCTCCCCAACGCTTTCCTCAAGATCTACCTCCAGCCGCAACAATGATCTTGCATGCTTGAAGGAAGATAAAAATTCCTCGGGGTCAATCACATCGTCGAGGTGAAGCTCAACCACATTCAGGCCATCGGCACGCAACTTGTCCGGATAACGAAACGGAGCGGGCGTGCTGCAGTCCGATACCGTCAGGCTCAGATCACGCCCGAGGACAGAGTCATGCGTGATGGACGCTACCGCCAGATCATCCAGACCCCGCTGCAAGTCCGCACGCCGGTAACACAACGAGAGGGAACGCCACCCTCTCGTCTGAACGATACCTTCCACGACCGGCTGGTAGCAGCTGTCGGCATTGATATGATCAAAGCGATAGCCAGCACACCGCCCCGTCGCTCGAAGGGTATCGAGCCTGCCGTCGACAGCTTCCGGAAATCTCGTCGATAAATCGCTCCACCCACTCCCCATATGAAAAACCTTGGCGGCTTTCCAATACAGCCATTGATCACTCGCCCGTCGTTGTTCCGAGGCCTGCGGGGTGACACGCGCGCCCATGAAGACAGGCCCGGCATTCATCCATCGCAGGGTACGCACATCATCACGCAAGCGTCTCGAGCAGATCTCCAGCTGAGCACGCGTACGCGCATCGAGCCACCGGATGAGTTGGCCCAGGATATCCCTCGGGAGATTGTTCAGCTCTTGCGTTATGGTCGGCGGTATCGGTGACGCGCCGCCCCCTTTGCAGGGATCATGATGATCAAACCCATCATCGGGACACGAACGCTTTCCCCATGACTGAGCAGTGCCTGTAACATTCCTCATCATCGCCTCCTCAAAAAGCTGATGAGTGCTTACTACCGCATCATGGTTGCATACACCGATTGGCAGCTATACCGCCTGCGCATCACGGCGCGCCGGCATCCTCGACAGCAGGCCGGGTGACAATGGCAAAATCGATCTCACCCTATCGAGCTGCGATACCATCGCGGGACTGCTCCGGACGATCTGCCCATGCCCCTCCTCCTCGCCGCCGCCCACCACACCGCCACCGGCCTGCGTGAGCACAATGAAGACGTCGCTGGCATAGTCCTGCCAACCGAGCCGGACCTCACGGCCAAGGGAATGATCGCCGCCGTCGCCGACGGCGTCGCCGGCAGCGGTGGCGGACGCGAGGCGGCGGAATATAGCGTGGGTCGTCTGCTCGGTGATTACTACACCAGTCCCGACTCATGGATGATCCCGCAGGTGCTGGCGCATGTAATCAAGGCCATTAACCGCTCGGTACAACAACAAGGCAGCCTGCACTCCGGTCAAGGCAGCATGGCTACCACGCTTACGGCACTGGTCTTGCGTGGCCATCATTTCTATTTCGCCCATGTCGGCGATAGCCGGCTCTACCTACTGCGCGCTGGCCTACTCACGCGCCTGACCACCGATCATGTCAGTCATCGGCCCGGGTTGCAGCATGTGCTGACGCGCGCCATCGGACGCGATTCGGAACTGACCATCGACCATGGCAGCGATGAGCTGCATCAGGGCGACATCTTCCTGCTCGCCTCCGACGGCATCTGGGGCGCGCTGCCCGAGAGCGATATCGAGTGGCACCTGTCGACGCTGGCCGAGGAGCCGCCGGCTCCGGATAACACAGCGAAACTGCTGGTCAATGCGGCACTCGCCAGTGGCTCGAAGGATAACGTCACCGCACTCGTAGTGCGCGTCGTGCAGCTGCCCTAGAACACGCTGCGTCACCTGCGGGCAGACGAATCCGCCGCACCTGAGGCCCGGTGTCTACACTACAATACGACTCCACAAGAACCTTGCCATCCCTGCGCGCCCCTCCTGATGATCATCCTCGGCGTCGAATCCTCCTGCGACGAAACCGGCCTGGCGCTCTATGACACTGAGCGCGGATTGCGCGCGCACGCGCTGTATTCGCAAGTCACCATGCACGAGGAGTATGGCGGAGTGGTGCCCGAACTGGCCTCGCGGGATCATGTGCGCAGGGCGCTGCCGCTGCTGGAGCAGGTGCTCAGGGACAGCGCACTTGAACTGACTGCCATCGATGCCGTCGCCTACACGCAGGGGCCCGGTCTGGCCGGTGCGCTGCTGGTGGGTGCCTCAATCGCCAACGGGCTGGCGCTGGCGCTGGACCGGCCGGTGCTCGGCGTTCATCATCTCGAAGGCCACCTGCTCTCGCCACTACTGTCGGCAACACCGCCGCCCTTCCCTTTCGTCGCGCTACTGGTGTCGGGCGGACATACGCAGCTCATGCGCGTCGATGGCGTCGGCCAGTACGCACTGCTGGGCGAGACGCTCGACGATGCTGCCGGCGAAGCCTTCGATAAATCGGCCAAGCTGCTCGGTCTTGGCTACCCGGGTGGCCCCGCGATCTCCCGGCTTGCGCAGCTTGGTGAACCCGGTGTGCATACGCTGCCGCGCCCGATGCTGCATTCGAAGAACCTCGACTTCAGCTTCTCCGGCCTGAAAACTGCGGTACTGACGCTGGTGAAGAAGCATGAATCCAGACTGGATGAACAGGACAAGGCAGACATCGCGCGCGCTTTTGTCGATGCCATCGTCGAGGTGCTGGTCGCGAAGTGCATCGCGGCCATGAAGCAGACGGGCATGAAGCGGCTGGTGATCGCCGGCGGTGTCGGCGCGAACCTACAGCTGCGCGCCGCGCTCGACGCAGCGGCGTTACGCCGACACTTCGAGGTGTTCTATCCCGAACTGGCGCTGTGCACTGATAATGGCGCGATGATCGCTTTTGCTGGCGCCATGCGCTTGCAGGGCAATCCTGAGGCGGCGCGGCGCGAGTATGGCTTCAATGTACGACCGAGGTGGCCGCTGGACGAGATTGCTTGATATGCCGTTGTGGCCGGGAGTGAACTTGCGTTGTCCGGCGGGTTTCGCCGGCGGCTCTACCCGCCCTATGAATGCACATGCTGATGCTCGCCTGGGTTTTCCGTCGTTGTTCGGCGGGTTTCGCCGGTGGCTCTACCCGCCCTATGAATACACGTGCTCATATCCGTCCGGGTTTTCCATAGGGCGGGTAGAGCCACCGGCGAAACCCGCCACTCCATACCGACTGCTATTCCGATTTCCTGCCAATGCGGCTTTCCTTTCCGGCCACCAGGTTCCCGATGTTCGCCCGATGCCGCCAGACAAGTAGCGCGCTCATTAGCAACACGGCCAAGCCTATTGCATCAACGCCGAACAGCAGCGTGTAATAGAACGGCGCGAACAACGCAGCGACCAGCGCCGCTAGCGATGAGTAGCGAAACGCATAGGCAACTACGAGCCAGGTAACCAAGGTTGCCACTCCGAGCACCGGGTTCAGGCCGAGCAATACGCCCAGGGCAGTAGCCACGCCCTTGCCGCCCTTGAAGCGGAAAAACACTGGCCACAGATGGCCAATAAACACGGCGACCGCGACCAGCGCGATACCCGCATCGCCCAGACCAAGCGACTCCTCGTAGTGCACGGCTATCGCGACCGGAATCCATCCTTTAAGGCAATCGCCGAGCAGCGTCAATGCGGCAGCTTTCTTGTTACCGGTTCGGAGGACATTCGTTGCGCCGGGATTACCGGAGCCGAAGGTACGCGGATCGGCCAGCCTGAACAGCTTACTGATGACGATGGCAAATGAAACAGAACCAATCAGGTAGGCGGCAATGGCGAACAACAATGAATTCATGTCTATCCCCGAATTAAGTCGGCGCCATTATGCAACAGGATCATGGCAGGCTCGGCATGTAGCCGCAGGCTGGCGCTCTCCGACTACTCTCAACCAAAACCGGCACGCAGTGACTCATCCCCTCGGATGATGCTGGGCATGAATCTTTTTCAATCGCTCACGCGCGACATGAGTGTAAATCTGTGTCGTCGAGATGTCGGCATGGCCAAGCAGCAGCTGGACCACCCGCAAATCTGCGCCATGGTTCAACAGGTGAGTAGCAAATGCATGCCTGAGCGTATGCGGCGATAACGGTGCATTAATGCCGGCGCGCAGCGCATACTTTTTTATCAATATCCAGAACATCTGGCGCGTCATGGGACCGCCAAGCGAGGTGACGAATAGTGCATCGGCGATCTTGTCTCCCAGGATCACGCCGCGCGCCTCCGACAGGTAGCGCTCTATCCAGCCCCGCGCCTCATCGCCGAAAGGTACCAGCCGTGTCTTGCTGCCTTTGCCGGTGATGCGCAGTACGCCCTCGTTCATACCGACCTCGATCGTCTTGAGCAGCACGAGCTCCGATACTCGCAGGCCACTGGCATACATCAGTTCCAGCATGGTGCGATCCCGCAGACCGAGGGCCGTACTGACATCGGGCGCGGCAAGCAGAGACTCGACATTCTGCTCCGATAGCGTCTTCGGAAAACGCGGCGCCTGCTTTGCTGACCGCAGCTTCAGGCAGGGGTCGGCTGCAATGCGGTGCTGGCGCAGCGCGTACTGGTAAAAGCGCTTCAGCACAGTCAACCGCCGGTTCGATGAGCTGGCTTTACTATCGGCATGGCGGTGGGCGAAGTAGGCGTGAAGGTCGGCCTCGCCGACCTCGTAGAGCGTCTTGGAGCGGTCGACCTGTAGCCAATCGGCGAACAGCAGCAGGTCGCGCCGGTAGGCATCGAGCGTATTCTTCGACAGCCCGTCCTCAAGCCAGAGCGCGTCGCAGAACTCGTCGACGATCGCCTGCCCCGGACGTGGCTTCACATCGACAAGCGTCATCAGAAACCCGGCACACGCTCGTGCCGCAGCAGCCAGCGCTTGACGCTTTGGTGAAAGCCGCCCTCATGCCGGGCAAAACCGCCGATGCCGCCGGTCGCGATCACGCGATGGCAGGGAATCACCAGCGGAATCCAGTTCGCGCCGCAGGCCTGGCCGACCGCGCGTGGCGCAGAGCCAATGCGGCGGGCGACATCGGCATAGCGCAGGACTGCGCCGCGAGGTATCGTACGGATCACCTCCCAGACCTTGCGTTGATAGGCGGTGCCGACCAGTGGTAGCGCAAGTGAGAATGAAAAATCAGGGTCATCAAGATAAGCCGTAACCTGTGCCGCCACCTCCCGCGCGAGCGGTTCACGCGCGGCAAGCGGTGCGTAGTCAGGCGGCAGGTAAACCAGTTCCCGCAGACGGTCGGCCTCGGTGCGGATGCCGATGCCGCCGAACGGAGCAGCGACGATGGCAGAAAACAAGCCAGGCTCCGGGCCCATGATGGTCTCCTCAGCCTCCGAACACGAGACGCGGCAGCCACAATGAGATCTGCGGCAGGTAAGTAATCATCATCAGGAAACCGAGCATCGTCAACAGCCACGGCATGACAGCAATCGTCAGCTCGGTAATGCCCATCTTCGCAATGCCCGAGCCCACGTAGAGGTTGAGCCCGACTGGCGGCGTACACATGCCGATTTCCATATTGACGACCATGATGATGCCGAAATGCACGGGATCGATGCCCAGCGCGACTGCGACCGGGAACAGGATGGGCGCGAGGATCAGCACGATCGACGAGGGCTCCATCAGGTTACCGGCCAGCAGCAGCAGTAAGTTCACCAGCAGCAGGAAACCGATGGGGCCGAGCCCGCTGTCGCCGATCCATCCCGCGATGGACTGCGGGATGCCCTCGCTGGTCATCAGGAAAGAGAACAGTACGGCGTTCGTGATGATGTAAAGCAGCATGGCAGACAGGGCCGCCGAATCGAGCAGCACCTTCGGCACCTGCTTCCAGCCCATGTCCCGATACACGAACAATGCGATCACGAACGCGTACACGGCCGACATCGCGGCTGCCTCGGTCGGCGTAAACGTACCGCTGTAGATACCGCCGATGACGACGACGATCAACAGCAGTCCCCACACGCTTCGTCGGAACGCCTGCCAACGCTCGGCCAGCGTGGCCTTTGGCATCCGTGGATAGCGGTTCTTGCGAGCGAGCACCCAGGTGGTCACGCCGAGCAGGAATGCCAGCATCAGGCCGGGTACCACACCGGCCATGAAGAGCTGGCCGACCGAGGTATTGGTCGAGACCGAGTACATCACCATCACGATCGATGGCGGCACCAGGATACCAAGCGCACCGGACGTCGTGACCACGCCGGCGCCGAAAGATTTTGGATAGCCTTGCCGGATCATCGCCGGCAGCAGGATGGAACCGATCGCGACTACCGTGGCCGGCGACGAGCCAGACACGGCCGCAAACAGCGCGCAAGCCAGCACGCCGGACAACGCCAGTCCGCCGTGCCAGTGCCCGACCATCGAGCTGGCGAAGGCGATCATGCGACGCGCAACCCCGCCATGGGTGAGGAAATTGCCAGCCAGGATAAAGAACGGGATCGCCATGATCTCGAACTTTTCGATGCCGGTGAACAGCTTCAGCGCCACCGCCTGTACCGGCACCTCGGTCATCGTGAACAGGAAGGTCAGCACGGTCAGCCCGAGCGCGATCGAGACCGGCATCCCGGTCAGCATCAGCACGATGAGCAGCGTGAAAATCAGCAGGCTGTTCATGGGCGCCCCTCCACCCCATCGTCTGCCAGACCCTCGACATGCGCATGATCATGGTGCGGCAATTCGCCGCCGCGCCCGAAGCGCCACGCTATCTGCAAAAAGCGTGCGCACATTAGCGCAGAGCCCAGCGGGATCGCGAGGTAAACGATCCAGATCGGCAATTCGAGTACCTCGGAGGTGCTCGATGTGCCGGAGAGCTCGTAAACGAAGTCCGCACCGAGTGCCGCAATGAGGCCGGTGAAGGCGGCACCGGCCAGCAGACTGAACAGCAGGAAACCCCGCTGCAGCCGCTCGCCCAGTCGGTTGACCAGCACATCGACGCCAACGTGGATACCCGTGCGCACGCCGTAGGCTGCGCCGAACTTGGCCATCCAGACGAAGAGATAGATCGTCAGCTCCTGAGCCCAGCTGGTATTGATCGAGAGCAGCCAGTCCTGCACGCCAGGTATGGCGAACCCGGCAGCGTAGCGGTGCACGACGGCGAGGAAGACGATCAGCGTGGCAGCAGCCATCAGCGTGGCGATCAGCCACTCTTCGAGATGGTCGAGGATTTTCATGGGCAAGCGTGCCTGGGGAACGGGCGCCGTCACTAGCTACTTGGCCGCGACGGTCTTGTTGACAGCGTCGATCAGGTCCTTGCCGATGCGCTTGGCCATCTTGGCCTGCACTGGCAGCAGTGCGCGCTGCCACTCTGCCTTCTCGGCATCGGTCGGCACATGGATCGTCATCTTGCCGGATTTCTTCACCGCCTCGAGCGCGGCATCGTTCTCTTGCAGGGCAATCTTGTCTGCGTACAGCGTCGCCTCTTTCATGGCGGCTTCGAGCTGAACGCGGATGTCGGCCGGCAGCTTGTCCCAGAATTTCTTGTTCACGATGACCGCATAACCGATATAGCCGTGGTTGGTCACAGTCAGGTGCTTCTGCACCTCGTGCATCTTTTGCGTGTAGAGGTTCGATGGCGGATTCTCAGTACCATCGACCACGCCGGTCTGCAGCGCCTGATAGACCTCGGAGAAAGCCATCACCTGCGGATTCGCGCCCAGGCTGCGCATCTGCTCATCAAGCACCTTCGATGCCTGGATGCGCATCTTCAGGCCTTTCATGTCGGCCGGCACGCGCAGCGGTCGGTTGGCCGACATGACCTTGAAGCCGTTATCCCAGTAGGCCAGGCCGACGATGCCCTTGGGCTCGAGCTTCTTGAACAGCTCGCGGCCGACCGGACCATCGGTGACGCGACCGAGCGCGGTCTTGTCCGGAAAGATGTACGGCAGGTCGAACAGCTCGAATTCCTTCACCCCGAGCGGACCGAATTTCGCCAGCGACGGCGCGAGCATCTGCACCGCGCCCAGCTGCAGTGCTTCCAGCTCTTCCTTATCTTTATAGAGCGTGCTGTTCGGATAGATCTCGATTTTCACGCGACCCTTGGTGGCGGCCTCGGCCAGCTCCTTGAATTTTTCGGCAGCTTTGCCCTTTGGCGTTTCCTTCGCCACCACATGGCTGAACTTGATGACGATGGGGGACTGGGCCAGCACGGGAACAGCGGGCAGACAGGTCAGCAGGCAGGCCAGCGAAGCGGCGGTCAGCAGGGAACGGCGTGGCATGAAAGTCTCCGGGAATCGTGGGGGGCTTGTTCTTGGTCTCGGCGCGTATTGTGTCTGCGGACGCCCGGTCTGACAACCTGGGCCCTTGGGCTGTCAGCCGCTATGCTCGGACAGTGCCCACTGCACATGCTCACGGACCATGGCCGACGGGTGGTCGGCACGGGCTCGCAGCGCAGCGACAATAGCACCGTCGCCCGCCTTCGTTTGTGCCGCATTCCCGAGGCCGACCGCGATATTCCGAAGCCAGCGCTCGTGGCCGATGCGCCGAATCGCACTACCCTCGAGCCGCCGCTCGAATTCATCCTCGGTCCAGCCGAACAAATCGACCAGCGACGCCGCATCCAGCCCATGACGCACGCCAAAGTCCGGTAGCGCACCCGGCTGCGCAAACTTGTTCCATGGGCAGTGCAATTGACAATCATCGCAGCCGTAGACGCGGTTGCCAACCAAAGGCCGGAGCTCGGCCGGGATGCTGTCCTTCAATTCGATGGTCAGGTAGGAGATACAGCGCCGCGCATCCAGCCGCTGCGGGCCGACGATGGCCTGAGTCGGGCAGACATCGATGCAGGCTCGGCATTCTCCGCAGTGGCTGCCAGTGGGCTGGTCAACCGGTAGCGGCAAGTCGGTGTAAAGCTCGCCGAGGAAAAACATTGATCCGACATCACGGTTGAGCAGCAACGTGTGCTTGCCACGCCAACCCAGCCCGGCGCGCTGCGCAATCTCCACTTCCATGACCGGCGCGGAATCGGTGAAGGCCCGGTAGCCGAAAGGACCGATCTCCTGCGCCACCCGCGCGGCCAGCTGCTGCAACCGCGAGCGCAAT
The DNA here is from genome assembly GCA_964515155.1 of uncultured Bifidobacterium sp. Classification (GTDB taxonomy): domain Bacteria; phylum Pseudomonadota; class Gammaproteobacteria; order Burkholderiales; family Burkholderiaceae_D; genus Pernthalerella. The sequence continues at coordinate 43,895 of CAZESK010000007.1, forward strand.
ACCTTGTGATAATCGCGGCCACGCGCATAGACCGACACCACGGCAGCGCCCGGGTCCGCTTGCCGCCGGATTTCCCGCTCACGCCAGTCCGTCGGCGTGCCTGGCGGCAGGTAGTCCATGCGCGCACTGATCACGCGCACGGTACCGGGCACCAGTTCCGCCGGCCGCGCGCGCTTGTCACCGTGCGCGGCCATATAATCCATCTGCCCATGAAAACCGGCGGCCAGCCACTGCCGGAGACCGGCATCGGCATCACCGAGGTCGGCATCGGCAACGCGTAGCTCGGCAAAGCCGAGCGCGCGCCCCCAATCCTTGATCGACTGCGCGAGCGTGGCGAGCTGTTCGGGAGCGAGGGGCACGGGAAGGTGGCGGCAGCGTGAGTGGATCGAATGACAACGCGCAGCGATTGCGCAGACAGGCATTGTAGGCGATGCAGGACTGGAAGCATTACCTGAAGGACGAAGGAGCCACGCAGGCACTTGGCGCCGCGCTGGCGCGCGTGCTCATGCCCGGACTCTCGATTTATTTGCGCGGTGATCTCGGGGCGGGCAAGACCTTCCTCACGCGCGCGCTGCTGCATGCGGCCGGCCACGAGGGACGGGTGAAGAGCCCGACCTACACGCTGGTCGAGCCGTACACGATACGACTCGGCGGGCAGCCGGTCGAGCTGATGCATTTCGACCTGTACCGGATGGGTAGTCCGGATGAATTCATCGAGGCCGGCTTTCGTGAGCACTTCGGTACCGGCAAGGTCTGCGTAGTGGAGTGGCCGGAGCAGGCTGCCGGCCTGATTCCTTCAGCAGACATCGAAGTGATCCTCACAGCATCAGGTGAAGGGCGTACGGTAGAATTGCGCGCACATTCCGATCTGGGCGCATCATGTCTGGAAAAACTGTACCTCAGTCCGAATCTGTGAAACCTGTATCGCGCCGCATCGTCCTGAAAACCGGCGCCACCCTGCTGCTGTCCCTGGTTGGCGCCGGCACGGCGCGCGCCACGCAGATCGCCGCCGTGCGCGTCTGGCCCGCAGCCGACTACACGCGCGTCACTCTTGAGACCGACCAGCGGCTCAAGGCCACGCATTTCCTCGTCAAGGATCCGAACCGGCTGGTGGTGGAGATCGAGGGTGTCGAACTCGACGCGAAACTCAAAAGTCTGCTGGCGAAGGTCCAGCCAAACGACCCCTACATTGCGCAGGTGCGCGTCGGACAGAACCGGCCGGGCATCGTGCGGCTCGTGTTCGACCTGAAGGAAGAGATACAGCCGCAGGTATTCACGCTCGATCCGGTCGGCGAGTACCGGAACCGGCTGGTGTTCGACCTCTACCCGGCCAACCCGGTTGACCCGATCGCCGAACTGCTGAAAAAAGATCGGCCCCCAGCCGTCACCCAGGCCCCGCCCACGCCCGGCCAGGGCACGACCGCAGCCACCGAAGAAGCTGCCGATCCCGCCGCGTTGCCGATGGCGCGCATGGTGACGATCGCCCTCGACCCGGGCCATGGCGGTGAGGATCCGGGTGCGATCGGCCGCGGCGGCAACTATGAGAAACATGTGGTGTTGGCGATTGCCACGCGCCTCAAGGCCAAGCTGGAGCAGCAGCCGAACACGCGCGTGATGCTGACCCGCGACGGCGACTACTTCGTGCCACTCCATGTACGCGTACAAAAGGCGCGCAAGGTGCAGGCCGACCTGTTCGTCTCTATCCACGCCGATGCCTTCATCGAGCCGACCGCGCGCGGATCATCCGTGTTCGCGCTGTCGGAAAAGGGCGCGAGCTCGACAGCCGCTCGCTGGCTGGCGAACAAGGAAAATGCGGCCGATCTGATCGGCGGTATCAACATCCGCACCAAGAACCAGCAGCTGGCCAGTGTGCTGCTCGACCTCTCGACCACGGCGCAAATCAACGACAGCCTGAAGCTGGCCCGCCATGTGCTGGGTGAGATCGGCACCATCAACAGGCTGCATAAGCCGCAGGTCGAGCAGGCGGGCTTCGCCGTGCTGAAAGCGCCGGACATCCCCAGTATCCTCGTCGAGACCGCGTTCATCTCGAACCCGGAGGAAGAGGCGAAGCTGACCGACGAGCGGTATCAGGACCAGATGGCGGAGGCGTTGATGCGGGGAATACGCAAGTACCTGCAGAAACACCCAACGCTGAACCGGGGCCGGATGACCTAACGGGGCGGATGGCGGGTTTCGCCTGGGGCTCTACCCGCCCTATGGCGCGAGCTCGTTGGTTGCGGAGGCGAGGTTCGCTTGCGGCTCTATCCGCCCCACGGTGCAGGCCCGTTCGTTGTGGCGTTGGCTTTCGTCGGTGACCATGTCCGCCCTGCGGCATGACACAAGCCCCCATATCCTGAAACCATAGGGCGGATAGAGCCGCAGGCGAAATCCGCCATCACTGCTAGCAGCTTACAACGGCACTCCCGACTTCCGCGCGCGCAGCTTCTGCACAAACTTGATAATGGCTGCGAGGGCCACTGGTCCGGCCGCAGCTGCCACGCCGATAAGCACGATGGTGTTCAGATGATCGCGGATGATCGGAATATTCCCGAAAAAGTAGCCCGCCATCACCAGCGTCACCACCCACAGCAGCGCACCGCTCACATTGAATAGCTGAAAACGACCGAAGCTCATCGCCGAGATGCCAGCCACGAACGGGGCGAAGGTACGAATCACCGGCAACCAGCGCGCCAGCACGATGGTCTTGCCGCCGTGCGACTCGAAAAAGGCATGCGTCTTTTCGAGCGCACCACGGTCTATCCAGCGGTAATCCTGCGTGAATACCCGGTTGCCGATGGCACGCCCGATCAGGTAGTTGACCGTGTTACCGGTGATGGCAGCGACGACCAGCAGTACGATCAGCAGCGGTGCGCTCATCATGCCGGTGGCGCAGAACGCGCCGGCGATGAAGAGCAGCGTATCCCCCGGCAAGAAGGGAAACACCACCAAGCCGGTCTCGGCAAATATGATGGCAAACAGGACCGCGTAGACCAGCGGACCGTAAAGCTCGAGCAAACTGCCGAGTGTCTTGTCGACATGAAGAATGAGATCGAGCAGTTGAGCAAATTCCATGGGCTGAGTACCGGGTCGGTGCGCAAAAGCGCAGATCATACACGCAGACTCGAGGGGCGTCCCTGAGGAATAACCTCAAGTTCGCTCGGTATAATCGCGAAATGAACCAGCAGCCTCGCGCGCCGCGTGCCATCCACCAGCTTCCCGACCAGCTGATCTCCCAGATCGCTGCCGGCGAGGTCATCGAACGACCATCGGCGGTTGTCAAGGAGCTGCTGGAAAACGCCCTCGATGCCGGTGCTACTCAGCTGACGATACGACTGGAAGCCGGCGGCGTGAAGCGAATCGCGATCATCGACAACGGCTGCGGTATTGCGCCAGAACAGATGCCGCTGGCGCTGGCGCGTCACGCGACGTCCAAGATCGCCAGTCTGCATGACCTTGAGAACGTCACCACGCTTGGGTTCCGCGGCGAGGCGCTGGCCTCGATTGCCTCGGTCGCGCAGCTGACACTGACCTCCCGCACCGCGGACGCCGCCCATGCCTGGCAGGTACAAGGCCATGATCCGCACGCACCCAGCCCCGCTTCCGGGGCCGAAGGCACCACGATCGATGTACAAGACCTGTATTTCAACACGCCCGCCCGTCGCAAATTCCTCAAGTCCGAGCAAACGGAATATGGTCACTGCGTCGAAGTGGTGCGCCGTATTGCACTGGCGCGACCGGATGTACGCTTCACCGTCACGCACAACGGCAAGACCACCGAACACTGGCAGGAAAGCGGCCTTGAACAGCGCAGTGCGCAGATTCTCGGCGACGAATTCGGCGCGGCACGACTGCCATTGGAGGAAGCCGCGGGGCCGTTGCGCCTGCAAGGCTTCGTTGGCCTGCCGACCGCTGCCCGCGCGCGCGCGGATTCGCAGTATTTTTACGTGAATGGCCGCTTTGTCCGCGACAAGCTGCTCACCCACGCAGTGCGTGCCGCCTATCAGGACGTGCTGCATGGTGATCGTTACCCTGCGTACGTACTGCAACTTGACCTCGAACCGGCACTGGTGGATGTGAACGTGCATCCGTCCAAGATCGAGGTACGCTTCCGCGACAGCCGTGCGGTGCACCAGTTCGTATTTCATGCGGTCAGCCGCGCGCTGGCGCGCACCTCGGCCACTGCGCAAGGCGAGGTACCGGCACCGGCGGCTGGCCTGTCGGCTGCGCCGTCTGCGGGCCTGCCCTGGATGAAGATGCCGATGCATCAGACCTCATTCGGTGTCGCGCAGGAGCGCACCGCTTACGGTGCCATGTTTGCCGATAACCTTCGGACCGACGCACCCGCGCAAGCCGCCGACAGCCATACACCCACCTTGTTCTCGGCTGCACCCGCTGTCCCGGTTACTACCGACGA
>CAZESK010000007.1:48408-54575 GCA_964515155.1 uncultured Bifidobacterium sp.
GCCATACACCCACCTTGTTCTCGGCTGCACCCGCTGTCCCGGTTACTACCGACGACGATGCCTTCCCGCTCGGCTTCGCGCTGGCACAGGTGCACGGCATCTATGTACTCGCACAAAACCGCACGGGACTGGTCCTCGTCGACATGCACGCCGCGCACGAGCGCATTCTCTACGAGCAGTTCAAACAGGCGCTGGAATCGGATGCGGTACACCTGCAGACCTTGCTGATACCGGTCACCTTCCATGCCGATCCGGTCGAGGTTGGTACAGCCGATGAACATGCGGATACGCTGTTCTCCCTTGGCTTCGACATCGCGGCGGTATCGCCCACCACGCTGGCCGTGCGCGCCATTCCCGCGCTACTAAAGAACAGCGACGCCCAGGCGCTGGCGCGCGACGTACTGCGCGATCTGCGCGAATTCGGCGGATCACGCGTGCTGGTCGAGCGGCGCAATGAGCTGCTCGGTACCCTTGCCTGCCACACCGCCGTACGCGCGAACCGGCAGCTGACGGTGCCTGAGATGAACGCACTGCTGCGGCAGATGGAAGCAACCGAGCGCTCTGACCAGTGTAACCACGGACGGCCGACCTGGGTCCAGCTGGCGCTCGCCGATCTCGACAGACTTTTCCTGCGCGGCCAATGAGCGGTCGCATCCTTCCCCGAGCCCGATTTGCCAGCACGCCGCTGCTTGCGCTGATTACCGCGATGCTGATGATGCAGCCGCTATCGACGGATCTGTATCTGGCCTCTCTGCCCGGCCTCGTGTCGGGTTTTGGCGTGCCCGTCTCCACCGTGCAGCTGACGTTATCGCTGTTCGTGATCGGCTTCGGTGGCGCGCAGCTGGTCGTCGGTCCCTTGTCCGACCGCTATGGCCGGCGGCCGGTGCTGCTGGCCGGCTTGGGACTGTATGTCGCTGCGACCGTACTGTGCGGCCTGTCGCAATCGATCGGGCTACTGATCGCGTCGCGCTTCGTACAGGCCCTCGGCTGTTGCACGGCAGTGATGGTGGCGCGCGCGATCGTGCGCGACGCCTACGAGCCGCAGGACAGCGCGAAACTGCTCGCACGCGCCAGCACCTGGGTATCGCTCGCGCCATTGCTCGGACCGGTGCTCGGCTCTTATCTGCAAGTGGCCTTCGGTTGGCGGGCAGCTTTCGCGGCACTGGGCGTGTTCTCGGCGTGCGTGATGGCCGCCTGCATCCTTCACCTGCCCGAAACAAACGAGCACAAGAACCCGAACGCAACCAACCTGCGCGGCCTCGCGGACAACTATCGGCTGGTGCTGGGCTCGCGCGAGTTCTGGCTCAACGTGACCCCGGGGGCGCTGTCGTATGGCGGCATCTTCATGTTCATCTCCGGCTCGAGCTTCGTACTGATCAATGTGCTCGGCGTGCCGACGCAGTGGTTCGGCTACTGCTTTGCCCTCGGCGTATCCGGCTACATGGGCGGCACGCTGGTCTGCCGCCGCCTGCTCAAGGCCCTCGCACCGGAACAGGTGCTGCGCATCGGTACCGCCTGCTCGCTAATGGCCGGCCTCTACTTCCTCGCCGCGACCCTGCTCGGGCTCTGGCACTGGGCCGTGGTGGTACTGGCGATGTTCCTTGCGATGGCCGCGCATGGCATCAATTTTCCAGTTTCGCAGGCAGGTGCAGTCTCGCCCTTCGCGCGACAAGCCGGTACCGCCGCCGGACTGATGGGTGCGGTGATGATGGCCTTCGCCTTCGTGATCGGCAGCATCGTCGGCGCCACGCACAATGGCACGCTCTATCCGCTGGCGATCCTGGCGGCCGTGCTTGGCATAGTGAACTTCCTGTCGGTCCGGCTGATCGCGAAGCCTCCGGTGACGGTATGAGCAAGCCACTGGCGGTAGCGCTGATGGGGCCAACCGCGTCCGGCAAGACGGCGGCTGCGCTCGCGATTGCGCGCCAGCTGCCGTCGGAAATCATTTCCGTCGATTCGGCGCTTGTCTATCGCGGCATGGACATCGGTACCGCCAAGCCAACGGCAGACGAACAAGCCGCCGTACCGCATCACCTGATCGATATCCTCGACCCCTTGCAGTCGTACTCGGTGCGGCAATTCCGTGACGATGCGCTGCGGCTCATTGGCGAGATTGTGTTACGCGGCCGACTGCCACTGCTGGTCGGTGGCACCATGTTGTACTTCAAGGCGCTACGCGACGGTCTCGACGATCTTCCGCAGGCCGACTCGGCACTGCGCGCGCAACTCGACATGGACATCGCGCGGCACGGCATCACGGCGCTGCATGCGCGGTTATGCGAACTGGATCCACCCACCGGCGCACGACTGAAGCCAACCGATACGCAGCGGGTGCAGCGTGCCATGGAAATCATCCTGCTGAGCGGACAGCCGATGTCGACGCTGCTGGCAAAGTCCGCGCCGCCGGAGCTGCCGTTCGAACTACTGCCCATCGCGCTTGAGCCTTCCGACCGTAGCGTGCTGCACACACGCATCGCCGAGCGCTTCGACCGGATGCTGACGGTCACGCCGGGTTTGCTGGACGAAGTCGCGACACTACGCGCGCGCGGCGACCTGCACACTGGCCTGCCCTCGATCCGCTGCGTAGGCTATCGGCAGACGTGGGACTATCTCGACGGGCGGATCACGCGCGATGCACTTCGCGAGCAAGGCATTGCCGCCACCCGACAACTGGCCAAGCGACAACTGACCTGGCTGCGGAGCATGAATGATCGCGTCGTGATCGACTGCCTCGCACCCGATGCCACGCATCAGGTACGCGACCGAATCAGCAAGGCCGTTGGTTGACACGACCAGGCTTTCCCAAGATAATGCCCGGCTTCGTGGTGATATAGCTCAGTTGGTTAGAGCACAGCACTCATAATGCTGGGGTCGGTGGTTCAAATCCACCTATCACCACCAGAACACGCAAGCCGTTGGTCCCGTCGGGGTCAACGGCTTTTTTGTTGTGCGTCTTGAATGCCGATGTCGGCAATCGGTGGGCATCGCGATGCTTCGCATTTACCACCCGTCCGACCCGTGGCTCGGCCAGTGAGCAGCCCTCACATCACCACCCAACCACTTCCCGCCGCCTCATCGCGCGCGCCAGTCAGAGCACGCACGGGCTTGCTCGCGCCGGCCCGGTCGGGCCAGAGGGCTCCAGAGAAGTTACCCCGACGAATTCCAAGGTACTTAGTCTTAGTGCAATATTTTTATTGACACTATTGCAATTTTTATCCTACATTTTTGGCAACGTATGTATTTTTGCAACATTTCACACCTGTTGCTATCGGCTTTTCCAGCCGAGTCCGCCAAAGTGATGCGAGATTCCATGAGCCAATTTTCCTCTCCCTACCGGGCCCTGTTTGCTATTGCGCTGCCATGCCTCGCTGCTTCGCTTTTGTTCGCCAGCGTACCCCTGACCGGCGATGCGCAGATTGCGGCATCGAGCGCAGTGCTGCTGGTGATGTTGGTCGCTGTTTTCATCTGGCGTGACCGCCCGTCGTCCACAGCCGCGTCGGCTGTCCGCATCTTTCTGATCGTTGCGAATTTCGCGCTGTACTTGCGCTATCTGGTCTGGCGCGGCAGCGAGACATTGCCCTTCGAGCTGGGCTGGCTGGCGGCCACCTGCGGTATGGTGCTGTTTCTGACCGAATGCTATTGCTTCGTCCACCAGTCATTGAGTCACCTCACCGAAGTGGGCAAAACGAAGCGCGTGCCGCTGCCACTACCGGCCGACCGACAGACCTGGCCCACCGTGGATGTCTTCATCCCTACCTATGATGAAGACCCGAACATTGTGCGCACCACGGTGATCGCAGCGACGCAAATGGACTATCCGGCAGAGAAGCTGCGCGTGTACATCCTTGATGACGGCGGTACGCGCGCCTTGCTCGACGATGCCGACAAGGCACGTGCGTCACGGCGCGCGGCACGGATGGCCAGGGTGCAGGAGATCGCCTCCCGTTACGGCGCGACCTATCTCACGCGCGAGAGCAACGAGCATGCGAAAGCAGGCAACCTGAATCAGGCATTACGACATAGCACCGGGGAGTTCATCGCCGTCCTCGACTGCGACCATGTGCCGACACGCGACTTCATTACCCAAACCCTCGGCCTGATGCTCGAGGATCCGAAGCGCTTCCTCGTACAAACGCCGCACCACTTCGTTTCACCGGATCCGATCGAGCGCAATTTGTCGCTGTTCGAGCGCGCGCCGGCAGAAAACGAATTGTTCTACCGCGAGATACAGCCCGGACTCGATACCTGGGGTGCCAGCTTCTTCTGCGGCTCTGCCGCGCTGCTGCGGCGCTCGGCGCTGGAGGATATTGGCGGATTTGCGACCACCAGCATCACGGAGGATGCGGAAACAACGCTGGCGGCACTGGCAAGGGGGTATAACACCGCTTACCTGAACACGCCGCTGGTCTCCGGCCTGCAACCGGAAACCTTCACGGGATTCATCGGACAGCGCACCCGGTGGAGCCAGGGCATGCTGCAGATCTTCCTGATCCGCAAGCCGTGGAAGATGCCGTGCCTGACGCATATGCAGCGACTTCTGTTCACCAATATAGCCTTGTTCTGGCTATTCCCGGTGGCCCGTCTGCTACTGCTGTTGGCACCGATCGTCACGTTACTGCTCGGGATACCGGTGGCTGACGCGCGGGTAGCCGATGTCTTCATCTATGGCGCACCGGCGCTGTTGGCATCGGTGCTAACGGCCAACTTCCTGCATGGCAGGCTGCGCTGGCCATTCGTATCGATGATGTATGAGGTGATACAGTCGGTGCATCTGACCCGCGGCATTGCCGCATTGGTTGGCAATCTGCGCGCACCAACATTCAACGTCACACCGAAAGGCGAAATCCTGTCGCAGGATTTTCTCTCGTCGCTGGCCCGTCCCTTCTATGTGCTGCTGGCAGCAAATATCGCGGCCCTGACCGTCGGTGCGATCCGGTTTGTGCAGTCTCCGGATGACCGAGCCATGCTGATCTTCGTCAGCCTCTGGGCCATCGTCGATTTCTTTCTGATACTGGGTGCGCTTGGCGCGATGTTTGAGCATCGACAGCGGCGTGCCCAACCGCGGATCAGGTTACGCGAGCCGGTGTTCGTCGCGCTCGACGATGGCACGGTCATCCACGGAATGAGCGCCAACGTATCAGCGACGGGTGCGCGTATCGATCTGGATGTCGAGGCCGTACAGCGCGGTGATTTCCAGCCGGTGCATTCACTGACGCTCACCTTCCCGTCCCGGGGCATCCGCCTGGCTTGCAGTACGACAGTCTCGCTTGAGCGGCGTTCGGAAAAGATCGGAGTGGGTTGTATCTATCAGCTACAGACCATCGAACAGGAAAGAACGGCGATCGCACTCGCTTTCGGCTCGTCAGTGCACTTGCAGAAACGCATGACGCGACGGTACCGCAGGATGTCCTTCATACGCGCAGTTGCAATGCTGCTGAAGATGGCGGTGACCCGCGGCGTCGGTCACCTGGGCTTCCTGTTACGCCGACAGTTCGGACGCAGGGTCAACAGCCTGCCGACCTTGATGGAGACCAAACAATGAATACCAGGATGACCCTGTTGCAAACGGCTGTCGTGCTTGGACTATCGGTTACCTCCGCCGGTGTACTTGCCGAACTTCCTACGGCCGTCGTTTTCGGCGGCGCGCAGGCGGGGCCACGGAATGACTTTGCCTACCTCGGCATGATCCAGCCGTTACCTGGCGCGCAGCTTGGCAACGGAGCCTACGGGAAGGCGATGCTGAGCTGGCTCGACTACCGCTACGGCTCGAGCGAAATCGGCCCGCTCACTGAGGTTCGGTCGCGTGGGGCGGGTATCGAATTTGGTGCGGGTTATGCGTGGCGCTACGGGCGCGGCACGGTCGACCTTTCTGCAACCGCAGGCTACCGCGATCTGCACGTAACACCTTTCGTGCCACAGGGGCAGGAAGCGGGTAGCGTACTCACGCTCAATCCGCAGCTCAGCGCCTCGATCCGGCTCAACGACAGGGTGTCTGCGGACCTGATCGCCAATCATGCGATCGGGCTCGGTAATTCCTGGGCACGTACACGCCTCGGCATGCAGCCATCCGGCCGCTTGCGCGCGGGTATCGAGGCGGTCTTCCTCGACGGGCGTAATTATCAGACTCGCCAGCACGGCGTGTTCTTTTCCCTGCCGCTGGATGCCGT
>CAZESK010000008.1:0-23616 GCA_964515155.1 uncultured Bifidobacterium sp.
GCGACCACGGTACGCGCGACCAGATCGGCCAGCACCAGCGCCGTACCGCCGGCCAACATGGCTGCAGGCAGCAGCAAGCGCTGGTCATTACCGATGAGCAGACGCAGCAGATGCGGTACTACCAATCCAATAAAGCCGATCGCCCCCGCCAGCGATACCGCTGCGGCAGTCGCCAGCGACGCGGCAGCCAGTATCACGATGCGTAACCGTGTCACCGGCAGGCCGAGCAGCTGCGCGGTGGCCTCGCCATGCGACAGTACATTGAGCTGCGGTGCGGTCCGAACCGCCCATACGCCGACTAGAAGCAGCACGGCCCATGCCGGTAAGCCGTAGCTGTCGACATCGAGATCGCCCATCAGCCAGAATAACGCGCCACGCAGTTGCACATCCGGTGACACTGCCAGCAGCAGACTGATCAGCGCGCCGAAGCCTGCGGAAATCATCACCCCGGTAAGGATCAGGCTCACGCCCGGCACAGCATTGGTCAGGGGCAGCGTCGCGAGGCTACGATGCGCCAGCAGGAACAGCATCGAGATCGCCAGTGCTGCACCCACCAGCGCGCCGGCCTGCAGACCAAATACGCTGAATGCGGTCGGCAACAGCAGGGAGAACAGCAGTGCGCCAACAGCCGCACCACTGGAGACGCCGAGGATATAGGGGTCGGCGAGCGGATTGCGCAGGAGAAGCTGGAGCAAGGCACCGGCGAGCGACAGCAGGGCGCCGACGGCGAGTCCGGCCGATGCGCGGGGTAGCCGCAAGCGCAATAATTCGGCCACATGGAGCGATTCTGGTGAACATCCGTCCACACCGCAGAGTACAGATAAAGAAAACGCGGCAACCCCCAGCGCAATCAGAACACCCAGGAAGGCGAAAGGCGACAACGGAAACCGGGGCAGGTAGAGCAGCTTCATCAAGGTCATCTCCGGAACATGAGGCAACGGGCTACGCGCAGCGTCGGCATCGACGCCGCGGGCGACCGCCACCTCACTGCTGCCAGCGTACGCCAGCGAACACGGCGCGCGGGAGCTGGTTGTAGCCATTCGCCGTTTGATAGCGCTCGTCAAAGAGATTGTCGATGCGACCGAATACTGTCCAGTTCCGATCCATTCGGTAGCTCAGGCTCAAATCTGCCAGCCGATATGAAGGCAACAATACATTAGCGCCATCGGGGCGGCGTCCGGTGTAAGACACCACAGCACCATAGGTCCACGGGCCATCAGTACGGTTTACCGCGACGGACGCAAGCTCGGCAGCGCGCCGACGCAGGCGCTCACCCGTATCGGCATTACGCGGATCCTGCAGGGTCAAGCTCGAACGAATACTCCAATCCCGCCAGCTCGATTGCGTACTGACCTCGATACCGTCATTGGCCGCCGAGCGGATGTTGTTGAAGCGAGCATTGAACTCGATCTGGTCTCGGATGTGCGTATCAAACCAGGTGATACGTACCAGGTGCGAAGCCATCGAGAACTGTACGCCCGCTTCCACCGAACGCGAATGCTCGGGGCGCAGGTTCGGGTTACCGAATGGCCCGTACAGGAAGCCAAGCGGCGGTGCACTGAAGCCGGTCGAGCCGGTAGCGATCAGCTTGATCGCGTCGCTGACGCGATAGCCGTAACCGATCAGCCCTGTGCTGGCTGATTCATTTCGCTGAGTATCGTCATGGCGCAGATTCAATTGCAGGCTGTGAGGATCCAGACCGCTCCGCTCCAGTCCCGCCTGAGCGCTCAATGTATTTCGAGCGACATCGGTCAAGCCTCCGTATCCGTTATCGCCATTCAGGGACTGCCGCTGGTGGGTGGCACCGGCCGTAGCACGCCAGCCGGGCGCGACAGCAATCTCGTTGTTCCAGTCGAGCTGTCGCGTACGGGTCTGGAAGCGGTCAGCGGTCGGGGAGGCTGTCAGGTAGCGATTATTGTTACGATCGACGGCCTCGGACAGTGTGACCGTCGATCGCCATGTGTCGGTGATGCGATTGTTCGAGTACAGCGCCAGCATACCGACCCGAGTCCTGCCCTGATGAACCGAGGTAGATGTGTCAAATCCGCTGTCAAAATCGAAGCGGCCGTCCGAGCTCGAGAACCGGATGCCGATCTCCTGGCCGGCGCGCCACTGGTTCTCCAGCATGCCCGAGGCACTGGTATTTCGGTAACCATCCGCATCCGGATTCACGTTGGCATTCTGGGCTGGATTCATCGCCGAAAATCCTGCCGTGCCCACGCTCGATGCCGACAGCGCATAACGGAATCTATCTGCTGAACCGCTGACAGAAGCCGCTGCGCGGTGGCTGCTGCGCGAGCCAATCTCGAGGGACAGCATCGGCCGAGCCGCTCCCGACCCTCGCCGAGTGAATATCTGGATCACACCGCCGACGGCACCTGACCCGTAGACGCTGGATACATTGCCACGGACGATTTCAACGCGGTCGATCTCGCTCAGCATCAGGTGCTCGATGCTGGTCGTGCCCGTCGCGTCCTGCTTGTTGATTGGCACGCCGTCAAGGAGAACCAGCGTTTGACGGGTTGCAGCGCCCCGCATGAATAAACCCGACGCCCCGCCGGTTCCGCCAGTCTGGGTGATCTGTATGCCGGCCTCGTGGCGCAGCAGGGCCGGCAAATCGACCTGTCCGCTATTGCGGATCATGTCGGCGGTGATGACCGTCGTGTGAAGCAGCGTATCCGACAATAGCTGCTCAGTGCGGGTCGCAGTGACCACTACCGTGGGTAGCACAGCGGTTTGGGCCACAGCCACATCGAGATGGAACAGGGGCATGGAGACCGAAATGGCCCATGCAGCGGCGCGCGCTGTGTACAGCGAACCGGCGTTGCAACGGATTTTCATGAAAGGGTCAACTAAAGAGGCGTCCCGCCAGCTTCCCCGCAGGCTAGACAACACAGGAGCGCAAACCGATGAAGGCATGACCGGACATCCGGCGAAACCACCCCGTTCGCCTCTCCCACCCGTCATGGCCGGTATCCGGGCTAACAAGCGTACCCGCTCTACCTTCCCATGCCGCAGGCACAGTGGTGAGAGGAGCGGATAGCATGACCTTCGTCATGCGCTTGCTTACCGTTGCGGGGGCAGCACACGTTGGCATGATCCCGAGGCTCGGGGGCAGGCTCCGTGTTTCCCGTTTAACTGCCCGTCGAGAGCGACGGGCGAGCACCAAAACGCAGAAAGTGTAGGCGATGGCATGACAGCGCGTCAACGAATACCCGCTGGTCGGCTTATAGACTCACGGGCTTCCGCGTGCCTGCCAAACCCTCTACACTGTGGCGCACCGTAGAAGGAAAGCACCCCAGAGAGGAATCGCATGCGCGCCCAGGACCATCGCCCGTCACCCCATAACGAGAGCCCGGCCGACTATTACACCCGGCAGTACAACGCCCGGGCCGCTATTCCGGATCATCCCTACATCTTCACGCGCTGGCAGAAGGAATCTGCGCTGGCTCGGCGCACGCAGGCCGGCCTGCTCGATCTGCCTTTCGGGCAGGCGGAAAAAGAGCGACTCGACTTCTATCCTGCTCACCTCAGCGGTGCGCCGCTGCTGGTCTTCATTCATGGCGGATGGTGGCGCTCGCTCGACAAGTCGGATTTCACCTTCATCGTTCCCGGCTATCGGCGCGCCGGTTTCAACGTCGCGCTGACCAACTACACCCTCGCTCCCGAGGCATCGATCGAGGAGATCACGCTGCAGCAGCTGCGTGCGCTGGCATGGCTGTACCGGAATGCCGAGCAGCTGGAATTCGATCGCCGGCGTATCGTGGTGGCCGGGCACTCAGCCGGTGGGCATCTGGCGGCAATGATGCTGGCCGCGCTCTGGCCCGTCTTTGGCGCTGACCTGCCACACGATCTCATCAAGGGCGGGGTGCTGATGTCGGGCCTCTACGATCTTGCGCCGGTGTGCCATGCCGAGTTCGCTAATGTCGATCTGAAGCTTGATGCCGACAGCGCCCGCAAGCTCTCCCCTGCGCTCATGCCGCAAGCACAGGCAGCGCCCTTCATCACGGCGGTGGGCGACCTCGAGTCCGATGAGTTCAAGCGACAGACATCACTCATCGCTTCGCAATGGAACCAGGGCTTCAGAGAACAAATCGGGCTCGACGGATTGAATCACCTGACCATCTGCGATGCCTTCGGCGATCCTGCGCACCCGCTGTTCGAAGCTAGTTGCCGCCTGATATCGACGATCTGAGCTGTACTATGCGCTGGCCGCTAGAGGGCTGAGCGCTCTCGACGGTACGCCTGCCGCCCGTTCATGAACTCAGTCGCCAGCCAGATCTCCCTGAGCAGGTAGACAAAGCTGGCGGTCAGCGCGACCATCGCCAGCACGAACAGCCCGGCAATCAAGGATCCCAACCGCAAGTTCAGCGCATCGGCGAGGAACAACGCCGCCACGACCATACAAATCATCAGGGCGCAACTGGTCGACAGAAAAATTGCGCGGTGGATCTTCTTCGCACGACGGAACAGCATGCCGAGTTCGGCGCGCGCCGATGCCTCTGACATCACCGACGCACCCGACGCGTGATCCAGCCGCTCCTCGATGATCCGCGTGCGGTCGATGATGCGCGCCAGTCGGTTGGTCAGCACCAGCATGTTCGTACCGACACCGGTCAGCAAAAACACCGGCGCGATCGCCAGCTGGATGATGTGCCCTACTTCGTCCGGTTTGATATCCATGGCCTCGGATCTTCCTGCGCTGTCGCGCGCCTTCGTCAACGTCGATACGAGTGCGCCACGCCTTGCGAGAGGCAGGCATCACAGCTCGCAGCGGGCAGTCTAACAGCCCGACCTCTTCTCTCCCGGCAATAAACCCACCGAGAAGTTCTTACTCGGAAATAAATGTGTTTCCCATAAGTATAAAAATCGCTTTCTCAATCACAAAAATGCTCTCAGATCCGTGCTTTTGATCCAAATCATATAGGTCACTTGGTCAAAAGCTGATACATTAAACAAAAGTGTTGCTATTTTGTTACTAGGAAGAAATCGTGATCAAAAAAAGATTGACTCGAGTCAATGCTGGCCCGGGAGTCGGTGCCCATGGATGAAATGTGCGTCTTGAGCGTCAATGGCCATCGCGCCGGGAGTTGGGGCCGATGATCCGGGTCGTGGTGGCCGATGACCACGGGCTGATGCGGGAAGGAATCAAGCACATTCTCAGGAGTGCAGATGACATCGAAGTGCATGCGGAGGCGAGTGATGGCTTTGAGGTGCTCTCCCTTGTTCGAAAGGGCGGATTTGATGTGCTCATCATGGACTTGTCCATGCCGGGGCGTAGCGGCATGGATCTGATCAAGCAAATCAAGGATGAGGCCCCTGATCTGTCGATACTCGTGCTGACCATGCACGACGAAGACCAGTACGCAGCCAGAGCGATCCGCCTGGGTGCCCATGGCTACATCACGAAGGAAAGCGCCGGCAAAGATCTTGTCAATGCCATACGCCGGGTGCATGCGGGACGGCCCTACATCAGCATGGAGGTCGCCGAGCAATTGGCGATGGACGCCATGCAGCACCGGCATGATCTACCTCACAAGTCGCTGACGAACCGGGAGTTTGAGGTATTCAACATGCTCGTCACAGGGAAATCCGTCACCGACATCGCGGAAATCCTGCACCTGTCCGTAAAGACCGTCAGCACGCACAAGGCGCATATTTTGCAGAAGCTCGGCACGCCGTCGCTGGCCGAGCTCGTGCAGTACGCAATCGCGCACGGACTGCTCGAGAAGTTCAAGCCCTGACAGGGAGCGCGACAAGGAAGGCGATTGGAAGCAAGGAATGCTAGGAAAGACCTGACAAACGCTCGGCTCGGTCGCCTGACGCATTCAGGCAGGCCCGATAGCGTCGAAGAATTCGAGTCGGGATACTAGCGACTCGCAACAGCATGACCAGCAGACAACGGAGAGACTCATGCGTCCACCGATATATGCAACGTGACACTTGTCCGTACGAGATCGTCATCCAAGCAGGATATGCCCCGGCGGATACCAGCGCTGCAGTGGCATAGCTTCCGACAACAGAACCGACGGTAACAACGCGCCAGTGACTTCCCATTCTTCCAGACCCAGAACCAGGAGATGACCATGACATTCACCCACGTTTCCGAGCTACGTTCCGACAGCCTCAGTCCTGCCCTCCATGCAACTACCGATGCAGGATGGCAGCGCCCGGGGAAACTGTGGTCAAACCTGAAAGAGCTATGCGACCTGCTCCGCATCCCCACCGCGCCGGCGGTCAATGATGAGGAGTTCCTGTTCCAGCATGTGCAGTTCAAGACCGGACAACGCATACACACGATAGGCCAGCCCTTCGACACCCTGTTCATCGTCCACTCCGGTTTCCTGAAAACCGTGCTGATCGACGAATTCGGCAATGAGCAGGTGCTGAGCTTCCCGATGAAAGGCGATCTCTTCGGTGTCGACGGCATTCATACCAAGCGCTACTCGTCGGAAGCAGTGGCACTCTCGAACTGCGACCTGATCCTGCTGCCATTCAAGAAGTTCACCCAACTCGGCCGTACTTATATCGAGCTTGAACATGCGATGTACAGCGTGATGAGCCGCGAGCTGGTGCGCGAGCAGGCGATGGTCAGCATGCTGGGGGCGCTGTCGGCCGAGGCACGTGTCGCCCGTTTCCTGGTGTCGCTGTCGGAGCGCTTTGCTGACATGGGCTATTCGAGCAAGTTATTCAACCTGCGCATGACCCGTCACGAGATCGGCAGTTACCTCGGGCTGACCCTCGAAACAGTCAGCCGCACGCTATCGGCTTTCAACGAGATCGGCCTGATCACCGTAGATCAGCGCTCGATCGGCATCAAGGATATCGACGCCCTGCGCACATTGCGCCGGCTTCCGCCTTCGAGCTCTCGCTCCAAGGCCGCAGGCCGCCGCGCACGTCAGGCAGCTGCCGCCGGTATACCCACAGCTGCGGCGACCTCTGCCACAACCGCCGCTGCGACTGCGGTGAAACCGGAAGCGGGTAAGGACTGGAACCCGGTCGCTGCCGCCTGAGATCGCTTCAGGCAACCCATGCTGCCGGCGTGAGCTGTTGCCGGCAGTCCCGCATGATGCACAACGGCTTGGCTGGCTTATTTTTTCCGCGCACCCCGTCCTCTGTGCTCACCGTGTGACTCCTGTCCCTGACCATTGCCGGCGCCGGTGCCGGCCTCCATGGTCCGCGCGATAGCCTCGCCTGCCACATGGGCAGCGGTCTCGACATTGCTGCGGGCGGCCATCACGTTCTGGCTCGCCAGGCGCGTCGCTTCCCGGAATGCCTGCTCCCAGACGGAGAGCATGCTCGTAAAGGGATTGGTCATCGCGGCCTGTGTCGGCGTTGCGCCAGCATTCACCTGCTGTGCCGCCTCCTCAGCCTGGCTGGCGGTGGCCGTACTCATCCGATCCATATAGCTGCGAATCGACTTGCCGAACTCCGCCTGAATCTCGGCCAGCGCAGCCATGATCTGCTGCTGGCAATGCATCGCTTTCTCGGGACGCGCGGCGATGGCTACCTGCAGCTCGGCCAACTTGCCCGGGTCGCGTATGTCAGCAATGGCACGCGCAAATTTCAATTGCCCCTCGACCGCCTGGTGCGTCACATCCAGCATCGCCCGATCGATTTTCTCCGTGCCGGAGAAAACGGCATCGGCAAGATGAATGGAGGTGTCAAGCTGGTACTGCACGATATCGACCATGGGATTGTGCTGCGATTTGCGCATCTTGCTACTCCTTTGGGTTCTGGATAACGAGGGATAAAAACGGCTATCCGAATCAGTTTGTCACCCGAATAAGCCACCTCCTTGAGAATGCGCAAAGTCACGGGCATATGTGGGGGTGACTGGCACGCCGTAACCGAACGCCGCAAACCGCACCACCGGGCGGTACTGTGCATGGACACGGCGGCGTCTTGTCCTCTCGCAGCGGGTGTTGCCGGGTCATCTGACCGCGATCAGTGCAGGCGTGCACAGGTATAATACGGGCCGGCAAGTCAGGCCTTGCCCCGATGGCGCTGTGCGGCGCCTGTTGGTTGTCACCGCCGGGACCGTATGTCAAAAAACCAAGCCAGGAAGCCCCTGGAGATCAAGATTTCCACCGTGGTCGCCGTGGCCGCCCTGCTGGGCGACTCGGACCAGGCCAAACTGTCCTCTGCCCTCGCGGAAATTACCGGCGGCACGCCGGACTACTTCGAAGATGAATTCACGCTGCTTGACCTGGGCAACCTGTTGCCGCCGCCGGCGCCGGGAAGCATCGACTGGCCGGGACTGATCGCGCTGTTCAAGTCATACCGGCTAAACCCGGTGGCCGTACGTAATGCGCCGCCGTCACTGGAGGCCGAGATCAGAGCGCAGGGCTTGTCGATCGATGGCTTGGACCAACCGCGACCGTTCGAGCTGACGCCGCCGCCGTCACCACCGAAGCCCGAGCCGGTGGCTCCACCACCACCACCGCCACCGCCGGCACCCGAACCAGCGGTCCAGACCGCACCACAGCCCGCACCCGCGACAACCACCATGATCATCGACACACCGGTACGCAGTGGGCAGCGGGTATACGCGCGCGGCGGCGACCTGGTCGTGATGGCCACCGTGAACGCCGGCGCCGAAGTGATCGCCGACGGCAGTATTCACGTCTACGCACCGCTGCGCGGTCGTGCGCTGGCCGGCGCCTCCGGACACGTGGGAGCACGGATCGTCTCCATCGCGATGGAAGCTGAGCTGGTCTCGATCGCCGGCGTCTATCGCACCTTCGACGAGGGCTGGCCGAAAGAGCTCACCGGCAAGCCGGTACAAGTCCGACTCAACGACGACCGGCTGGAATCGTTGGCCATACCGGTCAAATAATTCGCACTATCTATTTCCCATCAACAGACAAACTCAGACAAGGAGTTTTTCGTGACAAAAATCATCGTCGTTACATCCGGCAAAGGCGGCGTGGGGAAAACCACGTCCAGCGCCAGTTTCGCTTCGGGTCTGGCACTGCGCGGCCACAAGACTGCCGTGATTGACTTCGACGTGGGCCTGCGTAACCTCGACCTGATCATGGGCTGCGAGCGTCGCGTCGTCTACGACATGATCAATGTGGTCAACCGCGAGGCCACGCTGACACAGGCGCTCATCAAGGACAAGCATTGCGATAACCTGTTCGTGCTACCCGCCTCGCAGACCCGCGACAAGGATGCACTGACCGAGGAAGGCGTCGAGCGCATCATCGACGAGCTCAAGGCGATGAGCTTCGAGTTCATCGTGTGCGACTCGCCGGCTGGCATCGAGCGCGGCGCGGTGATGGCGCTGACTTTCGCTGACGAGGCGATCATCGTGACCAACCCCGAAGTATCGTCGGTACGTGACTCCGACCGCATCCTCGGCATCATCCAGGCCAAGTCACGACGTGCGCAAACCGGCGCTGAGCCGGTCAAGGAACATCTGTTGATCACCCGCTACTCGCCCAAGCGCGTCGAAGCCGGCGAGATGCTTTCCTACGAAGACGTGCAGGAGATTCTGCGCATACCGCTGCTGGGCATCATTCCCGAATCCGAGTCGGTGCTGCATGCATCGAACCAGGGTACGCCGGCAGTGCACATCGACGGCAGCGATGTATCTGAAGCCTATAAGGACGTCGTCTCGCGTTTCCTCGGCGAGGACCGCCCGCTGCGCTTTGCCGAATACGAGAAGCCAGGCCTCCTGTCCCGCATCTTCGGAGGCAAATAAGATGGACTTGCTATCCTTTCTGTTCAACAAAAAGAATCAGTCCGCCAACACGGCAAGAGAGCGCCTGCAGATCATCATCGCCCGCGAGCGACACATCACCACCGGCCCCGACTTCATGCCGGCGCTGCACCGCGAGCTGATCGAAGTGATCTCGAAGTACGTGAAGGTGAATCCCGAAGACATCAAGATCTCGCTCGACAAGCAAGGCAACCTCGAAGTGCTCGATGTGAACGTCGTACTGCCGGATGGCGGCAACTGAGGATTCAGCAATGCGGCTGCACGGCGTCGACTTCACGTCGGCGCCGCGCCGCGCCAAAGGCATCACCATCGCATCCGGCCAGCTGGCCGGCGATACCCTGGTCCTCGACAGCCTGCTCGTGCTGCACGACTTCCCGAGCTTTGCCGAGTGGCTGCGCCAGCCGGGCCCCTGGCTCGGCGGCTTCGACTTCCCCTTCTCCTTCCCGCGTGAACTCATCCGCCTGCTTGGCTGGCCGACCGATTGGCCGGCGCTGATCCGGCATGTGGCCGCGCTGGAGCGGGCGCAGCTGCGCGAGCATTTCAAAGCCGTGTGCGACGCGCGGCCTGCAGGCTCGAAATTCATCCACCGCGCCGGCGACCTCCCGGCCGGCTCCTCGTCACCAATGAAATGGGTCAACCCGCCGGTGGCCTACATGCTGCATGCCGGCGCGCCGCTGCTGCTCGAGGCCGCGGTGCACATTCCCTTCATGAACGAGGGCGACCGCTCGCGTATCGCGCTGGAAGCCTATCCCGGGCTGGTCGCGCGCGGCATCACCAAGGCGTCCTACAAGAACGATGCGCCAGCGCTGCAAACGCCTGAGCGCCGCAGTGCCCGACTGTCCATCATCCAGGCCACCGAGCGCGGCGACTATCCGCAGCAAGTGAAGCTCGATGCGGGTCGCTTCCGCCGGCAACTGCTCGACGACGGCAGCGGCGATTTGCTGGACGCAGCCCTGTGCGCGCTGATGGCGGCATGGGCATGGCAGCGGCGCGATAGCGATTACGGACTGCCACCGCATGACGGGCTGGAGGGATGGATCGTCGGGACGCAGGCAGCGAAGACGGGCTGAGATCAGAAACCACAGCAGCAATCGCCTCGCGCTGGCAGACGATCTGCCGCCTCGACCGCCTGTTCTCCGGATGACCGATTGCTTACGCTGTCTGCCTTCCCCGCGCAAACTCGGCAAACCACTGTAGCGACGCTGGATTCGCCATCGCATCCGGATTCGCCACCTTCTCTGCCGGCATCCCCAACAGCAGCTTCTTGACCGGCAGCTCCATCTTCTTGCCGGTCAGCGTTCGCGGCACCTCGGGTACGGCGATCACATCATTCGGCACGTGTCGCGCCGACAACTGCGTACGGATACGCTCGCCGATGCGCCGCTGGAGCGACTCATCCAGCGCTACGCCCTCGCGCAGAACAACGAAGAGCGGCATCCAGGATTCGCGCCCGAGGTACTCGAGGTCAACCACAAGGCTATCGAGCACCTCGTCGAAGTCCTCCACGACACGGTAGATCTCCGCTGTACCCATGCGCACGCCATGGCGGTTGATGGTCGCGTCGGAGCGCCCGTAAATAACGGCGCCGCCGCGCGGCGTGATGCGTATCCAATCGCCGTGCCGCCAGACGCCGGTGTAATGCGCAAAGTAGCTGTCGTGGTAGCGGCGATTCTCCGGATCATTCCAGAAATACAGCGGCATCGAGGGCATAGGCTCGGTGACCACCAGTTCGCCGACCTCATCGATCAGCTCGTTGCCGTGATCGTCATACGCGCGTACCGCCACGCCGAGCGAACGGCACTGCATCTCGCCGGCCACCACCGGCAGGTTCGGGCAGGCGCCAACAAAGGCGGCGGCAATATCGGTGCCGCCGCTGATCGAGGCCAGCAGGATGTCCTGCTTCACCTCGCGGTAAATCCAGTCGTAAGCTTCCTCGGCCAGTGGCGAGCCGGTCGAGCCGACCGAGCGCAGTGTCGACAGATCCGCCATCGTCGCCGGCCTCATGCCGGCCTTCATGCAGTTGGCAAAGAACGCCGCACCCGCTCCCATGAAGGTGATGCGCTGCTCGGCAGCGAAGCGCCACAGGCGACCGAGATCCGGATAGCCGGGATTGCCGTCATAGATACAGATCGTCGCGCCGACCAGCAGGCCGGTGACCTGCGCATTCCACATCACCCAGCCGGTGGTCGAGAACCAGAGGAAGCGATCGTCCTCCCCCAGATCGAGCCCGAGCGCATGGCCCTTGAGCGTCTCGAGCAGCGTGCCGCCGTGGCCGTGCACGATGGGCTTGGGCATGCCGGTGGTACCGGACGAATACAGGATCCAGAGCGGATGGTCAAAAGGCAACTGCTCGAAGCGCATGTCCGTACCGGCCGACGGATGCGATAGCAGATCGTTCCAGTTCAGCGCGCCTGGCAGTGAGGCCTGCGGATCGAGATACGGCAGCAGCACTGTGTGCTCAAGCGTCTTGAGCTCGCTGCGCATGGCGTCAACGACATCGAGCCGGGGGAAGTCCTTGCCACCATAGCGGTAGCCGTCGACGGCAAGCAGAACCTTGGGATCGATCTGTCGGAAGCGGTCGAGCACACTGGTGCTGCCCATGTCGGGCGAGCACGACGACCAGATCGCACCGATGCTGGCGCAGGCGTAAAAAGCGACGGCTGCCTCGGGCGTGTTCGGCAGGTAAGACACCACACGGTCACCCGGACCGACACCCAGCGCGCGCAAGGCATTCGACACTGCCGTGACCTGTGCACGCAGCTCGCCCCAGCTCAGGGTCACGCGCTGGCGCGTCTCCGACTCGGCGATGATGGCTGGCTTGCCATCACTACCCGCATCCGTGTTGAAGCGGAACAGCTGCTCGGCGAAGTTCAGGCGACTACCGGAGAACCACTTTGCCCCTGGCAGCGCCTGGGTGGACAGCACTTCATCGTAAGGCTGTGCACAGCGGACGCCAAAGAAGTCCCAGATCGATACCCAGAAACCTTCGAGGTCATCGACCGACCATTGCCAGAGCTCCTGGTAATCGTCGAAAGGCTGCCCGCGGTGCGCCGCGAGCCATCGGGTATAGCGGGTCAGCTGGCTGCTGGCGATACGCTCTGCGCCTGGCTCCCACAAGACGCGGGGGGATGTCGCCATGCTTGTCTCCTGTTGGTATTTTCATGGACGACAGATGATAAAGCATGGGATGGGTGTGATGTGCGGGGAAGGAATTCGGAAATCGTGAACTCGGGATTTGGGATGCTGCCGGCTTGGCTGAGAGCGGCGGGTTTCGCCATTGGCTCTACCTGCCCTATGAACGCGCCACAATAAGTCTGCCATAGGGCGGGTAGAGCCAACGGCGAAACCCGCCACGCCCCCCCGCTCGCGATCAGTGCAACTGATGCTTGAGGTTGCTTAGTTCCTCATGCGCCTGCAGCACCGCCTGTTTCAGCTGCTGGTCCACGTTGCTCCCTTTCTCGCAGGCTGTCTTCGCGTTATCGCCAAGCTCCTCCAGCTCGTCGACACAGCGAATAACCTTTTCCTCATCCTGCGCCTGTTGCAGTTCCTCTCGCACCTGCGACGAGCGCTGATCGAGTTTCTGGATGCTGTTCTTCAGATCCACCGGCACGCCTTCACCGGCGCGCTCGCATGCCTGGCTGGCCTCGTGGATAGTCTGCTCGATCTGGTTGAAACGCTGGCGTACTTCTTCGATTCGCATCATGATGGGTCTCCTGAGGTGTCATTTTCCCGGACGGGCCGGCCCGAATTGGATAGGGCGCGGACGAGCGAGTTCCTGCACTTTTAATGCAGCACGCTGCCGCTGCCTGTGTCGGCCACGCCTTCGCGTCCGCTCAGACCAGTCTCGATGAACTGCTTCAGCCGCCGCAGGTCGTCTTCCAGCACGGCCTGCGGATCGGCGACCGCCAGCAACGCCACACCCTTACCGACAGTACCGGCGGTCGGAGCCCAAGCCATGCGGACATTCGCACGGGTCCCACTACCCTCAGGCTGCAACACCACAACGCCCTCGCTCTCGATACTGGCGCCCGGCTCGCTCTGCCATGCCAGCCGATGCGGCCGCTCGCTGGCAGTCAGCCGGGAATCGAACTCGACCTCGGTACCGGCCGGTCCCTGTACAACCCAATGCGATCGTCCCTGTCCCAGATCGCTCACCTTGAGCACATGCGACATGAAGTGCGGGAAATTTTCGTAGTGACTCCAGACGTCATAGACGACCTCCGGTGAGGCCTCGATATCGATGCTGCACTCGGCCACAAAGCCACCCTGTGCACCCTGCACCGCACCGGTCATGCTGCGCATGCGGGTGCTGCCGGCCAGCACGCCGAGGCCAGTCGCAGCAGCCAGCAGACCCAGCGGCTGGCGCCGAGTCAGACCATACCAGGCGAGCAGGCCGGCACCGATCGCGCCAGCCATCCACAGCGAGCTGCGTCCCGAGAACACCGAAGACATTCTGTCGCACGCTGCCTGCGCGGAGGCCTGCATGCCTTGCCGCACACCAGCCACGCCGGGTATCCCCCGGACAAGCGCGACGAGCTGATGCTCATCATGCGCCGGGATCTCGCCCGACAGCGTGATGATGCCGCTGTGTGCCGTGATCCCGATCTCCTCAAGCTGCGGCAGCGCGCGCGCGACGCGTGAACGCACGCGCGCCTCGAGCACATGATTGTCCAACGGCTTGGCGCTACGACCCGAGATCAGCCTGGCTGCCTCGGCCTGCAAGCCAGTCAGCCGGTTACGCGTATCCCGCACCGTCTTGCCGAGCTCCCGCCGGGCCTGATGCGAGTAGTGGGTCATTTTGTCCTGTAACAACGCTCGCCGGCGGCGACCTTCGGAAGGATCGGTGACATACATGACCAAGGCGCCCACCGCCATGCCGCCCAGCCAGTTCATCCAGTGCACATCCGTCTTTCGCGTCGTCTGGTATTCCACAGTGCTCTCCTTGTCAGCGTAAAGGGGTCGAGTCCGGCGAAGTCTTCGACGCAGGCAAACGCCGTGCCCGCGCCAGCACATCCCGCACCTCGTCGTCGTCGAGCTGCCGGAAATCGCGGTACCACTGCCCGACCGAGGAAAACGGCTCAGGGCAGGACAACGTCACCACGCGCGCACCGGTCCCGGCCACCTTGTCAGCTGCGTCGCGCGCGGCTACCGGCACAGCCACGGTGAGCGAACCGGCCCCAATCGCGTGCAAGGCGGCGATGGCGGCGAGCATCGTGCTGCCAGTGGCCATGCCGTCGTCTACCAGAATCAGCGAGCGCCCCCGCAGCGCCGATAGCGGCACGCTTGACGGATAGCGCTGCTCACGCCGCGCAAGCTCGGCCCGCTCGCGCTGAATCACCCCCTCCAGCGCTGCGTCGGACACATGCAGCCGCTGCTGAAGTTCACGATCGACCACGCATTGCCCGCCCGACGCCAGCGCGCCCAGTGCGTACTCCGGCCAGTGCGGTACGCCCAGCTTGCGGACGATCAACGGCTCCAAGGGCAATCCGAGCGACTGCGCCAGTGCGGCGCCCACCGGTACGCCACCCCGCGGCAAGGCCATCACCACAGCCTGCGGATCCCGGTTGACCGATGCCAGGCTCGCCGCTAGCTGCTGCCCGGCATCTGCACGGTCGATCAACAGGAAATCGCTGCTGCTCATATCCGTTCGACCGGGCATCCCTGCAAAAAGATCAAAATTTCCCTAAAGTAACCCTCTGTATCGCTTGGCCGCAAACAGAGGAACTTCAGTCCTGCAGGTCATTCGAATCCGCAACCCCATTTGTCCCCTGCCCATGAAAAAGCTACTCGCTGTCTTGCTCGGCCTGAGCGTTATTGCAGGTGCACATGCGCAAACGACAGGATGTGACAAGCATTTCTTCCAGAAGGCGACACCCGAGTTCACGCGCAAGGCGCTACAGACGAGCAGTATCGGCCTGTGCTTCGAGGCATTTGCCGTGATGCATTCGGGCGTCTCAAAAACACCGCTCTGGTCGGCCCAACACCTCACACGCGAGAGTTTGAAGGCCGCGAAGACGGTGCAGCGCGTGGACAGCTTCCACGCTGAGGAGGCGCTACCACCGGGGCATGGGGCGGAGCTGGCCGACTATGCGCGCTCGGGCTTTGACCGCGGCCACATGGCACCGGCGGCCGATATGCCGACCAAGCTGGCGCAGCATGAGAGTTTTTCGCTGGCGAACGTGGTACCGCAAAACCGGAGAAACAACCAGATCCTGTGGTCCGCCATCGAGGGGGCAACGCGCCATCTCACCAATGTGCGCGGCGAGCTGTATGTGATCACCGGGCCGATCTTCGAGGGCGAGCAGATCAAGCGGCTGAACGGGCGGGTGTTCATTCCCACACAGGTGTTCAAGGCCGTGATCGATCCGGCGCGCGGTGAGGGCGCGGCCTGGCTGGCGCCGAACGATGACAGTGGTGACTATCAGGTCATCGCGATCGCTGACCTGGAAAAGCGGGTGGGCATCAACCTGTTCCCCAAGCTGCCGGAGGCCGCCAAGCAGAAGGCCATCGAGCTACCGGAGCCGCGTATCCGGAGCCAGAAATCTAACTGATGGGAGGCGACATGGGCACGGGCACGATCAGACCCTTCGAAAATGAAAGCGATTCAGTCGGTATCGACGAGCTCACGGTGGAGAACCGCTTCGACCAGCTGGAAATCTACGGCTCGCTCTCCATCACGCGCGACCAGGCCGGGCTGGAGCGCGCGCTGCAGCTCAAGGACATCCTCGACGCCGCAGTCAAGGCCCTGCAGGACGATGCGGCGCTGCCGGACCGGGTGACATTCAAACCCACCGACAATGTGGACAATCCGTTCAAGTAGCTGACACCACAGGTCGCTGCCCGGGATCGCGGCGTGTGCCGGGACCCCGCCGGCCGATCCCGGTCGCGACTCCTCGACAGACGCCCGGTCGCCAACACTGGCATACTGTCGACCTGATCCAGTAGCCCGGTCGTCGCGCATGTCCCCCACCCCCCATAATCTCCGTTCGCATCCACGCTTCCGTCCCGAACTGACGACAGCGCCTTTCCTGCCGATGTCGCGCAAGGAGATGGACAAGCTGGGCTGGGACAGCTGCGACATCATCCTCGTTACCGGCGATGCCTACATCGACCATCCGAGCTTCGGCATGGCGCTCATCGGGCGACTGCTGGAATCGCAGGGGTTCCGTGTTGGCATCATCAGCCAGCCTGACTGGCACTCGGCCGAGCCCTTCCGCGCGCTTGGCAAGCCCAATCTGTATTTCGGGGTCACAGCGGGCAATATGGACTCCATGATCAACCGCTACACCGCCGACCGTAAGCCGCGCTCCGAGGATGCTTACACCCCGAACGGTGAGCCGAACAAGCGGCCCGACCGCACGCTGACTGTTTACGCGCAACGTGCGCGCGAAGCCTTTCCCGGTGTACCGATCGTGATCGGCAGCATCGAGGCCAGCCTGCGGCGCATCGCACATTACGATTACTGGTCCGACACCGTTCGCCGCTCGGTGCTGATGGACTCGAAAGCCGATATTCTCCTCTTCGGTAATGCCGAGCGCGCATTGCTGGATCTCTCGCACCGGCTGGCTGCCGGCGAATCCGTCAAGGCCATGCGCGACCTGCGCGGCACCGGGTTCATGGTGTCGCGCGGCTGGAAGCCGGCCGACGACTGGAGCGAGGTCGATTCCACGCGCGTCGATACCCCCGGCAGGATCGAGCCTCACCCGGATCCGTACGAGATGAAGGAAAAGGAGCCCCAGGCGTGCGGTACTGACAGCAAGGCCGAGGCCACGGTCGTACCGATCAAACTCATGACGCGTGAAGAGCGTCTCGCGCAGCAGAAAGAAATCCGCGCACGCAGCGTGGTGCGCCTGCCTTCCTTTGAAACGGTGAAGGACGATCCGGTCGCCTACGCACATGCCTCGCGCGTGTTCCATCTTGAGTCCAACCCCGGCAACGCGCGTGCCATGGTGCAGGCGCATGGCGAGCGTGATGTCTGGCTGAATCCGCCGCCTATCCCGCTGGCGATGGACGAGATGGATTACGTCTACGACCTGCCCTATGCACGCGCACCGCACCCCGCCTACGGCAACGCGAAGATACCGGCCTGGGACATGATCCGCTTCTCGGTCAACATCATGCGCGGCTGTTTCGGCGGCTGCACCTTCTGCTCGATCACGGAGCATGAAGGCAGAATCATCCAGAGCCGCTCCGAGCCGTCCATCCTGCGCGAGATTGAACTTATCCGCGACAAGACCAAGGGGTTCACCGGCACCATCTCCGATCTCGGCGGGCCGACCGCGAACATGTACCGGCTTGCCTGCAAGGACAAATCCATTGAGGAGTCATGCCGCCGGCTGTCGTGCGTGTATCCGACCATCTGCAGCAACCTGAACACGGATCACGGCAAGTTGATTCAGCTCTACCGCAAGGCGCGCGCCATTCCGGGCGTGAAGAAGATCCTGGTTAGCTCGGGGCTGCGCTACGACCTGGCAGTGCGCTCGCCCGAGTATGTGAAGGAACTGGTTACGCACCATGTGGGTGGCCTGCTGAAGATCGCGCCGGAGCACTCGGAAGACGGCCCGCTGTCGAAAATGATGAAGCCCGGCATGGGCTCCTACTACAAGTTCAAGGAACTGTTCGACAAGTACTCAAAGGAAGCGGGCAAGGAGCAGTACCTGATTCCGTACTTCATTGCCGCGCACCCGGGAACGACTGACGACGACATGCTGCACCTTGCGCTGTGGCTCAAGCAAAACGATTTCCGGCTCGACCAGGTGCAGACTTTCCTGCCGACGCCGATGGCCATGGCGACCACGATGTACCACACGCGCAAGAACCCGCTGCGCAAGATCTCGAAAGACTCCGAAGCGGTCGAGACGCCGCGCCTCTCGAAGATCCGACGCTTCCACAAGGCGCTGCTGCGCTATCACGATCCTGATAACTGGGAGATCCTGCGCGAGGGCTTGAAGCGGATGGGACGCAGCGACCTGATCGGCAACGGCCCGCAGCACCTGGTGCCGCGCTCCGATGCCGCGGCTGTCACCCTGCGCCGCCCGCGCCGCGACGAGACGCCGCCGCTGAAGTCGGTCGCAAAGAAATTCGGCCACAAAAAATTGCGTCCGGGCGCAGCAATTCAGCGCAAGCGCGTCGGCTGAACACCGGACACCGCGATGAAGATCACCACCCGCCTGATATTGTCTGTAGTACTGCTTGCCGCCGCCGGTGCGCAAGCGGCCGATCCGCCTGCGCTGCAAGCCATACCGTCGCTCGACGTTCCGCGCTACATGGGACGCTGGTATGAGATCGCGAAATTTCCGAACCGCTTCCAGAAGCAATGCATCGGTAACACCACCGCCGAGTATCAGGCGCTGGAAGGCCAACAGCTTCGCGTCATCAACCGTTGCCGCAAGGCCGGTGGTACATGGGACGAGGCCGAAGGGCTGGCGCGTCAGATCGGCAATCCGGACTCGGCAAGGCTGAAGGTAAGGTTTGCGCCGAGCTGGCTATCCTTCGTCCCGTTTGTTTGGGGCGACTACTGGGTGGTCGATCTGGACAAGGACTATCAGCTCGCAGCCGTGAGCGAACCGAAGCGCGAGTACCTGTGGGTACTGTCGCGCACGCCGGAAGTCGCGCCTGAGAAATACGATGCGTTGCTGCAGAGATTGCGGGCGATGGGACTCGACATAACGAAGCTGGAGACGACGCAGCAGGCAGCAGATCCACGCTAGTTTCTGCCATGCGGCGGATGTCGCTGCGCTCCATCCGCCAAACACCTTCCCGTAAAACAAAAAGCCGACCAGCGTGCACACTGGTCGGCTTTTTTCATTCGGTGGTGGGAAGTGCTGGCTTCGAACCAGCGACCTATCGCGTGTGAGGCGATCGCTCTACCCCTGAGCTAACCTCCCGAAAGAGGCGCGATTATGTCACAAGCGAAGCTTCGGATCAACTCTCGGAGGGCTCAGCCAACGCCCTCCACACGCAAGCCCCCTTCACCTCCTTGTCCAGCGCCTGCAGCAGCGCCTCATGCTCGGCCAGTTCGGCATCAGTCGGCGGCAGAACGAGAATCTCGGCTATCGCGATGCCTGTGCCTTCCGGCCCGCCCGTGCCATCCACCTGCAAATCCATCGTCAGCGCATCCTGCCCGCGCGTCATCGCGAGATACACCTCGGCCAGCAGTTCGGAGTCGAGTAACGCGCCGTGCAGCGTGCGGTGCGCGTTCGAGATGCCATAGCGCTCGCACAGCGCATCGAGTGAGTTACGCTTACCCGGATACAGCTCCTTTGCCTGTACGAGCGTATCGGTGATCTTTGAGACATGCTCGCCGAATTTCGGTCTGCCCAGGCGCTCAAGTTCCGCATCAAGAAAACCGAGGTCGAATGGCGCGTTGTGAATGATGATCTCGGCATCTTTCACGAATACGCAGAGTGCATCGACGATCTCGGCAAACTTCGGTTTGTCGCTCAGGAAATCGGTGGTCAGGCCGTGGACTGCGAGCGCCCCGGGATCGGAATCACGCTCGGGGTTGATGTAGTAATGGAAGTTATTGCCGGTCAGCCGGCGGTTAACCATCTCGACGCAGCCGATCTCGATAATGCGATCGCCGCTGCGCGGATTCAGTCCGGTCGTTTCAGTGTCAAGAACGATCTGTCGCATGAGTGCGTCTCTTCTTTTATCAGTTTATGCTGCGCGTGCGTTGCCCAGCGCGACCTGTACACCACGATTGGCGAGCTCGTCAGCTTTCTCATTACCCTCATGACCCGCGTGCCCCTTCACCCAGCGCCACTCGATCTGGTGGCGTAGCTGTGCCTCGTCGAGCGCCATCCAGAGATCGACATTCTTGACCGGCGCCTTGCTCGCAGTTTTCCATCCGCGGGCCTTCCAGCCGGCGAGCCATTCGCTGATGCCCTTCTGCACATACTGACTGTCGGTATGTACGACCACCTCACACGGACGCTTGAGCGCATTGAGCGCCTCGATCACAGCCTTGAGCTCCATGCGGTTATTGGTGGTGTCGGCTTCGCCGCCGCACAGCTCGCGCTGGTGCTCGCCAAAGATCAGCCATGCACCCCAGCCACCCGGTCCGGGATTGCCCTTGCAGGCGCCGTCGGTGTAGATCACAACCTTATCCATGCCCATCCTGTCTGTTCTTCATCTTGTTGGTGACCGGTACCGCACCCGGCAGGGTCGCGCGCTTTGTCTGCCATGCCGGTCCGACCAGGCGCATACCCTTGACGCGCTTGATGGCCTGCACGATGTACAGCGCACCGAGGTAAGGCCACCAGCGGTTACCCGCCTTCTCGAGGAAGGCGAAGCGCTGCAGCCAGCGGTCGGTCGCGCAGGGCGGCGCATAGCAGCCGAAATGGCCGCGGTTGATTTCCATGTTCAGCAGCTTCAGCCAATCCTTCAGGCGCGGTACGCTGATGAACTCACCGTGCAGCGGAAGAAAATGCGCGCCGGTTACGCGTCCTGCCACTTGTCGCATACCCCACATGCTGACGGGATTGAAGCCGCAGATGATCACCTGACCTTCGGGAATCAGGACGCGCTCGACCTCGCGCAGCACCTGGTGCGGCTCGGTGGCGAACTCGAGCACGTGCGGTAGCACGACGAGATCCAGGCTTTGTGACGCGAACGGCAGTTCGGCGAAGTCGTGAACAACCGTGATCGCGCGCGCTGGCGGGTCGGCGCTGAGCGCCACATCGCTCACCCAGCGGTTGGCCATGCGGTTGGCCACCAGTGCGTCAATTTGCGGCAGGCCGACCTGCACTGCGTTATAACCAAAGATATCGGCAGTCAACTCGTCCAGACGGGATTGCTCCCAGGCGCGCGCATAGGCGCCGGCAGGCGTCTCGAACCAGGGAGCGAGCGATATAATCGAGTTGTCCGAAACGTGTTGGTCCATGCCCATGTCAGTGCGTCAGCCCCTGCAAGTCACCGCTATCCCGGCATTTGCCGACAATTACCTGTGGCTGATCCATAACCACCAGCATGCAGCTGTCGTGGATCCCGGCGATGCGGTTCCGGTCGAGGCAGCGCTGGCGCAACTGAACCTGACACTGGACGCTATTCTACTCACTCACCACCACGCTGACCACGCGGGCGGCGTCGCCGCCCTGACCGCAGCACGTGCGATCCCCGTCTACGGACCGGCGCGCGAGTCGATTGCCGGCGTGACCATCCCGCTGTCGGAGGGTGATCGCGTCAGTCTGCCGTCACTGGCCATGACGCTGTCGGTGCTTGATGTACCCGGCCACACCGCCGGCCACATCGCCTACGTCGAGCACGAGCAGCACTGGCTGTTTTGCGGCGACACGCTATTCGCCGGTGGCTGCGGGCGGCTGTTCGAGGGCACGCCGGCGCAGATGACGCAATCGCTCGCCAAGCTTGCCGCCCTGCCCGACGATACGGCCGTCTACTGCGCGCATGAATACACGCTGTCGAATCTGCGTTTTGCGCTCGCCGCCGAACCGGGTAATGCCGAACTGGCGACGCGTTACGCACGGGCTCAACAGCAGCGCGCCGAGGGCAAGTCCACGGTGCCATCGACCATCGGCCTCGAGAAACAAACCAACCCCTTCCTTCGCTACCGCCTGCCGGCGCTCATCACCCAATTACAATCCGACAACCGCCTCGAGGGCGATGACCCAGTTGCTGCCTTTGCCGCGCTGCGTGAATGGAAAAACGGTTATCGATAGTTAACTTGCTTTCATCCTTTGCAAACTGAGCGCATTTCGCCCGGAAGCTGCGGTTATTTTCCTTGACGGCATTTCGCATAGTTCCTTAAACTTGCGCGAATTCAATTTGCTCGTTCGGCAATCTTAGCGCCGAGCGTCCCCCGCCAAGGCCCATGCAGCAATCCCGATTCGCGCCGCTGTTTCCGTTCCTGCTGCTGACCAGCCTTGCCTTGCCGGCCGCGCATGCTGCCGACCTGAGCCTTGCCGCGCAGGGCACGGATCCCAGCCTGACGCAGGACGCGGATGCTCAGGACTCCCCACACCTCGGCCCGGCCGAGTTCGACGCGAAGTTCGAACAAGTCGAGATAGCGCAGTTCGACCTCTGGGAGCGTATCCGCGAGGGCTTTGCCATACCCGACCTGAACAACCCGCTGGTAGCAACGCATGTCACCTGGTACAGCTCGCGCCCCGAATACATCCAGCGCACCACACAGCGCGCGTCGCGCTACCTGTTCCATGTCGTGCAAGAGCTGGAGAAGCGCAACATGCCGATGGAACTGGCGCTGCTGCCCTTCATCGAATCCGCATTCAACCCGCAGGCTCTGTCCAGTGCGAAGGCAGCGGGCATGTGGCAGTTCATCCCCAGTACCGGTCGCCATTACAACCTGAAGCAGAACGTATTCCGCGATGAGCGGCGCGATGTATTGGCCTCGACCAACGCGGCACTGAACTACCTGCAGAAGCTATACGGCATGTTCGGTGACTGGCAGCTTGCGCTGGCAGCCTACAACTGGGGCGAGGGCTCCGTATCGCGCGCGATTGCCAAGGCCGAGGCGGCGGGCAAGCCAATCGACTTCAATGGCCTGTCGGCCTTTATGCCGGCCGAGACGCGCAATTACTACCCGAAGCTGCAGGCGGTGAAAAACATCATCGCCACACCGGCCTACTACGGGATCAAGTTGCCGGTAGTGGAGAACCAGCCGTATTTCGTGTCGATCAAGAAGACCCGCGATATCGACGTCAAACTGGCCGCCGAGCTGGCCGAGCTGCCGATGGAAGAATTCCGCGCGCTCAACCCCCAGTTCAACCGTCCGGTGATCACGGGAAGTTCCGGTACCAGCATCCTGCTGCCGAAGACGAATGCGGAGAAATTCAAGGAGAACCTGGCGAATTGGACGCTTGGCCTGTCGAGCTGGACCGCGCACAAGGTCACGTCAACCCGTGAGCGCATCGAGG
>CAZESK010000008.1:23716-29038 GCA_964515155.1 uncultured Bifidobacterium sp.
GGCCTGTCGAGCTGGACCGCGCACAAGGTCACGTCAACCCGTGAGCGCATCGAGGTGATCGCAGCGAAGTTCAAGACAACGCCCCAGGTAATTCGCGAGGCCAACGCGATCCCGCCCAACATGCACCCGACCCCCGGTTCGACAGTCCTGGTGCCAAAGCCAGCCTATATCGATAACGACATTGCCAAGGAGCTTGCCGACTATGGTGTGCTGGCCGTCGAGTCGGATGCGGCCCCTCGACGCCGGATCACGGTCAAGGTCGCCAAGCGCGATACGATGGCTTCCATCGCCAAGCGCCACAAGGTATCGGCAGCCGAAATCCGCGAATGGAATGACTTGAAGTCCGACAATCTGAGCCCCGGCCAGTCACTCAAGCTGATGGTGAAGGCGCCGAAGAAGGCCAAGAGCAAAACCGAGAAGGCGGGCAAAACCGACCCGGCGACAAAGAAAGTACAGGAACGCAAGCCGGCCAAGAGCGAGCGTCAGGTCAAGCAGGTCGAGCCGCGCAAAAAGAACAGTGGTTGAGCAACGCAGAGGCCGTGGCCACTGCCCTGCGCCAAGGTGCTACGCCGCTACCGCAAAATTCGCTGCTGCCAGCAGGCGCTGGGTATAGGGCTGCTGCGGCGACGACAATACCTCGGACACTGGCCCTGACTCCACCACCTGCCCGTCCTTCATCACGATGACGCGATGCGCCATTGCCCGGATCACCGCGAGGTCATGGCTGATGAACAGATAAGCGATGCCGTGCTTTCGCTGCAGCGTCGCCAGTAACTCCAGTACCTGATACTGCACCGAGACATCCAGCGACGAGGTCGGCTCATCCAGCAGAATCAGCGCCGGCTTGAGTACCAGCGCGCGCGCAATCGCAATGCGCTGGCGCTGGCCTCCGGAGAATTCATGGGGGTAGCGCGACATCATCGCGGGCGATAGCCCGACCTCGGCCAGCCCCTCCGCCACCGCCTGCCGCCTGTCTGTCGCCGACAGCTGCGGCTGGTGCA
Source organism: uncultured Bifidobacterium sp. (assembly GCA_964515155.1). GTDB lineage: Bacteria > Pseudomonadota > Gammaproteobacteria > Burkholderiales > Burkholderiaceae_D > Pernthalerella. The sequence continues at coordinate 24,718 of CAZESK010000008.1, forward strand.
GCTCCAGTCCCTCGCCAACGATCTGCTCAATCGTGCGGCGTGGTGAGAGCGATGCGAACGGATCCTGGAACACCACCTGCATCCTTGCACGCAACGGCCGCAGCTGCGCGCTGTCCATATCGCTGATCGGCTTGCCGTCGAAAGCGATCGTGCCATCCGTCCGGGCCACCGAGAGCCGCAGCAAGGCCATACCCAGCGTCGACTTGCCGGAACCGGATTCGCCGACGATACCGAGCGTCTCGCCGCGCGCGAGCGAGAGATCGAGACGATCGACAGCGACGAATTCGCGCTGGCGGAACCAGCCCTGACGGATCGAGAAACTGCAGCGCACGCCCTTCGCCTCAAGCAACGGCTGCGGGTCGACGACCTCGTCGACCACCATGCGCTTGGCATGGCTAGCCAGCAGGCGCTGGGTGTAGGCTTCACGCGGCGCAGAGAACAACGTTGCCGTGTCCGCAGTCTCAATCAGCCGGCCGTGCTGCATCACGCCGACGCGGTCGGCAAAGCTTTTCACGAGATTGAGATCGTGGGTGATCATCAGCACCGCCATGCCGTGCTCGCGCTGGAGCTGGTTCAGCAGCTCGAGGATCTGCACCTGTATCGTTACGTCGAGCGCCGTGGTCGGCTCGTCGGCGATCAGCAGCTTTGGCTGGCAGGCCAGTGCCATCGCGATCATCGCGCGCTGACGCTGGCCGCCGGATAGCTGGTGCGGATACGCCAGCGCACGGCGCGCCGGCTCGGGGATGCCGGTCTTGTCGATCAGCTCGACGGCCCGCAGCGCAGCGGCGCGTGCGCTCAGGCCCTCGTGCAGCATCAGTACCTCGGCGATCTGGTTACCGATGGTGAAGAGCGGGTTGAGCGCCGTCATCGGCTCCTGGAAGATCATGGCCACGTCCTTGCCACGCAAGGCGCGCAGCTGTGGCTCCGACATGCCAAGGATCTGCCGCCCCTCAAAGAGGAGGCTGCCGCGTGTCTCGGCGTCCGGGGTCAGACCCATCAGCTGCAGGGCGCTGACCGTCTTGCCGGAACCGGATTCGCCGACCAATGCGAATTTCTCACTGGCGGCAATATCGAAACTCACCTGATCGACCACAGTCGACTCGCCGAAGCGCACCGACAGATCCCGTACCGACAACAGCGTCATGCCTTCCTCCGCACGTCGAGCGAATTGCGCAAGGCATCGCCGATATTGGTCAAGAGCAGCAGGGTCACCGTCAGCACCATGAAGGTCGATAACGCAATCCACCACGCGTCAAGATTGTTCTTTCCCTGGGCAAGCAATTCCCCGAGACTGGGCGTCGACGGCGGCACACCGAGGCCAAGAAAGTCGAGGCTGGTCAAAGCGAGGATCGCGCCACTCATGCGAAACGGGAGGAAGGTGACCACCGGCGTGAGGCTGTTGGGCAGCACATGGCGCCAAATAATCTGACGGTTCGACAGTCCCATAGCCCGCGCTGCTTGCACATAATCGAGGTTACGGTTACGCAGGAAGTCGGCGCGCACATAGTCGGACAGGCCCATCCAGCCGAACAGTGAAAGCAGCAACAGCAGCAGCAGCACGCTGGGCTCGAAGATCGAGGCGAAGATGATCAGCAAATACAGCTCCGGCATCGAGCCCCAGATCTCCATAAAGCGCTGGAAGAACAGATCGGTACGGCCAGCGAAATAGCCCTGGATCGCACCGGTGATCACGCCGAGTATCACGCCAGTGATCGTGAGCGCGAGACCGAACAGAATGGACACGCGAAAACCATACAACAGCCGGGCAAGCACGTCGCGGCCACGGTCGTCGGTACCAAACCAGTTCTCGGCCGACGGCGGCGCCGGGTTCGGTGATTTCGCAAAATAGTTGAGCGTGTCGTAGCGGTAATGGTTCAGCGGGTAGATGGCCCAGTTACCCTCTTTCTCGAATTGCTGCCGAATGAAGGGATCGAGATAGTCGGCCGGCGAATCGAAATCGCCGCCAAAGGCGGTCTCCGCATAATCATGCACCAGCGGAAATACCAACCGGCCTTCGTAACGCGCCACCACCGGACGATCGTTCGAGATCAGCTCGGCCATCAGGCTCAGCACGAACAGCACAACGAAGATGACGAGGCTCCAGTAGCCACGGCGGCTCTGGCGGAAACGCTGCCAGACGCGCCGGCCCGGCGATACCGATGGCGCAAGGGGGGCGGAATTTTCGGGCGTCATCGCGACAGGCTTTCAAATTGCACGCGCGGATCAGTCCACACATAGCAGAGATCACCGACCAGCTTCACGACGAGGCCGATCAGCGTGAACAGGTAGAGCGTACCGAGCACCACCGGATAGTCACGGCGGACGACGGATTCATACGAGAGGAGACCCAGGCCATCGAGCGAGAACAGGGTCTCGATCAGCAAACTGCCCGCGAAGAAGGCGCCGATGAAGGCAGCCGGAAAACCTGTGACGAGCGGAATCAGCGCATTACGAAACACATGCTTGTAGAGGACGGTACGCTCGGAGAGGCCCTTGGCGCGCGCGGTCATCACGTACTGCTTGCGGATCTCTTCGAGGAAAGTGTTCTTGGTGAGCATGGTCATGACTGCGAACGAACCCGCAACCGAGGCCAGCACGGGCAGCGTGATGTGCCACAGGTAATCCTTGATCTTGCCGAAGGTGGACAGCGTCTCCCAGTCGTCGGAGGTCAGGCCGCGCAGCGGAAACCATTGCACGAAACTCGACCCGGCGAACAGGACCAGCAAGGCCACCCCGAGGACGAAGCCGGGAATCGAATAGCCGATCAGGACCAGCATGCTGGTCACGTGGTCGAAGCGCGATCCCTCGCGTACCGCCTTGGCAATACCAAGCGGCACTGAGATGAAATAGGTCAGGAAGAAGGTCCAGAGCCCGAGCGAGATCGATACCGGCAGCTTGGACTTCACCAGCTCCCAGACATCCCGGTGATGATAGAAACTCTGCCCGAGGTCGAACTGCGCGAAGCCCTTGAGCATTTGCCAGAAGCGTTCCGCCGGCGGCTTGTCGAAGCCGTAGAGCGCCTTGATCTCGGCCACGCGCTCGGCATCGACGCCCTGACGCCCGCGGTACTCGGACGCACCACCACCCGAGGATTCGCCAGCGCCGACCTGCCCTTTCTTCAGCTCGATCAGTGCCTGCTCAACCGGGCCGCCCGGCACGAACTGGATGACGGCGAACGTAATGGCGATCACACCCAGCAGCGTGGGGATCATCAGCAGGATACGCTTCAGGATGTACGACCAGAGATTCATGGCTGTTTCCTCGGCCTCAGCTGCCACCAGCTCGAGATCACGTAGGGATCCGCCTGGTAGTACTTCGGCGACACCTCCGGAATGCCGAACCGGTTGCGGTAGGCAACGCGGTGCGTGGACGAGTACCAGTGCGGCACCACGATATGCTGGTGCAGCAGCACACGATCCAGCGCACGCGCAGCAGCCACCAGCTCGGCGCGGGTTGTCGCCTGCACAAGCGCGCCTACCAGCTTGTCGACCGCCGGATCCTTCAGTCCCCAGTAATTGTTCGAGCCCTTTTCGTCCGCCGCCCTCGAGCCCAGCATGTCGAACATTTCATTGCCCGGGCTGGTCACGTCCGGAAAGCGCAGGCTGGTCATGTCGAAGTCGAATTCTTCCATCCGCTTCTGCACCAGTGCGAAATCGGCTGTGCGCTGGCGCACCTGAACGCCGAGCTTCTCCAGATTGCGCACGTAAACTGCGATGATGCGTGAGAGCGCAGACTGGTCGTCCAGAATCTCGAAAGTGAAAGGCTCGCCGCTGGCGTTACGCAGGGCGCCGTCCCGATATTCCCAGCCGGCGTCCTTGAGCAGTGCGCGCGCCTGCATGAGATTGGCGCGCAGCGAGGACGGCGAGTCGGTATTGGGCGGCAAGGGCACCGGACCGAACACAGCCGGATCGAGCTGATCGCGCATCGGCTCAAGTAATGTCAGCTCGCCGGGTGTTGGCGTGCCGCGTGCGGCCAGCTCGGAATTGCTGAAGAAAGAATCAATTCGCACATACTGGCTGTAGAACAGCTGGCGATTCATCCACTCGAAATCCAGCGCCAGTCCGAGCGCTTTGCGCACACGCGGATCCTTGAACTGAGGCCGGCGCAGATTCATTACGAAGGCCTGCATGCCGGCACCGTTCGAGTGCGTGAGCGTTCTCTTGATGATCTCGCCCTTTTCGAACTTCGGTCCCTTGTACATGCGTGCCCAGTTCTTGGCACGGTACTCCACAACCACATCAAACTCGCCGGCCATGAAGGCCTCGAGGCGCGCGAGATCGTCCTTGTAAAAACGGTAGACGATACGATCGAAATTGAACGC
>CAZESK010000008.1:29138-35526 GCA_964515155.1 uncultured Bifidobacterium sp.
CCGTACATGGTCGCAACCTCATCGGCCGAATTGATGGCCAGCGACTCAAACATCAAGGTCGACACACCGGCAGCAGAGACGCCCTTCATCGAAAACGGATTGAACTTGTCGAAGCTGTTGGCCGCACCCGGGTTGGCCAGATACAGCTCGCCGCCTTTGGGAGCGTCCGGGTTGTGATACGCGAAATGGGTAAAGCCTGCGGGGTAGCGCGGCGTGTCGTATAACGAAAACGCATGCGCTGCCCACGCGGCGGACGTGCTAGCGGCGAAGGCAGCAAGCGCGGCGAGTAGGGTCGATGCGACGGCGATGGATTTCTTCATGAACCCTTGTCTGCAGGCGTGGAGGCCCGCTAAGGATAGCGGGTTTCGGCCCGGGCCGGGCGGCGTGGCCGGGAAGGCACGGCTGGGTACCGGATTTGCCCCGTCGATGCCGGTCGGCCTACAATTGCGCGTTTGGCCGGGACGATCCCGGCTTCCCGCATCCTACGGAGTCCGACCATGGCATTCTTGCAAGGCAAAAAGATCCTGATCACTGGCGTGCTGTCGAACCGCTCGATCGCCTACGGCATCGCGCAGGCCTGCCATCGCGAGGGCGCGGAGCTGGCGTTCACCTACGTCGGCGAGCGCTTCAAGGACCGCATCACCGACTTCGCGCAGGAGTTCGGCAGCCGCCTGGTGTTTGACTGCGACGTCGGCAGCGACGAACAGATCGAGGCCCTGTTCCGTGATCTCGGCCAGTCATGGCAGCAGATCGACGGCCTGGTGCATGCGATCGGTTTTGCACCCCGGGAGGCCATCGCCGGCGACTTCCTCGACGGGATGACCCGCGAAAACTTCCGCATCGCGCACGACATTTCCGCCTACAGCTTCGCCGCAATGGCCAAAGCCGCGCTGCCGCTCCTGTCGCCGAACTCGGCACTGCTGACGCTTTCCTATCTCGGCGCAGTACGCGCCCTGCCAAACTACAACACGATGGGTCTGGCGAAAGCCTCGCTGGAAGCCAGCGTGCGCTACCTCGCGGAGTCGCTCGGCAAGCGCGGCGTGCGCGTCAACGGGATCTCGGCCGGTCCGATCAAGACGCTGGCAGCGAGCGGCATCAAGGACTTCGGCAAGATCCTGAACTTCGTCAAGGCCAACGCGCCACTACGCCGCAACGTCACCATCGAGGACGTCGGCAACGCCTCGGCCTTCCTGCTCTCGGATCTGGCCGGCGGCATTACCGGCGAGATCACCTATGTCGATGGTGGTTTCTCGCAGGTCGTGCCGGGCATGGGCGGCGAGGAATAATCACTCGAGGGATTCCGGCAGATGCCGGAATCCCGGACTCACGATATCCCGCAACACCCTGCACAGGGATTTTCCTGTACAATCCGCCCCGCGCTGACAACAACAGCGCATCGTTGCATCGCAGTCCCCGTATAGCAGCATTACCTGAAGCCCTCCCGCCTCCTGGTGCCGATCTCCTGAGCACCAAGGTGGTACACCGAGAATCTTCGCCAGTGGCGCCAGCCTGATCCGAGAAGCGCGTTCGTACCTGAGTACGGCGAGCATCGCAGGAACAAGCCCGCGCCGATCAGCAGATTCACAGTGTGCCGCTCACCGGCGCAAAGCTTTTGTGCCGTTCCTATCCTGGCAAGTTTTCTACCGAAACCCTGACGGTTTCGCATTGAACTGTTGTTGTCGCTGGTTTCGCCGGTCCGCGTTGCTTTTTGCGTAGTCCCTGCCCTCATGACGGGCAGCGCACTTCTTTTGAAAGACACTCATGACGTTTGAATCCCTAGGACTCCACCCGCAGATCATCAAGGCGCTGAATGACGCCGGCTACACCGAACCGACGCCCGTACAGGCGCAGGCGGTACCGGCCGCCATCGCAGGCCGTGACCTGCTGGTGTCCTCGCAGACCGGCTCCGGCAAGACAGCGGCCTTCATGCTGCCGTCACTGCACAAGTTCGCCAACGCCACGGCTGCACAGGCTGCGGGCAAGACGCCGAACCAGCAGGCACAAGCCGCACGGGCACGCGGCGAGCGTCCGCGCTTTGCCCCGGCGCAGCCGAAGATGCTGGTGCTGACGCCCACGCGCGAACTCGCGCTGCAGGTCACCACCGCCACCGATAAATACGGCATCCACATGCACCGCGTAAAAGCAGTGTCCATCCTCGGCGGTATGCCGTATCCGAAGCAGATGCAGCTGCTGGCGCGTAATCCGGAGATTCTGGTCGCGACACCGGGCCGCCTGATCGACCATATGGAGTCAGGCAAGATCGACTTCTCCCAGCTCGAAATTCTGGTGCTCGACGAGGCGGACCGCATGCTCGACATGGGCTTTGTCGAGGACATCGAACTCATCGTCAGCCGTACGCCGGAGACCCGCCAGACCATGCTGTTCTCGGCCACGCTGGATGGCATGGTGGGCAACATCGCACGCCGCATCACGAAAGATCCACAGCTGATCCAGATGGCCGGCTCGTCTACCAAGCACGAGAACATCCAGCAGCGCGTGCACTTCGTCGATGATCTGCTGCACAAGAACCGCCTGCTCGACCACCTGCTGCGCGATGTATCGATTGACCAGGCCGTGGTATTTACCGCAACCAAGCGCGACGCCGACACCATCGCCGACCGCCTGAATATCGCCGGCTTCGCAGCCGCTGCGCTGCATGGCGACATGCACCAGGGTGCGCGCAACCGTACGCTGAATGCGCTGCGTCGCGGACAGGTGCGCGTGCTGGTCGCGACCGACGTCGCCGCGCGCGGCATCGATGTGCCGGGCATCACGCACGTGTTTAATTTCGACCTGCCGAAATTTGCCGAAGATTATGTGCACCGTATCGGCCGTACCGGCCGTGCCGGCCGCAACGGCATTGCGGTGTCTCTGGTCAATCATGCTGAGGGCGTGCATGTGAAGCGCATCGAGCGCTTCACGAAGCAAGCAATCCCGGTCGATGTGATCGAGGGCTTCGAGCCGAAGAAGGCAGCAGCACCGCGCTCACGTCCGGGCTGGAAGCCGGGCGACGGCCGCAAGCCGGGTCAGGGCGCCAAGCCGGGGCAGCGCACTTTCTCCAAGCCGGGCGCACCGCGCAAGGATGGCGGCGGCTATCGCGGTAACCGCGAGGGCGGTCGCAGCGAAGGACGCCGCGGCTAATCTTCCTTAGCATCGCTGACAAGGCTCCTCTCGAGGAGCCTTGTTTTTTTCGGGATGAGATAATCCCGGCTTTTGGAATGGACGTTCGGAGCACACATGGGCGCACCTGAATCACAGGCACTACGCCTGACCTCCTTCTCGCATGGCGGCGGCTGCGGCTGCAAGATTGCGCCGGGCCTGCTGGCCGACATCCTCAAGCAGTCACGCGGCTTTCCCGTGCCACCGCAACTGCTGGTCGGTACCGAGACAGCTGACGATGCCGCGGTATACCAGTTGAATGACGAGCAGGCACTGATCGCGACCACCGACTTTTTCATGCCCATCGTTGATGATCCGTTCGACTTTGGCCGCATCGCGGCGACGAATGCAATCTCCGATGTATACGCCATGGGCGGCACGCCGATCATGGCGCTGGCGCTGGTGGGCATGCCGATCGACAAGCTGCCGGTCGAGACCATCGGCAAGATTCTTGCCGGCGGTGAAACGGTCTGCGCGGCTGCCGGTATCCCGGTCGCCGGCGGGCACACGATCGACTCGGTCGAACCAATCTACGGTCTGGTCGTCATGGGTCTCGTGCATCCAAAGAAGCTCAAGCGTAACGCGGACGCGAAACCGGGCGACATGCTCATCCTCGGCAAGCCGCTCGGCGTGGGCATCCTGTCGGCGGCGCTGAAAAAAGGCGCGCTCGACGCAGACGGCTATGCGGCCATGATCGCGAGCACAACCCGCCTGAATACGCCGGGCCGTGAGCTGTCCGATATCGCCGGGGTGCACGCACTGACCGACGTGACCGGCTTCGGCCTGCTCGGTCATGCGCGTGAGATGGCACTGGGCGCAAAGCTCTCCGCGCGCATCACGATGAGCACCGTGCCCTTCCTGCCGGACGTCGAAGCGCTGGCGGCACAGGGCTTCATTACCGGCGCCTCCGGGCGTAACTGGGCCGGCTATGGCAAAGACGTGAAGCTCTCCGAGAGCATCTCGCCGGTACAACAGGCGCTGCTGTGCGATCCGCAAACCTCGGGCGGGCTGCTCGTGGCTTGCGAGGCAGGTGCGGCCGATGCCGTGATGGCCGTGTTCCGGCGTCATGGCTTCGACCAGGCCGCCGTCGTGGGCCAGATGGTCGAGGGCGCGGCGGGGGTCGAGGTGGCGTAAGGAGGCGCGCCATCGGTCCCGAGCGGCCCTGGCTCGCGGTTGATACACTGGCACCCTATGAGCCTGCACGACCGCCCTTCCGGGCGCCCATCCGACCGACATCCACTCGCACTGGAATGTCGGGATCTACGCAAAACCTACGGTACGCGCACAATACTGCCCGGCATCGACCTGCAACTGGGCGCAGGCGAGTATGTCGCCATCATGGGCGAGTCCGGTGTCGGCAAATCGACCCTGCTCAACCTGATCGCAGGCCTTGACGCGGCCGAGGGCGGTGACCTGCTGATTGACGGCATCGCCGTCAATGCGCTCGATGATGCAGCCGCCACGCTGCTGCGCAGGCAGAAGCTGGGTTTCATCTTCCAGGCCTTTCACCTCTTGCCTCATCTGAACCTGATGCAGAACGTCGCGCTGCCATTGCTGCTCAATGGCTTGCCGGTCGATCGTGCCAACCAGATGCTCGCGGCGGTCGGCCTGGCCGGGCGCGAGCAGGATTTTCCGCGCCAGCTCTCGGGCGGTGAAATGCAGCGCGTAGCCATCGCGCGCGCGCTGGTACACCGGCCACGGCTGCTACTGGCCGACGAGCCGACCGGCAACCTCGATCCGGAAACAGCGGACGATATCCTCGGGCTGCTCAAGAGCGAGATTCGCGCCAGCGGCGCCTCGGCCGTCATTGTCACGCACTCGCCAGTGGCCGCTGCCGGCGCTGACCGCGTGCTCCTGCTCACGCGCGACGGACTGCGCGAGCGGGAGCGACTGACGCCGGTCGCGCAATGACAATACTGCGCTGGTTGCTGGCGGGCGAATGGCGCGCTCATCCGTTGCGCGCGCTGCTCGCGCTCATGGCGATCGCCGTGGGCGTCGCACTCGGCTTCGGCATCCATCTGGTCAACAGTGCCGCATTCGATGAATTCTCTGCAGCAGCACGCAGCCTGTCCGGTAGTGCCGATCTGCAGGCACGCGCCCGTACCGCCTTCTTTGATGACGCTCTGTACCCCAAGATCGCCTCGCTCCCTGAGGTGGAGGTGGCCTCGCCCGTACTCGAACTCGATCTACCGGTATCCGGGCAGCAAGGCAGCCTGAAATTGCTCGGCATCGACGGCTTCCGCGCGGCAGAGATTGCACCCGACCTGCTCGGCATGCCTGCCGATGATGATCCCTTGGCGTCACTGATGGCCGATACCGTGTTCCTGTCGCCAGCGGCCATGGAGGGCTTGCAGCTCAAGACCGGCGACAGGCTTAGCCTGCTCAACGGTACGCGCGAGGTCAGGTTGCGCGTGGCCGGTACGCTGGTGCGTGCGCGCGCGGGCCAGCGGCTGGCGGTGATGGACATCGGCAGCGCACAATGGCAGTTCGACCGCATCGGCCAGTTATCCCGGATCGACCTCAAACTGGTTCCCGGCGCGAATTCATCGATCTTTCGCAGCCAGCTCGAACAAGCCTTTGGTAGCAGCATCCTGCTGGCTGAAGCTGGCGACCAGGACCGGCGCACGGCGACAATGTCGCGCGCCTATCGGGTCAACCTGAACGTGCTGGCGCTGGTCGCGCTGTTTACCGGTGCCTTCCTGGTGTTTTCCACCCAAGCTCTGTCGGTACTGCGCCGACGACCGCAGTTCGCGTTATTACGCACGCTCGGTGTCACACGCGGGCAGTTACTGCGCCAGATACTGGTCGAGGGCACGCTGCTGGGTGTGGCCGGATCGGCACTGGGCATCGCACTCGGCTACGCGCTCGCTGTCGCCGCACTCTCGCTATTTGGCGGCGACCTCGGCGGTGGCTACTTCCCGGGGGTGCGGCCGAGTGTCGCGTTCAGCCCGATGGCCGCACTGCTGTTCTTCGTCGCCGGCGCAGGCGTCGCCCTGCTCGGTAGCCTGTCACCCGCGCTCGAGGCCGCCCGTGCAAGACCTGCTGCCGCGCTCAAGGCCGGCGGCGAGGATCTCGCGCTGGCTCCGCTGTCCACACCGTGGCCCGCGCTGGTCGCCGTCGCGCTCGGCGCAGTATTCACCCAGCTGCCACCGGTCAGTGGCCTGCCGGTATTCGGGTATCTGGCGATCGTTCTGCTGCTCGTTGGCAGCATCGCGCTGATGCCGCGCAC
>CAZESK010000008.1:35626-51862 GCA_964515155.1 uncultured Bifidobacterium sp.
GCTCGTTGGCAGCATCGCGCTGATGCCGCGCACAGCGGCACTGCTTTTCTCTGCAATGGCCTCACGCTGGCGCGGCACGACCGGGGCGCTGGCACTGGCGCGGCTAGCGAATGCACCGAACCAGGCCGCGATTGCGCTCGGCGGCGTGCTAGCGAGCTTCTCGCTGATGGTAGCGATGGCCATCATGGTGTCAAGCTTTCGTGTATCGGTCGATGACTGGCTTCAGCACCTGCTGTCAGCCGATTTGTATGTACGAGTCGCCAATGGCAACGAAGCCGGACGGCTGACACCGACCGAGCAGCAGGCCATTGCCGCGCTGCCGTCGGTCGGGCGCACCGAGCAGACGCGCTGGCTGCCGCTCGCGCTCGATCCGGTACGCCCGAGCATCACCCTGATCGCGCGCTCGGCGAATGTAGAGCAGCCCGAGCGTGCGCTGCCGCTGGTGGGCGAATCACTCAAGGACGTGGCCGCGCCGATCTGGGTGTCCGAGGCCATGGTGGACCTGTACGGCTGGACGCCCGGGCAGTCGGTGATGCTGCCGCTGGCAGGCCAGCAGCATGCGTTCACGGTAGCCGGCGTCTGGCGCGACTATGCGCGCCAGACCGGCGCGATACAGATGCGGCTGACGGACTATCGCCGGATTACTGCTGATCTCGACGTGAACGACATGTCGCTGTGGGTGGCGAGCGGCAGCGGTATCGACGCGCTGCGCACGCAGCTGCAGGCCCTGCCCTTCGCCGCTGCGCTCGAGTTCGCGGAACCGGGCGAGATCCGTGCGATCAGCCTGAAGATTTTCGACCGCAGCTTTGCGATCACCTATTTGCTGGAAGGGGTGGCAATTCTGATCGGTCTGTTCGGCGTGGCCGCGACATTCTCGGCACAAGTACTGTCGCGCGCAAAGGAATTCGGCATGCTGCGCCACGTCGGTGTCACGCGTGGACAGATCCTGACACTGTTGGCCGGTGAAGGCGCGTTACTGGCGGGGCTGGCGATCATGGGCGGGTTCGTGCTTGGCTGGTGCATCAGCCTGATTCTCGTGTTTATCGTCAATCCACAATCTTTCCACTGGACGATGCAATTACACATGCCCTGGACATTGATGGCGACAGTGGCTGCGGTGCTGCTCGTATCGGCGTCGGGCACGGCACTGGTGTCAGGACGGATGGCAATATCGGGAAGCGCGGTGCGGGCGGTGAGGGAGGATTGGTGACATGAAGCGGTTCCACGCACCACGTCAATCGCCGGGCGCCGTCCTGTGGCGGGGGATCCGGTATCTTCTGCTGGCAATGATGATACCGGCGGCCTATGCAGACGTACCCAAATTCGCCCAGGTCGAACCGCGAACACCCTTGACCTTCCCGCGTGACTTCGGCGCTCATCCCGACTTCCGCACCGAGTGGTGGTATGCCACCGGCTGGCTGCAGACACCCGATGGCAAGCCGCTGGGCTTTCAGGTCACTTTCTTCCGCTCGGCGACGGAACACGACCGCGCCAACCCCAGCCGCTTCGCCCCGAAGCAATTGATCGTCGCGCATGCGGCGCTGTCGGATCCCGCCATCGGCAAGCTGCAGCACGACCAGAAGATCGCGCGCGCCGGCTTCGGCCTCGCGCAGGTTTCGGAGACAGATACCGACGTCAGACTCGGCGCCTGGACGATGAAACGCCACGCGGACGGCAGCTACCGCGTGGCGCTGCCGGCGCGTGAATTCACGCTGTCATTGACGCTTAGGCCAACACAACCAGTGCTGCTGCAAGGCGAGAACGGCTTCTCGCGCAAGGGACCGAAGCCTGAGCAGGCAAGCTACTACTACAGCGAGCCGCAGCTCAAGGTGAGTGGCACCGTCACGCGCAACGGCAAGCCGATGGCCGTCAGCGGCAGCGCCTGGCTGGACCATGAATGGTCAAGCACGGTATTAGATCCGCGCGCCGTGGGCTGGGACTGGGTCGGTGCGAATCTCGATGACGGCAGCACACTGATGGCTTTTCGCATCCGCACGGCCGATGGCGGCACCTTGTGGCAGCATGCCATGCTGCGCGACCGCAGCGGACGCCAGCGCCGGTTCGAGGATGACGCGGTACGCTTCGTGCCTCTGCGACAATGGCGGTCGCCCCGCACCCGGGCCAGCTATCCGGTTGAGCTTGAGCTTGGGATCGACGGGCAGCAATGGCGGCTGCGTCCGCTGCAGGACGACCAGGAGCTCGATTCCCGCCAGTCCACCGGTGCGGTGTACTGGGAAGGTGCAGTAACCCTCGAACGCGACGGCAAGCCTGTCGGCCGCGGCTATCTTGAAATGACAGGCTATGTGAAGGCCCTGAAGCTATGAACACGGCAAGCGAACGACCGAAGTCGCACAGCGGCATCAAGACACTGGCGCGGCTACTGCCCTTCCTTGCGCCGTACCGCACGCGCATCCTGCTGGCCGCCGTGGCGCTGCTGGTCGCCGCCTCGGCCACGCTGGCCATCCCTTACGCCTTCCGCCAGCTGATCGACCTCGGCTTCACCAGTGCCGGCAGCGCGCAAACCGCGCATATCAATCTGTATTTCATTGCGCTCTTCCTCGTCGCCTGCGTACTCGCCGTGGCAACGGCAGCACGCTTCTACCTGGTGTCCTGGTTGGGCGAGAGAGTGACAGCAGATATCCGCAGCGCGGTGTACACCCATGTGCTGAAGCAAAGTCCGGCTTTTTTCGAAACCACCCAGACCGGCGAGGTGCTATCGCGGCTGACGACGGACACCACACTCATCCAGACCGTGGTTGGCACCAGCATCTCGATGGCCTTGCGCAATCTCGTGCTGCTGGCCGGTGGGCTACTGATGATGTTCCTGACCAGCGCGACGCTGTCAGCCATCATTATCGTCATGCTGGTCGCGGTGATTTTCCCGATCATTGTGTTCGGCCGCCGCGTGCGTAAGCTCTCGCGTGCATCACAGGACCGGATCGCCGACGCCTCGGGCCTGGCCGGCGAAATGCTCAATGCCATCGCCGTGGTGCAGGCCTATGCGCAAGAGGTACGCGAGGCGACGCGCTTCGGGTCAGCCGTCGAGACGGCGTTCACGACCGCGATTGCCCGCATCCGGGCACGCTCGCTACTGACGGTGCTGGCTATTCTGCTGGTATTCGGTGCCATCGTGTTCGTACTCTGGTTGGGCGCGCACGCCGTCATTGACGGCCGGATGAGCGCAGGTCAACTCGCCCAGTTCATTCTGTACGCGGCCATCGTCGCCGGTGCGATCGGCGCCTTGTCTGAAGTACTCGGCGATGCGCAGCGCGCAGCCGGTGCGAGCGAGCGGCTACTTGAACTGCTGGCCGAGCAATCGCCAATCATGTCGCCCGCGCACCCGCGCCAGCTGCCGCCACGCGCGGCCAATGGCGCGACCATCGCCATCGAGCACCTGCGCTTCCGCTACCCATCACGTCCGGATACGATGGCGCTGACCGACCTGTCGGTCCTGGTGCAGCCGGGCGAGACAGTCGCCATCGTCGGACCATCCGGTGCCGGCAAGACCACGCTGTTTCAGCTACTGCTGCGCTTCCACGATCCGGAACAAGGCAGCATCAAGCTCGACGGCATCGACATTCGCGAGCTCTCGCTGACGGATCTTCGCAATGCGATCGGCATCGTGCCACAGGATACCGTGGTGTTCTCAGCCAATGCGATGGAGAACATCCGCTACAGCCGTCCGGATGCCAGTGATGATGACGTGATCGCTGCCGCACGGCAGGCCGCTGCACACGAGTTCATCGAGCGGCTACCTGACGGCTATCAGTCTTTCCTCGGCGAGCGCGGCGTTCGGCTTTCCGGCGGGCAGCGGCAACGCATTGCCATTGCCCGAGCGCTGCTGAAGAACCCGCCCCTGCTGCTACTCGATGAGGCCACCAGTGCGCTGGATGCGGAATCGGAACGGCTGGTGCAGCGTGCCCTCGAAACAGCCATGCAAGGCCGAACCACTCTGGTGATTGCGCACCGTCTGGCCACTGTACAGCGCGCGACCCGTATCGTCGTGATGGAGCATGGCCGGGTCGTGGAGACCGGCACGCATGCTGAGCTGGTGGAGGCTGGGGGATTGTATGCGGGACTGGCGGCGCTGCAGTTTTCTGACGGTCTATGACACGGCGGATGTCGCCTGTGGCGCTATGCGCCATGCATGCGAACAGATCGATCAATTCATCGACCGTAATTTCTCCACGATCGAGCGCTGCAATGCAAAGAACTCGTCCGCCTCGCCCATCGTTCCACGCCCCATATCGATAGCCACCTCGAACATCTCGCGCGCATCCTTGTGCTGACCAAGTGCAACGTAACACTCGGCCAACCGGAAGGCGGCAGGCACGAAGCTGGTGTCAATTGATAGCAGCGTTGCGAAGAAGGTGGCGGCCAGCAGCGGATCACCGAGCAGTTGCAGAATCATTCCGGTCATGAACATGAAGCGCTGGTCCAGCGGACGGTTGACCGAGAGATGCAAGGCCAGCGGCAAGGCATCCTGATAGCGCTGTTCATTGAAGAGCCGGTAGGCCTCGGCATACACGACCTCGACCTCGTCGTCCGGCCAGCCATCGACGAGTGCCTTCTGCATGCCGGTGCCGAGCTGATGCTGCAGATGGGCCACCTTGTCGGGCACCTCATGAAAGCTGGCATTGACCAGCGCGATGATCTCGCGCACTTCGGCATCGACAGTCGCGGTATACAGCGGATTCACGGCCGCACCACCGTCACGTACCTGAAACCGCTGTGGCGACGGTCGTCAGCACCGAGATGCATGCGCTGCGCTGAGCGTCTGTTAGCGCTCCACCCTTCGGGCGATCCGGAGCGGCAGCATCCTGTGCGAGCCGGTCCATCAGGGTTTTCCGGCACTCCGCGAAACGTGCCTGCCTGCCATCGGCCGCGATGCTTGCGTCCGCTGTCATCGGTACAGGCTGCGGGCCGTGCGCGGGGGCGGGGGGAATCAGCGGTGTCAGGTGGACGGATGCCATCGTCGTGCTCATCAATGGTACTACCTGCTGGGCGTGGGTCGCCGGGGGGCCGGCTGGCAGAGGTGGAGACGGATTGATCTGGATACTCATGCAGGGCTCCGATGGGAAAATGAAAAAACAAGCGGGGCTGCGAGGCGCCGCGTCAAAAAGCAGTGACAGCGCTACGAACTGCGTTCCACGCAGGGTCGTGCGATTCGCCAGCCCCGGGGACCGATGGCGTACAGGGTAAAATGCGGCATTCGAAGGATTCCAGACCATGCACCAATATCAGGATTTCATGCGCCATGTGTTCGAACATGGCACCGAAAAAACCGACCGCACCGGGACCGGCACCCGCTCGGTATTCGGTCACCAGATGCGTTTCGACCTGCACGACGGCTTCCCGATGGTCACGACCAAGAAGCTGCACCTGAAGTCCATCATTCATGAGCTGATCTGGTTCCTGCAGGGCTCGACCAATATCGGCTACCTGAAAGACAACGGCGTCACCATCTGGGATGAGTGGGCCGATGCCAATGGCGAGCTCGGACCGATTTATGGCTATCAGTGGCGCTCCTGGCCTGCACCGAACGGCGAGCATATCGACCAGATCGCGCAGCTGATCCAGCAGATCCGCTCCAACCCGGATTCGCGTCGTCTGATTGTCTCTGCCTGGAATGTATCCGACATCCCGCGCATGAAGCTGCCCCCCTGCCATGCGTTCTTCCAGTTCTACGTCGCCGATGGCAGGCTGTCCTGCCAGCTGTACCAGCGCAGTGCCGATATCTTCCTTGGCGTGCCGTTCAATATTGCGTCGTATGCGCTCCTTACGCACATGGTGGCCGAGCAAACAGGGCTGGATGTCGGCGACTTCATCTGGACCGGCGGCGACTGCCATATTTACTCGAACCACTTCGAGCAGGTGAAGGAGCAGCTCTCACGCGAACCCTTGCCCTTGCCCAAGCTGGTACTCAAGCGCAAGCCGGACTCGATCTTCGATTACCGCTACGAAGACGTCGAGGTCGTCGGCTACCAATCGCATCCCGCGATCAAGGCGCCGGTCGCGGTCTGAGGCGACCGGCGCGCTGATTCACAAAATAAAATCTGCGGCCGTCAGTCCGAGATTCGTCCCAACCAGGACGATCTGCAGGTCGGCCGACCGGTTGGAATCAACATCGGCCTGAACCACCGTATTACCGCCGCTTTCAAACCAGGTGACCGCGTTGGCAACCACGCCGGGCGACCGGCCGGCAAAGGTGAAGTCCTGATCGCCGGTGCGCCTCGTGTTGGCATCAATCGCTGACAGGTCGATCCTGTCGATGCCCTTGACGAAGTCCTCGATAATGTCCGCCCCCCCGGGGGTACTGTGCGACCGTGCGCGAAAGATGAAGAGATCGGCGCCGCTGCCGCCGTTGAGGTAATCGCCTCCGCTGCCACCGATCAGTCGGTCATTGCCCTCGCCGCCGAACAGCCGGTCGGCACCGGTACCGCCATTGAGCAGGTCATTGCCTGACGAGCCGTACAAGAAGTCGTTGCCACCATTGCCGAATAGACTGTCATTCGTCCCCACGCCATACAGGAAATCGTGCCCGGCCGCGCCGCTCCCGGTGCCGGAGAAGATTGCGATCGTTTGTCCGCCCTCGCTGGCAATGCCGGCAATCAGATCCGCTGCCGGCTGCCGCCCTTGCAGGGGATTGACGTTGTCAGCGGCATCTTGCACGTTAGCGATGAACGAGGGCGATGATCTCGACAGCAGAACATTCTCCCTGCCCATGGTGAGTATCGCGTTGCTGCCGTAGGTCCAGTCGCCGGCGTCGTTGTAGTCAACGAAAGCGGGATCGCTACCGCCAGACGGCGCAAGATAACGATCCTGGGTCCGGGCGAACACGGTATCCGACGACGAGGCCAGTTCCCCACTGAACTGCGCGTTCCTCGACAGCAGGCTCAGGACGTCAGCGGGGATGTCGGCGCCCGGTGAGGACCATTGTGCCCCGCCGAACCACGGCGACGACAGATCCGGCAGCTCGAAGGGACTGACCGAGCCCTGCGCATGCGCACCACTCGACAGGCCCGTAATGCCGGTCAGGCCCGACAGCGGCGCGCCGTTAGCCGCAAAGAAGTCGATCGACTGTCCGGCCTCCACCAGATTGACGGCGATCGGCGACGTCACCGATGGTCCAAGCCCCCAGCTGCTGGCCTGATAGGTACCCGACAGCATCAGCTGGCCCGTCGC
Organism: uncultured Bifidobacterium sp.; assembly: GCA_964515155.1. Taxonomy (GTDB): domain Bacteria; phylum Pseudomonadota; class Gammaproteobacteria; order Burkholderiales; family Burkholderiaceae_D; genus Pernthalerella. The sequence goes on from CAZESK010000008.1 coordinate 42,812, forward strand.
GCTGAAGGTCTGCCAGATACCGATGCTGCTGGCATTGGGCTCATGCAGCACCAGCGCTCCGTTAGCCTGCAGCGCCACACCGGATAAGGGCGTGCCATTGGCGGACTCGGTGAGACCAGTCAGACTGTCCAATTCGATCACGCCGAGTCTTGCCTGCAAGCCGACGACCTCCAGCCGGACCTTGGAGAGATCTGCCGCCGCAATGCCGCTGCCGGAGAAGTTGAACAGCTCGATGCGGCCGGTGCCGGCCGTGACCATGTTAGGCAAGGCGCCATTGTTGGTGTTGATGGTGACGGTGGCTGCTCCGGCATTGACCGCGATCTCGTTAATGAATAATCGCTGCTCGAGCAAGGGCGGCGGTGGCGGCGGTGGCGCTTGTACCGTAATGCTGGCTTGCGTCAGCGCGCCCTCTGCGCTGCCATCGAAGGCGCGGTAGCTGAAACTGTCCGTACCACTGTAGCCGTCCGCCGGCGTGTAAGTGAAACTACCATTCGAGTTCAGTACCAGCGTGCCGTTCGATGGTCCGGTATGCAGTATCGCGCTGAGCGTATCACCATCGATATCGCTGTCGTTGGCCAGCACGCCGGATGACACTGCCACCGTCAACGACTGGCCATAGTCGGTCGCATAGCTGTCAGCGACGGAGGATGGCGCACGATTAGCGCCTACGATGCTGAAGATGAGGTCGGCCGTACTGTTCGCTCCAGACGGATCGACGACGGTATAGGTAAAGATATCGAAGGCCTCGACACCCTTGGCGAGTGCAGCGCTGGCGGCAGAGGTTGCTTCGTAATCCAGTCGTCCGTCAGCATGGATCGTGAGGACACCATAGGTACCCGTCAGCGTGGCGCTACCCGTCTCAGGTACGCTAAGGACAGAGGCGCCGAAGCCGAGAGTAGCCAGCGCAAGCTGCGCTGTCTCGCCATTATCCAGATCATAATCATTGGCCAGTAATGTGGGCGCATCGAACTGGATGGAATCTCCGGCAAAGACAGGGCCCATCTGGTCCGGGCTAGCGACTGGGGCTTCATTGACGCCCCACACGGTGAGACTCCACATCCCCGTCGCCCTGGCGTCAGCTGCATCGGCAACCTCGTAGTTCGTGTTGATCTGGAGCGATTCACCTCTCGCCATTGACCTGCCCTGCGCATTCGGCAGGAAGTGATAGCTGCCATCGACATTAACGATCAGCGCGCCCACCTCGGTCAACAAGCCAACCGACGGCTCGAACATGAAGCGCTCTCCCCCGAGGCCAGTCAGCCTCAGTGCCTCGCCGGCATCGGCATCGATCACCTGAGACAGCAGGCCGTCACTGGCAGCAACCGATGTGCCCACCTCGAGCGCTGTCTGGAGATTGCCGGCAACCGGTGCATCGTTGGTACCGATAATCTGCACTGGAATCGCATAAGGCGTGTACTCCGTACCATCGCTGTCGGTGACGACGATCCGATAGTTCAGGATGAGGACCTCGCCTGCCGGCAGAAAATCTAAATCAAGCGGTCCGGTATCCAAGACTGGCGATATCGTGACCATCGTGCCGGCACCGCTGGGAGTGAAAGTCTGCGTGAACGATAGGGCCGAGGCCAGTGTACCGGCGACGGCAGGCGGCACGCTGCCTGCCGTCGCCGGAATAAGTTGAAGATCGATGCCGATCGCGGATGGAACAGAGTCGGGATCGAGCAATTGCAGCTGGGGTAGCGACGCCGACAATGTCTGGGCAGCGGCATCACCTGCCTCGTGGAACACCTGCGGGACCAAGGGCGGCGATACCAGCACCGGCAAGTCCGGGACCTCGGCCACCTGTATCGTCACCGTGGCAGGATTGCTCAAGCCATCGTTGCTGCGAACCAGGTAATCGAAACGCGTGGTGCCGGAGAAGTTTTCAGGCGCCACGAAGACCAGCTTGCCTGCGGCCAGCTGCGCCACAGTGATGGATGTGTCTACCGCTATCGCCGCGCCATCCAGCAGCAGCGCCCCGGTATCGGGAAGTCTCAGAATACGAATTTCAGTAAAAGCCTGCCCGTCGACCTGCCGATCATTCAGCGGCCCGGCACCGTCCGGTCCGAACAGCGACTCGGGTGTGATGACCAGTGGCTGATCTTCGCTTCCCTCCATGACATCGTCCACGGCAATCGGCACGGCCGCAGGCTGACGTAATTGCAACGTCACCCGGGTCGTATCATCATCGAGCGCATCACCGGTCATGAGGCGGTAGCTGAAGGTCACCACATACTCGGTCCCGACCGCACTGGCCAGCATGTCGGAGGTCGGCCGGTAGGTGAAGCTGCCATTGGCGTTGAAATCCAGTGTGCCTTGCTCCGGTCGGTCAACCAGCTGCGCCACGACGGCCGCTCCCGAAGGAACAATGTCATTGATCAGCACACCACCCGCAGCGCCCACACCAACCTCCATGAACAGGGGCAAGACATAGGTATCCGCACGACCGTTTGGCATGCCGATCGCGGTGCCAGGCACCACGCGTACCGTGACATCCGCAGAGCCCGTAGCCGTCGCAGGCTCCGTGGCTGCCGGCGGAAAAAACTGGTAGCTGTACGTGTAGCTGAACGTAGCATCACCGGTGAACCCGGGGGCCGGGGTAAACATGAGGCGAGGAGCAAGGGTCGGCGTGGCTGAGACAAGGCTCACGCTACCCTCTGCGACTGACAGCCCGCTGATCGCCGTGAACTGCGGCCCGCTGAACAGCGCCGTCTCCAGAGGATCATTCGCGAACACATCAAGCACGAGCGCGACACCCTGCGAGGTCATCGCATAGTCATTCGGTGCCGCAGGCAGCGCTCCGCCAAAATCAGTACCAATCACAGTGACGGTGAAACTACCCGGCGACACATGCTCGCCGTCGGTGACCAGATAATGGAAGGTCTCCGTCTGCTGCTGCCCGGGTTGCAAGTTCAGATAACGGCTGTCATAGAAGAACATTCCGGTGGCAGACAACTCGAAATCATTGCTTGCGTAACCATCGGGCATACCGCCATCGTTCGGGCCACGGTCGATGCTGAGCAATCTGAATCCCAGCGCGGTATCGTCCGGGTCGGCGACATACTCGGCAAGATTAACGAGATGAGGCCATCCGCCGATGAATTGCCCCTCATTGACCGTGAAGTTCAATGGGGAGAGCGGCGCTGGCGGATCATTGACCGCCTCAATATTCAGCGTAACGGTCGCCGGATTACTGTACGCGAGTCCGTCAAAGACGCGGTACTGGAAGGCATCGTTGCCGGCCTGATTCAGCGGCGGGTGGTATGCCAGCAAGCCGGCGGCGATCTGGCTGACCGGTACGAGCGTCCCCGCCGACAGCGGCTGGCCGGACAAGTACAGACCGCCTTGCTGCGGGAGCGACTCAATGAAGATGGCAGTAAACGGCGCGCCGCTGCCGGAATCATTGACCGGTCCATCGCCATCGATACCGAACAGGTCAGCGACTTGTAGGATCCGCTGCTGATCCTCCTGCAACCACAGGACGTCGTTGAGCGCCACCGGCGGTGCCGTGTTCTGGACGAACTGCAGCGTGACCGCTGTCGGTGCAGCCGCAAACGCCGTGCCGCTATAGACCGCATAGCTGAAACTCACATTCGTCATGGCCCCGAAAGGCAGCGCCATCATTGCCAGCGAGGGCGTGTAGATGAAGCTGCCGTCCGAATTGAAATCCAGCGTACCCTGGGTCGGCGCGCTCGTGAGTTGCGCCAGCATCAGGCTGCCATTCCCGGTATCGTTGGCCAGCACGCCCCAGATGGAAGGTACCGCGAGCGTGGCGAAGCCGTCCTGGTAGTACAGATCGGAGACGCCCACGGGTGCCGGTCGGGGTGCAGGCAGCACATCGATGGTCACTTGCTCTTCATACGGACTGAACCCCAGGTCGGCACCCATCTGGTTTTCATGGATGCCCCCATAGGTAAAGCCAACCTTGCCCGTGAACCCATGGGCTGGCGTGAATTGGAGTGTATTGCCGCTGCCCCGTGTAACAGCGCCAATGAGCGAGCCCGTGACCGGGTCCGTCAGGCTGATCTGGCCGTCAGCGGCTAGGGCCTGCCCATTAATCGACGTCACTGTGCTGGGGGCCAGAAAGCCAAAGTCAGTCTGCGCACCGTCATTGGCCAGTACGTCCAGCACGACCGGTTGCCCGGCAGTGGTTCGTGCAAAGTCATCCGGTGCTTGTATCGTCGTGCCGACTCCGACGACCGTGACCGAGACGGACGTTGTCGTCAACGCCATCCCGTCGAAGACGCGGAAGTGAAAGATCTCGGTACGCTGCTGGCCGGCCGACAAATCCAGCAAGGCACGGTAGGTGAACTGCCCATCGGCGCGAACCGAAAAATCGTTCAATGAATTGCTGCCAAGCGACATACCGGTAACCGGGTCGAACGCCTCGATATCCGTCAGCGTCCAACCGAGCTGGTCACCCTGGGGATCGGTGTAGCCGGTAAAAACATTCAGTGTGAGTGTCTCCCCTTCCAGCTGGATGAGCTCCTGCTCGGAAATGGTCGGCAGTGTGTTGGTCGTCGTGGCCATGCGATTCTCCTCAGGAAGTGTTGCCCTGACCGGAAAAGTCGCCACCCGGTCCGTCCCCGAGACAGTGCGCGAGGCGGTCCGCTTTCTCAATGACGCAAATGCATCATCGGTTGGTGGGATTGATACGCTGTGCGAAGCCTCCCCGGGGTCGCATGCCCGGCGGGGCAGACCAGGGCGGACCGCCCCGCCCGCCGAGGCCGGCAAAAGGCATTAAGATGCGAATTCTTCAAATCCTTCACAACCCGCCGCCATGCCTGCCAGCCTGTCCCTGATTGTCGCCACCGACCGTAACCATGGCATCGGCATCCACAACACGCTGCCGTGGCGGCTGCCCGAGGATCTGGCCTTCTTCAAGCGCACCACGTCGGGCCACGCGATCATCATGGGCCGCAAGACCTTCGATTCGATCGGCCGGCCGCTACCGAACCGGCGCAACATCGTGGTGACCCGCAATCCGGACTGGATGCATCAGGGAGTCGAGCGTGCCGGTTCACTGGACGAGGCGCTGCATCTGGCCGGTGAAGGCGAGGTGTTCGTCATCGGCGGCGCGCAGATTTATGTCGATGCAATCCAACGAGCCGACAAGCTGATCGTTACTGAGATCGATGCCGTCTTTGACTGCGATGCTTTCTTTCCGGCGATTGATCCGGCCGCCTGGACCGAGGTCTCGCGCGAGCGGCATCACTCGACCGGGAATGGCTGGGATTATTCTTTTGTTATCTATCAGGGCCGCTGACCCGCTATTTACTGGCAAAACGCCGCAGGATTTCTCCCTCCCGACCCGCAATTCTGCGAAAATCCGCCTCTCTTTTTTACGTCCCCGTCCTGTCCGCCGGTGGCGCCCTTCCTGCTTCGGGAGACCTCATGAAATTCCGCTTCCCCATCGTCATCATCGATGAAGACTTCCGCTCCGAGAACACCTCGGGCCTCGGCATCCGCGCGCTGGCCGATGCGCTGGAGAAGGAAGGCATGGAGGTCGTCGGCGTCACCAGTTACGGTGATCTGTCACAGTTCGCACAGCAACAGTCGCGGGCGTCTGCATTCATCCTGTCGATTGACGATGAAGAATTCGGTGCCGGCTCGCATGAGGAGACCGAGACTGCACTGAAATCGCTGCGCGCCTTCGTCGAGGAGATCCGTTACAAGAATGCTGATATCCCGATCTACCTGTATGGCGAGACACGCACCTCACGGCATATTCCAAACGATATCCTTCGAGAACTGCACGGCTTCATCCACATGTTCGAGGACACACCGGAGTTCGTTGCACGGCACATTATTCGCGAAGCACGCTCCTACCTCGATGGCTTGGCACCGCCGTTCTTCCGCGCGATGGTGCACTACGCACAAGACGGCTCGTATTCGTGGCATTGCCCCGGCCACTCGGGCGGCGTCGCCTTTCTGAAATCGCCGATCGGGCAGATGTTCCATCAGTTCTTCGGTGAAAACATGCTGCGCGCTGATGTCTGCAACGCGGTCGAGGAACTCGGCCAGTTGCTCGACCATACCGGGCCGGTAGCAGCGTCCGAGCGCAATGCCGCGCGCATCTTCAATGCCGACCACTGCTTCTTCGTCACCAACGGCACCTCCACCTCGAACAAGATGGTGTGGCACTCGACGGTAGCACCGGGCGACATCGTGGTAGTGGATCGCAACTGCCATAAATCAGTTCTGCACTCGATCATCATGACCGGCGCGATACCCGTGTTCCTGATGCCGACCCGTAACCACCTTGGCATCATCGGCCCGATTCCGCGTGATGAGTTCAAGATGGAAAACATCATGAAAAAGATCGAGGCCAATCCATTCGCACGCGAGGCGAAAAACAAGAAGCCGCGGATTCTGACGATCACGCAGTCGACCTATGACGGCGTGCTGTACAACGTCGAAGTCATCAAGGACATGCTCGATGGCGAGATCGATACCCTGCACTTCGATGAAGCCTGGCTGCCGCATGCAAGCTTCCATGACTTCTACAAGGACATGCACGCCATCGGGAAGGACCGGCCGCGCGCACACAAGTCGCTGATCTTCTCGACTCAGTCCACCCATAAGCTACTGGCCGGCCTGTCACAGGCTTCGCAGATTCTGGTGCAGGAATCGGAAACGGTGCAGCTCGACCGGGATAGCTTCAACGAGGCCTATCTGATGCATATCTCGACCTCGCCGCAGTACGCGATCATCGCCTCCTGCGATATCGCCGCTGCGATGATGGAGCCGCCGGGCGGCACCGCGCTGGTCGAGGAGAGCATTCTCGAGGCGCTCGATTTCCGGCGTGCGATGAAAAAAGTCGACGAAGAATGGGGACAGGATTGGTGGTTCCAGGTCTGGGGTCCGGACAGCTTTGGCGAAGAAGGCATCGGCTCACCCGATGACTGGATCATCAACGGAAAGGATAACTGGCACGGATTCGGCAAGATCGAATCGGGTTTCAACATGCTCGACCCGATCAAGGCGACCATCGTCACGCCGGGTCTGTCGATCGATGGCCACTTCGGCGAGTCCGGTATCCCGGCATCCATCGTCACCAAGTATCTGGCCGAGCATGGGGTGATCGTCGAGAAGGCCGGGTTGTACTCGTTCTTCATCATGTTCACGATCGGCATCACCAAAGGCCGATGGAATACGCTGCTGACCGCATTGCAACAGTTCAAAGATGACTACGACAAGAATCAGCCAATGTGGCGCATCCTGCCCGAGTTCGCTGCCGCTAATCCACGTTACGAGCGAACCGGTCTGCGCGACCTCTGCCAGCAGATTCACGATATGTACAAGCAGCATGACGTCGCGCGGCTGACGACCGAGATGTACCTGTCCGACATGCAGCCGGCGATGAAGCCCTCCGATGCCTTCGCGAAGATGGCCCACCGCGACATCGAACGCGTGGCTATTGATGCGCTCGAAGGCCGCGTGACCGCCATTCTGCTGACACCCTACCCGCCGGGCATTCCGCTGCTGATTCCCGGCGAGCGCTTCAACGAGACCATCGTCGATTACCTGAAGTTTGTGCGCGAGTTCAACGAGAAGCTGCCCGGCTTCGAGACAGATGTGCACGGCCTGGTGAAGACCGAGGTTGATGGCGTCAAGGGTTATTACGTGGACTGCGTGCGGCAGTGATCACTGTCGGCAGGCAGACCAAGAGGAGCCAAGGCTCCTCTTTTTTTTCGTCTGTCGATCGAAAGCCGCTATTCGGACATTCGAACCACTTGAGGGAACCGCACGCTATCGGAGACGACCTAGAGGACGTTTCGAGCCTTTGCGCCGGGCTCTCCCACCGAGTGTCCCGCGATACTCACCTCTGAAAGGAAGATAGCCATGTACAACGCCACAGCCAAACCCAAAGATAAACAGCACACCGTTACCGGTGTTGGCAGTCCTGCGCCGGGGCCCGTCACACCCAAGGGTGCAAAGGGTGGGGTTGTCAGCCCACCCGTGCTCAAGAATTATCAGAAGCCTGTACCGTCATTGAAGCCCAATGATATTCCCGGACAGCCCGTGATCACCTCGCCCGAGGCGCAACCGCCCGCTGCCTCCCCGGGCTCTCCGGTGAAGGCGCTGTCGCCGCGCAAGATCATACGGTCAATGTCGGAAAAGCTTTCGGCGGTCAGTCCACGGATCGAGGAAGCTTTATCACCGCGCACCAAGGCCACCGGGATACTCGATGATGTGGCGTGGCTCGATAACGGAACGCCTATGCCAACGGTAAGCTCACCTTCGCCGGAGTCCCCGCCGAACCGCAAGCGCAAGGCAACAGACCATCAAGAGCCAAACGATGGCAGCCGCAAATCGGCAGACAGTGACCACCCAAGGAGCGCCAAGCGAGTTCGTTTCAATATCGATCCCCAGAGCGAGCCCATCGAGGCCCGTATCCCCCACGGAGAACCCGGCTACATGCAGCGGACCGATCCTTCGATTCAAGCACTCGGCAAACCCGCCGTACCGCCCCCACGACCGACGACACCAGCCCCTCCCGATCTCACGCCGATCAAGCTGCTGCCTGCTCTTAAGTTTGGCACGCCCACCCTACGCAAGGGCACGCCAGGCAATGCTGTGGCGTCAAGCGCAAACAACGATCAGAAAGTCGGGCTCGCCATGCCCCTCGCGGCTCCGACCACCGCCGTGCCGCCAAAAAGCACCGCCAGCAGTGATGTAAAACCCAACGTCGACGTACTACTGAAGACCCGCTTGGCCGAGCCTGCGCAGCGCCTCCAAGAGGCTAGTGGCTCACATGAAACGCCTGACCACTTTCCGTTTGCTCCTGACAGGCTCGGCAAGTGGGCCATCAAGCAACGTGAAAAAGGCAACGAGTGGATAGGCAGGGCCAGCGGCAGGTCGCTCGCTGCGACATTGCAGCGCACTCTGGATGGACTACAGACCCACAATGCCGGACGTATCGACACGAAAGCATGCGGCTATTTGCAGGAGATGTTCGGGCTGCTACCTGCCGGCACTGATGAGACCGGCAAAGTATTCAACTACACACTGATGAAGTCGTTCTACAGCCTCGGGCTGAACCATGCGCAG
>CAZESK010000009.1:0-35528 GCA_964515155.1 uncultured Bifidobacterium sp.
GGTTCTGATGACCCACTACGGGCTGGTAATCACGAGCCATGGCTCGGCCTGTGATATCCACACCATATTGAGTGCGGTCCCGGATATTCTGGACCAGCTGTTCAGAGTGAGAAGCTTTAGCCTCGATCAAGGATATCAATGCTGCCTCAGTGGCCTTCCGTGCTGCTGCCGCTTTTCCCGGAACAAACTTCTTCGTAAGCCACTCCTTTGCCGTGCGTTCATGCAAGGTGACGTAAATTATTCCATTGCGCTGATATGTGTTGTCGACCCTAAGTACGCCGAGTCTCGCGATGTCTTTCAGCATAGTTCGATAGCCCATGCTGGTATCAAGTGTTCTCACCTTGGTCATTCGCCCCTCCCTCAAGGAGCTTGTTGAAAACCGACCTGCTTCCGTTCCGGGAGATGCTCCGCATAGCGCAACGAAAACAAAAAAACGGCCCGCGATGCGGGCCGTTTTTGCGAGACGATCAGACTTTTTTAGGCGAAATGTACAGGTCGGTGATGCTTCCCAACCCCATCTCCGACGCGAACATCGGCGTCTCAGATAGCGTCGGATGCGCATGCACGGTCAGTGCCGATAATACGCTTAGTGATCGAATCCCACAGCAGCTTGGTCATGCCATCTTCGCGGCCAACGAAAAAGTCGATTTTTGGAACAGGAGATATTTGGCTTTTCCTCCTCTACATCCAATTTTCTTCTTCGAATGATTTTTCAAACCAAAAATTTTTTTGAAATCACACCATGACATGAATAACCGTTTGACTTCATAGGGGTCCCATGATTTCAATAAATTGTTTTACTTCTTGATTATCGGTCGACACAACAAAGATCTGACGGCAACTGATATCACCCACCTTATTTAGGTCCCTCAATGCGATCGCCAGCCCAGCCTTACCCTCTAAAAATTTCGGCAACGCGATCACCAGAGTGCCTTCACTCTCGGGGCTGGTGAACAACGCGTGAAAAAATTCTTTATATTGGTTTTGGACACCCCGTCGCATTCTCGGAGTTGCGTCATAGACCAGAACCCGTTTCGTCTTTAGTTCGCAACGGGGAATCTCGACCACCGGCACAACAGAAGAAGTCTTTTTCTGCTCGCTTCTACTTCTATGAATTTCCTCAATTGCCTTATTGGCGAGCGAGGAAAACGCGTGCAGTTGAGGGCGACCCACGACATGCCCACGTCCCTTATTTGCAATCTCTCCGATATCGAGCAGGCAGGTATCAGCATCGATCATGGAAGGATCACCCACGAGGATGTCGACCTTAGCTGCACCCTTGGCGAGAGCCGTACTGTCGGCTGCTTGAGAAGTCGCGATGAGCGAGCCATGAATCTTAGCTGCGCTCAACTCCTCTCCGGCATCGGCCATGGCGTGAACGCGCTTCAGGGCTGCCTGTTTGTCCGCTTCATTGACCAAGATAGTACTGAGTGCAGTGGCAACGCGCCGGTTGATTTCTATCAGCTGTGCTTTTTTGATGAATAATTCGCTGAACCATTCCTCCCACTTGCGCTCGTGAATATCGTGGGTGATCTTTCCGTCCTCGATGGTATACGTTACGCGTAACGGAACCGTCGAGTTCTTGCCCTTCTCCAGCTTAGCAACCAGACCAGCACCGCTCTGATCTTTCGGCAACTGATCAGCTTTCACACGAAACATACAACTCTCCGACAGGGATTAGCGACGGTGGCGATAGAACCGCCGGACTATCAACAGGTACGTCGCAACCGGCGGACCGGCAGTTCGCCGAACGATACTGATTGATACACCAGAAAAGCAAAACGGCCCGCAATACGGGCCGTTTTGCTAGGTACAAACGAACTTACCTCTTTGGCGGAATGTAGAGATCAGTAATGCTTCCTAAGCCCATCTCCGCCGCGAACATCGGCGTCTCTGAGAGCGTCGGATGCGCATGCACGGTCAGCGCGAGATCTTCGAGGTCGGCGCCCATCTCCATCGCCAGCACAGTCTCGGCCAGCAGCTCGCCAGCGTTCACGCCGACGATGCCAGCGCCGATAATACGCTTGGTAGTCGGATCCCACAGCAGCTTGGTCACGCCGTCCTCACGACCCATGGCCAGTGCGCGGCCGCTCGCTGCCCACGGAAAGTTCGCCTTCTCGAAGGGAATGCCCTTGGCCTTCGCCTCGGCTTCAGTCACGCCCATCCACGCGATCTCCGGATCGGTGTAAGCGACGGACGGGATCGTCATCGCGTCGAACTCGACCTTGTGGCCGGCGATGACTTCGGCGGCCACCTTGGCTTCATTCGTCGACTTGTGCGCGAGCATCGGGTCGCCGCAGATATCGCCAATCGCAAAGATATTCGGCACATTCGTTCGCTGCTGACGGTCGACAGGGATGAAGCCGCGCTCATCGACGATCACGCCGGCCCTGTCGGCCGCGATCTCCTTGCCGTTCGGGCGGCGACCCACCGCGAGCAGCACCATGTCGTATTTCTGCGGCTCGGCCGGTGCGTTGTCGCCTTCGAAGGTCGCAACCAGCCCATCGGCCTGCGCCTCGAGCTTCGTGACCTTGGTCTTGAGCATGATGGCTTCATACCGCTTCTCGATACGCTTGTGCAGCGGCTTGACGATATCGCGATCGGCGGCAGGGATCAGGCCGTCAGCGAATTCGACCACCGAAACCCTCGCGCCCAGCGCGTCGTACACGCAGGCCATTTCAAGACCAATAATGCCGCCGCCGATGACCAGCATGCGCTTGGGTATCTGGCGCAGCTCGAGCGCACCGGTGGAATCCACCAACCGAGGATCGTCGTACGGGAATCCGGGAATCCGGGCGACCGAGGAGCCGGCGGCGATGATCGCATTCTTGAATGCGATCGTCTTCGTGCCTTCGGCAGTCTCGACCATCAGCGTATTGGGTGATGAAAACGCGCCCTTGCCCTGAACGACCTGCACCTTGCGCGCCTTTGCGAGACCGGTCAGGCCGCCGGTCAGCTTCTTGATCACACTGTCCTTCCAGCCACGCAATGCATCGAGGTCGATCTCGGGATGGCCGAGCTTGACGCCGAAGTGCGACATCTCCTCGGCCTCGGTAATCACTTTCGCCGCATGCAGCAGCGCCTTCGACGGAATGCAGCCAACATTCAGGCACACACCGCCGAGCGTGGCATAGCGTTCGACCAGCACCACCTTCTGGCCGAGGTCGGCCGCGCGGAACGCGGCGGTGTAGCCGCCGGGGCCGGCGCCGAGTACCAGTGTGTCGCAGTCGATGTCGGCGGTACCAGAGAAGTTGGCCGCAGCCGGTGCCTGCGCGGGCACCGGTGCTGGTTGTGCGGGCGAACCATTACCGCCGGCCGGAGGTGCCACAGCCGAGGCGGGCGACGTTGCCGCATTCGGCGCGGTCGGTGCCGGCGCTGCGGCGGAACCCGTTGCCTCGAGCAGCAGGAGCAGCGATCCTTTGGATACCTTGTCGCCGAGCTTGACCTTCAGCTCCTTGACGACGCCGCCGGCGGAGGCCGGAATTTCCATGCTGGCCTTGTCGGACTCGACCGTGATCAGCGATTGCTCCGGCTGGATGGTGTCGCCGGGCTTGACCAGCAGTTCGATCACTTCGACTTCCTTGAAGTCGCCGATGTCGGGCACGTGGATTTCGATGAGGCTCATAGGGGACTCCGTTATCTTTTCATCGGAAAGCTGATCGTGCGGCACGGCAGCGACGAGCTCTTGTCAAACTCCGCACCCGCGTGCACGCCGATCTCGGCGATGGCTTTGGCACTCGACTCGCCATCGTAGGCGGCGTACATTGCGCCGAGCGCGAAGCACTTGCCGCTGCCGATCGCCCAGAAGCGGTCGAAGCTGAATACCTCGCGATAGGAATACACACCGAAGATGCCGTGCGTGTTCGCGATCAGGGTCGTGATCTGCGAAGACTCATAGGGGTCGTCTTCTTCCTCCTTAACATTGAGGAAGTACTTCTCCTTGAGGATCTGGTGCACGCGCGTAAAGGTCTCAAACACTTCATCGCGCGAGCCAAGCAGGCACTCGTCGCCCATCTCGGTCAGCAACTTCTTCATCACCGGGAAGTGCGCGGTGGTGCCGGAGAGCGAGATGTACGAACCGTTGATCTCGAAGATTTTCTCGTTCGTTTCGTAAGCATGCGACAGGCGCGTATCTCCGAAGGTCACGAGCGAGTCGGCAGCGATCGCTATCTGATCGTCCTTGCGGACGACAACGCAGGTAGTCATCGCCGGCCTTACAGCAGCGTCTTGCGCATGTCGGCCAACACGTCGGCCAGATACACGGTAAAGCGCGCGCCAAGCGCGCCGTCGATCACGCGGTGGTCGTAGGACAGCGACATTGGCAGCATCAGGCGCGGTACGAAGGCCTTGCCATCCCACACCGGCTTGATCTCGGATTTCGACAGTCCGAGGATGGCGACTTCCGGCGCGTTGATGATCGGCGTGAAGGCGGTACCGCCGATGCCGCCAAGCGATGAGATCGTGAAGGTCGCGCCCTGCATGTCGGCCGGTTTGAGCTTGCCTTCGCGCGCCTGCGCGGAGAGTTCGCCCATTTCCTTCGCAATCTGTGCAATGCCCTTCTGGTCGGCATTCTTCACAACCGGTACCACGAGACCATTCGGCGTATCAGCCGCAAAGCCGATGTTATAGAAATGCTTCAGGATCAGATTCTCGCCGGCAGCATCAAGCGAGGAGTTAAACGCCGGGAATTTCTTCAGCGCGGCGACGCTGGCCCTGATTACAAAAGCAAGCATGGTGAGCTTGACGCCGGATTTCGCCAGCGACTCGTTGGCGCTCTTGCGGAATTCTTCGAGCTCAGTGATGTCGGCCTGATCGAATTGCGTTACATGCGGGATCATTACCCAGTTGCGATGCAGATTCGGGCCGCTGATCTTCTTGATGCGCGACAAGGGCTCGAGCGAGGTCTCGCCGAATTTCGAGAAGTCCAGCGATGGCCATGGCAGCAGACCAAGCGCTGCGCCACTACCGCTCGGCGCAGCCGTTGCGGATCCACCGGCCATGACGCCTTTGACGAATCCCTGCACATCCTCGATCAGGATCCGGCCCTTCGGTCCGGTACCGGTCACACGTGACAAGTCCACGCCCAGCTCACGCGCGAACTTGCGTATGGAGGGCGATGCGTGCGGCTTCTGCCCGTTGGCCGCTTCAGCTGCGGGCGCAGGTGTAACGCTGGCGGACGAGGCGACCACTGCGGGTGCGCTTTGCGCGGGGGCCACTGCGGGGACCGATGCGGGGGCAGGAATAGCTACTGGCGTAGCTGCCGCGGGTGCGGGTGCCGCCGGTGCGGATGCCGAAGCGCCTTCAACCGGCTCGAGCAGCAGGATCAGCGTTCCCTCGGCTACCTTGTCACCAATCTTGACCTTCAGCTCCTTGACGATGCCGGCGGCGCTGCTCGGAATCTCCATGCTGGCCTTGTCGGACTCGACCGTGATCAGTGACTGCTCAGCCTTGACCGCATCGCCCGGCTTGACGAGCAGTTCGATGACTTCCACTTCCTTGAAGTCGCCGATATCAGGGACCTTGATTTCCATGTGGCTCATTGTTCTTTTCTCCGTGTCTCCGTCCGCCGGGAGGCAGGCGCCCGGGGGTCGGCTGGATGATGGCTATGGTTAGTGTTGTTCGTGGCGGCGGGGGCGATCCGGCGGGTTTCGCTGCGCTCTACCCGCCCGATGGCCTCGTTAACCCGCCGGACTACATCCTCACACCGTCGTTGGATTCGGCTTGTTCGGATCGATGCCGTACTTCGCGACCGCTTTCGCCACCAGGGAGGTATCAATCTTGCCTTCGTCGGCGAGCTGCTTGAGCGCGGCAACCGTGACGAAATGGCGGTTCACTTCAAAGAACGCGCGCAGCTTCGCACGGCTGTCTGAGCGGCCGAACCCATCGGTACCGAGCACCTTGTAAGAGCGCCCTTTCGGCAGGAACGGACGAATCTGTTCCGCGTAGGTACGCATGTAGTCGGTGGCAGCAATCACCGGACCTTCGCTGGACTGCAGCTGCGCGGTAACGTAGGGCACGCGCGGGGAAGCAGTCGGGTTGAGCATGTTCCAGCGGTCGGCGTCCTGCCCGTCTCGCGCCAGCAGCGTGAAGGACGGCGCGGACCAGATATCCGCCGCGATACCCCAGTCTTCCTCGAGCAGCTTCGCCGCCTCAATGACTTCACGCAGGATAGTGCCCGAGCCCATCAGCTGCACCCGCTGCTTTGCCTTCTTCTGCGACGGCTGCAACAGGTACAGCCCTTTCAGGATGCCCTCTTCCTGGCCGGCCTTCAGACCCGGGTGGCTGTAGTTCTCGTTCATCAGGGTGATGTAATAGAACACATCCTCCTGCTTCTCGACCATGCGCTTGAGACCATCGTGAAGGATGACCGCAACTTCATGCGCGAAGGTCGGGTCGTAGGGTACGCAGTTCGGGATGGTGGAGGCCAGCACATGGCTGTGACCATCCTCGTGCTGCAGGCCTTCACCATTGAGCGTTGTACGGCCCGACGTACCGCCGAGCAGGAAGCCGCGCGCGCGCATATCACCGGCCGCCCACGCGAGGTCACCGATGCGCTGCAAACCGAACATCGAATAGAAGATGTAGAACGGGATCATTACTCGATTATTCGTCGAGTACGAGGTCGCAGCGGCGATCCACGAGCTCATCGCGCCCGCTTCATTGATACCCTCTTGCAGAATCTGGCCAGCCTTATCCTCGCGGTAATAGCTGACCTGGTCCTTGTCGACCGGCTCGTAGAGCTGTCCCTGCTGGTTGAAAATACCGATCTGGCGGAAGAAGCCTTCCATACCGAAGGTGCGTGCCTCATCGACGAGGATGGGCACCACGCGCGGGCCGAGGTTCTTGTCGCGTAGCAAAACGGTCAGCGCCCGCACATAGGCCTGCGTTGTCGAGATTTCGCGGCCTTCGGCGGTCGCCTCCAGAACCGGCTGGAAAGCGGACAGCTCCGGCACCGGCAGCGATTCCTCCGCCTTCGGTCGACGCTGGGGCAGGTAGCCGCCGAGCTGACGTCGACGCTCATGCAGGTACTTCATTTCCGGCGCATCGTCGTTCGGCTTGTAGAACGGCACATCGCCGAGCTTGTCGTCAGGAATGGGGATGCCGAAGCGGTCGCGCATCTCGCGGATAGCCTGGTCATCGAGCTTCTTGGTCTGGTGCGCGGTGTTACGCGCCTCGCCCGACTTGCCCATGCCGTAGCCCTTGACGGTCTTGACCAGCAAAACGGTCGGCTGACCCTTGTGCTCTTGCGCGGCCTTGTAGGCGGCATAGATTTTGTGCGGATCATGGCCGCCACGCAGCAGGCGCCAGATGTCGTCGTCGGACATGTTGGCAACCAGCTCCAGCGCACGGGGATCCTTACCGAAGAAATGCTTGCGTACGTAAGCACCGTCCTTGGCCTTGTAGTTCTGGTACTCGCCGTCGACGGTCTCCATCATGATCCGCTGCAGCACGCCCTCTTTGTCGCGGGCCAGCAGATCGTCCCAGTTCGAGCCCCAGATTACCTTCACCACGTTCCAGCCTGCACCGCGGAAATCGGCCTCAAGCTCCTGGATGATCTTGCCATTGCCGCGCACCGGACCGTCCAGACGCTGCAGATTGCAGTTGATGACGAAGATCAGGTTGTCGAGCATCTCGCGGCCGGCCATGCCGATTGCACCCATGGATTCCGGCTCGTCCATCTCGCCATCGCCGCAGAAGGCCCAGACCTTGCGGTTCGCCGTGTCGGCAATCTGTCTCGCGTGCAGGTACTTCAGGAAGCGCGCCTGATAGATCGCCATCAGCGGACCAAGACCCATCGACACGGTCGGGAATTGCCAGAACTCGGGCATCAGCTTCGGATGCGGGTAGGAGGACAGGCCCTTGCCATCGACCTCGCGGCGGAAATTCAGCATCTGGTCTTCCGTGATGCGGCCTTCGAGGAAGGCGCGAGCGTAGATGCCGGGAGACGAGTGCCCCTGGATGTACAGCAAGTCGCCGCCGTGATGCTCGTTAGGCGCGTGCCAGAAGTGGTTGAAGCCGATCCCGAGCATGTTGGCCAGCGACGCGAAGCTCGAGATGTGACCGCCGAGGTCGCCATCGGCACGGTTCGCCTTGACCACCATGGCCATCGCATTCCAGCGCATGTAAGAGCGAAGGCGCTCTTCGTATTCGAGGTTGCCCGGGCAGTGTTCGCCAAGGTGCGCGGGGATCGTGTTGACGTAGGCGGTGTTGCTGGAGAACGGAATGTGGGCACCGCGACGGCGGGCGAGATCAACCATTCGCTCGAGCAGGTAATGGGCGCGCTCGGCGCCTTCATGCTCAATGACGGACTCGAGGGCATCAAGCCACTCGCGCGTCTCCATCACGTCAGGGTCATTGGCGGCTTGCGCCAGGATGGTGTCGATTTGCGCTGCCATGTTGAAGTCTCCTGGTTTTTGTCGTGGCCGTGTACAGGGAGGATCCGGCAGATTCACCTTACAGCGGAACCCGGCGGAAGTTCAATGGGCCGGAGTGTATCAGGACTTGATTATTTTTCAAAATGCGATAGGCGTTTTCATAATGCGATATCTGAACATATTGGAAATACGGATCGGGCGCCTACTCTACCGCGCAAAATCCTGCTTTTCCGAGGGAACGACAGGCCTTTGCCGAGAATCAAACCTGCAGGAAACGCCGGGGCGACGGTATGTACGAAGTGCAACGCATGCAAGGCTGACACCGTACGGGGCAGCGGGCCGGAGGCGCTAGCCCTGCGCGACAAGCGGGGGCACAGCACCACCGGCCCCTCGCACTTATAATCGTCGCTCCCATTACAAACACCGAGACTTCCCATGTCCGCAAAAATCATTGATGGAAACGCGTTGTCGCGCCAGCTACGCGGCGAAGTAGCGCAACGTGCGGCCGCACTTGCAGCCAAAGGTCACCAACCCGGACTGGCCGTGATCCTCGTCGGCGACAGCCAGGCATCCCAGGTCTATGTGCGCAACAAGATCAAGGCCTGCGAGGAAAATGGCATTTTCTCGGTGTTCGAGAAGTACGACGCCAGCCTGACCGAGGCAGAGCTGCTGGCGCGCGTGGATGCCCTGAACCACGATCCGAAGATCAACGGCATCCTGGTGCAGCTGCCGCTGCCGCCGCATATCAACGCTAACAAGGTGATCGAAGCAATCGCGGCCGACAAGGACGTGGATGGTTTCCATATCAGCAATGCCGGCCTGCTGATGACCGGCCAGCCGCTGTTCCGGCCCTGCACCCCGTACGGCGTGATGAAAATGCTGGAATCCATCGACTATCCGGTGCGCGGCGCGCATGCGGTCGTGGTAGGCGCGTCGAACATCGTCGGCAAGCCGCAGGCGATGTTACTGTTGCAGGCGGGCGCAACCGTCACCATCTGCAACTCGAAGACACGCGACCTGGGCCACCATGCGCGTGACGCGGACATTCTCGTCGTCGCCACCGGCAAGCGAAATATCGTCACCGCCGACATGGTCAAGCCAGGCGCCGTCGTCATTGACGTCGGCATGAACCGCGACGATGCCGGCAAGCTCTGCGGCGATGTTGATTACGGCCCATGCGCCGAGGTGGCCGGATGGATCACACCGGTGCCCGGCGGGGTTGGGCCCATGACGATCACCATGCTGCTCGTGAACACGATCGAGGCCGCCGAACGCGCGGCTAACCAACACTGACCCACCGAGGATCATGACCGACAACGCCCTGCTCGACTTTACCGACCTTCCCCGTTTCGACCTGTTTACCCCGGCGCATGTAACGCCGGCGGTAACCCAGCTGCTGGATGACGCGCGCCGCGTCATAGCCCGGCTGGAGGCACCAGAGGCGCCCATTAGCTGGGACGATTTCGTGGTGCCACTCGAAGCTGTGACTGAGCGGCTCGGCCGGGCCTGGGGCGTCGTCGGCCACCTCAACGCAGTGGTCGACACGCCGGAGCTGCGCGCAACCTTCAATGAGAACCAGCCGAAGGTCACCGAATTCTGGACCGAGCTGGGCCAGAACCTGAAGCTGTTCGACAAATACAAGGCGCTGCAGGCCAGCGCCGAGTACCAGACACTGTCGGCAGCCCGGAAGAAGATCATCGACAACGCCGTGCGCGACTTCCGCCTCGGCGGTGCCGAACTGTCTGATGACAAGAAGGTGCGCTTTGCAGAAATCCAGGAGCAACAGGCTGCGCTGTCGACGCGTTTTTCCGAGAACGTACTCGACGCCACGAACGCCTACGAACTGGTGATCGATGATGAGGCGCAACTCGCGGGCCTGCCGGACGACGTGAAACTGGCTGCGCGCGCCTCCGCCGAGCGCGAGGGCAAGCCGGGTTGGCGCTTCACACTGCATTTCCCGTCCTATTTCCCAATCCTTCAATATGCGGACGACCGCGCGCTGCGCGAAACCATCTACCGGGCCAACGCAACCAAGGCCTCCGAGCTGGGCGCCAAGCCGGAATGGGATAACACGTCCAACATCGTCGAGATCCTGAAGCTGCGCGATGAGGAAGCCAAGCTGCTGGGCTATGCCAACTTCGCCGAGGTGTCGCTCGTACCCAAGATGGCCAGCTCACCGGCACAGGTGATTGGTTTCCTCGACGACCTCGCGCGCCGCGCCCGTCCATTCGCCGAAAACGACCTGGCCGAGCTGCGCGCCTTTGCCAAAATCGAGCTGGGTCTGGATGATCTCCAGGCCTGGGATATCACCTATGCATCGGAAAAGCTGCGCGAGCAGCGCTATGCATTCTCCGAACAGGAGGTGAAGCACTACTTCCCCGAGCATAAGGTAGTGGATGGCCTGTTCCGGCTGATCCAGAATATGTTCGGCGTCGAGATCCGGCCAGACACGGGGCCGGTCTGGCATCCGGACGTCAAGTTTTACCGGATCGAAAAAACCGGCCAGCTGATCGGTCAGTTCTACCTTGATTTATACGCCCGCAACGGCAAGCGCGGCGGTGCCTGGATGGATGACGCGCGCGGGCGCAAGAACCTGCCCGGCGATGTGCAAACGCCCGTCGCTTACCTGACCTGCAACTTCACCGAACCCGCGGTCGTCGGCGGGGTGAAAAAATCTGCCTACTTCACGCATGATGAGGTGATCACACTGTTTCACGAGTTCGGCCACGGCCTGCACCACATGCTGACCGCCGTCGACGAGCTCGGCGTGGCGGGTATTGCCGGTGTCGAGTGGGACGCGGTCGAGTTGCCGTCTCAATTCATGGAGAACTTCTGCTGGGAATGGGATGTGCTGCAGCACATGACCGAGCATGCGGACACAGGACAGCCACTGCCGCGTGCGCTGTACGACAAGATGATCGCGGCAAAGAATTTCCAATCCGGCCTGCAAATGCTGCGCCAGGTCGAGTTCTCGCTGTTCGATATGCACCTGCACTATGACCACGACCCGCTTGGCAACCAGTCTGTTGGCGACGTACTGGCCGAGGTGCGGCATCGCGTCGCCGTGATGGTGCCGCCCGCATTCAACCGCTTCCAGAACTCGTTCTCGCACATCTTTGCAGGTGGCTACGCCGCCGGCTATTACAGTTACAAGTGGGCCGAGGTGTTATCGGCCGATGCCTATGGGGCGTTCGAAGAGGCGCAGGGCGACCCGAACCGCTTGGCCGAGACAGGGCTGGCCTTCCATCGCGAGATCCTGTCGATGGGCGGTTCGCGTCCGGCGCTGGAATCCTTCACCGCTTTTCGGGGCCGCGAGCCCAGTATCGATGCACTGCTCAGGCATAATGGGATGAACCAAGCCAGCCAATGACCCGAATTGATTTCCACAGCAAGGTGCCGGACAAAGTACTGTACGCCTGCCGGCTCGTACGCAAGGCGCGAGCGGCCGGCATGAAGGTTGTTGTCTACGCCAAAGACGCGCAGCTCGCCGCCTTCGACGAGGCGCTGTGGACTTTCTCCGAACAGGATTTCATTCCGCACGTGACGGCCGACGATGAACTTGCACCACGTACGCCGGTCATCCTCTGTACCGACGAGAGCCAGCCGTTGCCTCATCATCAGGTGCTGGTTAATCTGTCCACGCAAACACCCGGGCATTTCGCGCGCTTCGAACGCATGTTCGAAATCGTGTCTACCGATGAGGATGATCTGGCGGCAGGACGCGAACGCTACCGGCAGTACCAGCAGCGCGGCTACCCGTTGACCCACTTCGTAGCAGAGAAATGATAAGCGCAGACGACCGCGATATCCCCGTCCTCACCGATGTCATTGCCGCACCGGCCAGCTCCGCCGACGCCGTGAGGTTAGCCGCTATTGATTCACATGCCATCGAGCAGATTGAACAGACGATCGTCGAACGGGTGATCGGCGAGCTGTCGCTGCAGGTCCCCGTGCTGGTCGAAGCGGCGCTGCGCGAGCACCTGCCGCAAGCCATGGGTGCGCGCCTGCAAGCCGAGCTACTGGGCGTGCTCACGAATGCGCTACCCATAGCAGCCCACGCTGCGGCCAAGGAACTTTCGGCACAAGTCGCTTACGAACTCGGCGGGTTGCTGGAGCAGCGACTGCAAGACGAAGTCCGGCGCGCCGTTGCAGAGGCACTGCAGCACGTGACCTCCCCGCAATCCTGACGCCAACCGCGGTATGCTCACACTGCCGCTACCGACAGGGCCTTACTCATGAAAGTCATCGTACTGGGTGCCGGCATCATCGGCACCGCTTCCGCGTGGTTCCTGCAGAAGGCGGGCCATGAAGTCACCGTCATCGAACGCCAGCCCGGCCCCGCCCAGGAGACCAGTTTTGCCAATGGCGGACAAATTTCCGTTTCCCACGCGGAGCCCTGGGCCAACCCGTCAGCGCCGCTGAAACTGCTGAAATGGCTGGGCCGCGAAGATGCGCCACTGCTGTTTCGCTTGCGCCCTGAGTGGCTGCAATGGCGCTGGGGCCTTCAGTTCCTGCGCGAATGCACACCGGGCCGCACGGCACACAATATCCGCCAGATCGTCCGCATTGCCGAGTACAGCCGCCAGACCCTGCAAGCGGTGCGTGCCGAGACCGGCATCGATTACGACGCCGAGACCCGCGGCATCGTGCACTTTTATACCAATGAAGACGAATTCCGACAGTCGCTGCCGGCCGCCCGGCTGATGCGCGAGCTTGGATGCCCGCGGCAGACCATTGATGCCGATGAAGTGATCCGGATCGAACCGGCACTGGCAGCCATCCGCCCCAGGATCGTCGGTGGTGACTTCACCGCTACCGATGAATCTGG
Organism: uncultured Bifidobacterium sp.; assembly: GCA_964515155.1. Classification (GTDB taxonomy): domain Bacteria; phylum Pseudomonadota; class Gammaproteobacteria; order Burkholderiales; family Burkholderiaceae_D; genus Pernthalerella. The sequence continues at coordinate 13,204 of CAZESK010000009.1, forward strand.
CGACGCCTACAAGTTCACTACCGGTCTCGCGCAGCGCTGCACCGAGGCCGGCGTTGCTTTCCGCTTCGACCATACCGTGACACGTCTGCTGCGCGAGGGCAGCGGTGCAGCGGCCCGCATCACCGGTGTCGAAGTCATCGACAGCCATGGCCAACACCAGGTGCTGCACGCGGATGCCTTCGTGGTCGCCATGGGAAGCTTCTCGCAGCCGCTGCTGCAGCCGCTCGGCATTCACCTGCTGCTCTATCCGGGCAAGGGCTACTCTGCAACCTACCGGATCAAGGATGCAGCGCGCGCACCCAGCGTGTCGCTGACCGATGACGGTCACAAGCTGGTGATCTCGCGCCTCGGCGACCGACTGCGCGTAGCCGGTACCGCCGAACTCAATGGCTACTCTCGACAGCTCAACACCGTGCGCTGCGAAGCAATCACACGTCGCACCCGCGAGCTTTTCCCGAACGCCTGTGACTACGAGAACCCGGTCTATTGGACAGGGCTGCGCCCGCTGACGCCGTCGAATGTGCCCTACATCGGCAGATCACGAGTGGCGAACCTGTTCCTGAACACCGGCCATGGCACCTTGGGGTGGACCATGGGATGTGGCTCGGGACGCGCGATTGCCGACATCGTCTCCGGTTGTCGCCCTGATGTGGATGTCGAGTTCATCGGCCTGTCACGTGAGCGGGTATCGCCGGCGCTGATTTCGGTGCCGGCACGGAGTTGAGCAGACGGTCGCCAACTCACCATCCGACGGGGCCGCAGGCTCCGTTTTTTTCGGCCGGCGATTGCCACAATGTCACGACTTGGTTAACCTTCAGCGCTGCACTTCATTCCGACTTCCCTCTCAACTTTTTCGGAGGATCTCCATGCCATCCCGTCCCGTCCTGCCGCTGATTACACTGCTTGCTATCGCGACATCCGCCGGAGCCCAAGAACAGATCGTGAAAATCGGCCATGTGGGTCCGCTGTCGGGCCCGATCGCGCATCTCGGCAAGGACAATGAAAATGGGGCACGCATGGCGATTGATGTGCTCAATGCCAAGGGACTGACGATTGGCGGCAAGAAAGTGAAGTTCCAGCTCCTGGCTGAGGATGATGGGGCTAACCCGCAGCAAGCCACGGCCGTCGCGCAGAAGCTGGTCGATGCGAAGGTCAGCGGCGTGATCGGCCACCTGAACTCGGGAACAACGATGCCGGCCTCGACAATCTACAACACGAACGGTATCCCGCAGATTTCGCCGTCATCGACCAACCCCAAGTACACGCAACGCGGCTACAAGGGTGCGTTCCGCGTGGTGGCCAATGACGAGCAGCTTGGCGGTGCGCTGGGGCGCTACGCGGCCGGAACGTTGAAGGTCAAGAGTATCGCGATCATCGATGACCGCACGGCTTATGGCCAGGGTGTGGCTGACGAATTCGCGAAAGCGGCGCGCGCGGCGGGCCTGCAAGTCGTCAGCCGCCAGTATACGAACGACAAGGCGACCGACTTCAATGCGATCCTCACGTCGATCAAAGGCAAGAACCCCGAGCTGGTGTTCTTCGGGGGCATGGACGCCGTCGGCGGGCCCATGCTGCGGCAAATGAAGCAGCTCGGTATCAAGGCGAAGTTCATGGGTGGCGATGGCATCTGCACCGAGCAGCTGCCGGCATTGGCGGGTGCCGGACTGGGCGATGAGCAGGTTATCTGCGCGGAGGCCGGCGGTGTCGAAGATAGCCAGAAGCAATCGATGAACGCCTTCCGCGCGGACTACAAGAAGAAGTTCGGCGTGGACGTCAAACTGTATGCACCGTATGTCTATGACGCAACGATGGTTATGGTCGACGCGATGCAGCGCGCTAACTCGACCGAGCCGGCCAAGTACCTGCCCGAGCTTGCAAAGACCCGATACCCGGGCGTGACGGGCATCATCGAGTTCGACGCGCGTGGCGATATGAAGAACGGTACGCTGACCTTGTACACCTTCCGCGACGGGAAGCGTATTCAGATCGCTGTAGTCAAGTGAAGGGCTTCATGCCAGCTCGGCGGCCACGGCTGCTCATGCTGGGATGACGCAAAAGAAAAGCGCCCCGCGGGGCGCTTTTCTCATGAATGCAGACGCAATTACTTCAGCGACAGGATCCACTTGACGAGGGCCTTCGCCTCGTTGTCGTCAACCTGCGGGTTGGCCGGCATCGGGATCGCGCCCCAGACACCGCTGCCACCCTTCTGGATCTTGGTTGCGAGCTTGGCCTCGGCAGATTTGTCGCTCTTGTATTTGGCAGCGACTTCCTTGAACGATGGGCCGACCAGCTTTTGATCGACGCCGTGGCAGGCGAGGCAGTTGTTTTGTTTGGCCAGCTGTTCGTTGGCAAATGCTGCGTTCGAAGTGAGTGCAGCCATGGCAGCTACAGCAACCAGGATACGTTTCATGTGATTCTCCGTTGAAAATTAAGCGGTGGAATTGTAACCTGATTTTGCCCAACCGCTTAATGTAGACCTTATCATCGCTGGTCGCGAACGAGCAGCGACGGTTACACCCGCTCACATAATGCGACCAGCCCGCGGACAGGGCTCTCAGTCGGTGACGGCGCCCTTGGATGCGGACGATGCCAACTTGGCAAATTTCGCCAGCACGCCGCGCGTGTACTTGGGCGGTGGCGGCGTCCATGCCTTACGGCGACGCTCAATCTCCTCGTCCGGCACGTTCAGCTGAATCAGCAGCTTGTGCGCGTCGATCGTGATCGAGTCGCCTTCCTCCACCAGCGCGATCGTGCCACCCACCACCGCTTCCGGTGATACGTGACCGACCACCATGCCCCAGGTGCCGCCAGAGAAGCGGCCATCGGTAATCAGACCCACCGACTCGCCGAGGCCCTGCCCCACCAGCGCTGAGGTTGGCGACAGCATTTCCGGCATGCCCGGCGCGCCGCGCGGTCCGAGATAGCGGAGCACAACCACGTCACCCGCCTTGATCTTATCGGCCAGGATGGCTTCCATCGCCGACTGCTCGTCGTTGAACACGCGTGCCGGACCGGTAATGACCGGGTTCTTCAGCCCGGTGATCTTGGCCACACAGCCCTCCGTCGACAGGTTCCCTTTCAGGATGGCGAGGTGGCCCTGCGCATAGATCGCCTTGTCGATCGGCATGATCACGTCCTGGTCGGCGCGCGGTTGGTCGGGCACATGCGCCAGCTCTTCCGCCAGGGTCTTGCCGGTGATCGTCATGCAGTCGCCATTGAGCAGGCCGGCATTGAGCAGGATCTTCATCACTTGCGGAATGCCGCCAGCCACGTGAAGGTCGGTCGCGAGGTATTTGCCCGATGGCTTCATATTGCAGATGACCGGCACCTTCTTGCGCATGCGCTCATAGTCGTCGATGGTCCACTCGACATTCGCCGAGTGAGCGATGGCGAGGTAGTGCAGCACAGCGTTGGTGGAACCGCCGGTAGCCATGATGACGGCGACCGCGTTCTCGATCGACTTGCGGGTGATGATGTCGCGCGGCTTGAGGTTGTTCCTGACCGCCTGTACCAGCACGCGGGCTGACTCTTCAGCCGAGCGTACTTTTTCCTCGTCCGGGTTGGCCATCGTCGACGAGTACAGCAGCGACATGCCCAGCGCTTCGAAGGACGAAGACATGGTGTTGGCGGTATACATGCCGCCGCAGGAGCCGGTTGACGGGCAGGCGTTGCGCTCGATGCCTTCAAAGTCTTCCTGCGACATTTTGCCGGCAGTGAACTGGCCGACCGCCTCGAAGGCCGATACGATGTTCAGGTCCTCACCCTTCCATTTGCCGGCCTTGATCGTGCCACCGTAAACATAAATGCCCGGTACGTTGGTGCGCGCCAGCGCGATCATCCCGGCCGGCATGTTTTTGTCGCAGCCGCCAATGACGACGCAGCCGTCCATCCACTGGCCCTGCACACAGGTCTCGATACTGTCGGCGATCACCTCGCGCGAGATCAGCGAATACTTCATCCCCTCGGTGCCCATCGACATGCCATCGGAGATGGTCGGGGTGCCGAATACCTGCGGGTTCGCACCCGCCTCGCGGACCGCTGCGACGGCGGCATCCGCCAGCTTCTGCAGGCCGGAGTTGCAGGGTGTAATGGTCGAGTGACCATTGGCGACACCGATCATCGGCTTGTTGAAATCGTCCTTCTGATAACCCATCGCGTAAAACATGGCGCGGTTGGGGCTGCGGGCCACGCCCTGGGTAATGTGCTTTGAGCGGTCGTTAGCGGCCATGGCATCTCCGGGAAAGAGGGTTTATTGGAAAGGAGCAATACCATGCCTTGTGACGAATACGCTGTCAAATATATTATTCTTCGTCTATTGAGTTGATTAGGATATCAATTGAACGCCCACATCGAGCTGCGCCAGCTACGCCACTTCATTGCCGTCGCCGAGGAGCTGCACTTCGGCCGGGCGGCGCGCCGCCTGCACATGACTCAGCCGCCCCTGTCGCAGTCCATACAAGCGCTCGAGGCGCAACTTGGCACACCGCTGTTCGTGCGTACACGGCGCTCGGTAGCGCTGAGCGCCGCTGGCGCAGCGCTGCTGCCGGAAGCGCTGCGCATCTTGCATCAGGTGAGCGAATTGCCGGCGCTAGCGCAAAGAACGGCGGCCGGCGCCCTGGGGCAGCTATCGATCAGCTTCATTTCGATTGCCGATTACAGCGTTCTTCCATCAGTGCTGCGCGAATTCCGGCGCGCCTGCCCCGAGGTCGCCATCCGGCTGCAAGAGGCGACCACCGATGTGCAGCTAGAACTGCTGGCCGAAGCCTCGCTCGATGTCGGCTTCCTGCTACCGCCGCTGCCCGACAAGCTCAAGAGTGAGCTCGACTATTACCCGGTTCTGTCGGAATCGCTGATGCTGGCGCTCCCGGAGGGCAGCGTGCGGGGCCGGCACACAGCTGTGGCGCTGGCACAGGTCGCACACCTGCCGCTGATCATCTTTCCACGCCCGATCGCGCCGCGTTTTCACGACCTCATCCTCGGCTGCTTCGAGCGTGCCGGCCTCTCGCCAAACATCGGGCAAGAAGCCATACAGATGCAGACCATCGTCAGCCTCGTCTCGGCAGGCATGGGCATCGCGCTTGTGCCACAATCCGTATCAAACTTGAAACGACCGGGCGTCGACTACCGGGCGCTGAAAGATCCGTCGCCAACCCTGGAAGTCGGACTCGCCTGGCGCAAGGACAATGCCTCACCGGTGCTAGCCGCCTTCCTTGAGCAAATGCGAAAGAACACCGAATGCTGATCCACCCAATGCCAGATCCGGTCGCACTCGAGATCGGGCCGCTGGCCGTGCGCTGGTACGGGCTGATGTACCTCATTGCTTTCGTGCAGGTCATCCTGCTCGGCCGCCTGCGCGCGCGCCAGCCGCACATGGCCGCGGCCGGCTGGCGCGCCGAGGATGTCGACGACCTGCTGTTCTACGGCGTGCTGGGCGTGGTGGTCGGCGGACGGCTTGGCGAGGTGCTGTTCTACCACCCGACTTACTATTTCGCGAACCCGGCCGAGATCGTCGCGGTCTGGAAGGGTGGCATGTCCTTTCATGGCGGCTTCCTCGGCGTGCTGCTGGCGATGGCTGTCTGGGCCCGCCGACGCGGACGGCGCTGGATGGACGTGATGGACTTCATCGCGCCGCTGGTGCCACTTGGCTATGCTGCCGGCCGCATCGGTAACTTTATCAATGCCGAGCTACCCGGGCGCGTCGCCGACGCATCGCTGCCGTGGGCCATGATATGGCCCAACGTGGACAATCTGCCGCGTCATCCGTCGCCGATTTACCAGGCGCTCATCGATGGCCTGCTGCTGTTCGTGGTGCTCTGGCTGTATGCGCGCAAGCCGCGTCCCTACCTCGCGGTTAGCGGCGTGTTCGCCGCTGGCTACGGGCTGGCGCGCTTCTTCACCGAATACTTCCGCACGCCGGACTACGAAGTCGCCATTGGCGGCTGGATACTGTCGGCGGGACAGCTGCTGTCGCTGCCGATGATCGTGCTCGGGATCGTACTACTGGGCTTCGCCTACGCCAACCATACTCACCCCCCCCGCCCGCAGACATGAACGCCGGATCACGCTCACCCGCGCCGAATGCCAACCTGTATGCGCTATTCCGGTCCCGCTTCCCGGCCGACCTGGATGACTGCTGGCTCGAAACGGCGGATGGTCAGTACTACAGCTGGCGCGATCTGGAGCGCGGCAGCGCGAAGATCGCGAATCTGCTGACCAGCCTGAAACTGCCGACGGGCTCGCGCGTTGCAGCCCAGGTCGAGAAATCGGCCGAAGCGCTGATGCTGTATCTGGCAACCGTACGCGCCGGCTTCGTCTATCTGCCGCTCAATACAGCCTACCGGGCCGATGAAATGGCCTACTTCATTGGCAACGCCTCACCGGCGGTGGTGGTGTGCTCGCCGCTGAACTTCGGCTGGATCGCGCAGATTGCATTCTCGTCCGGCGTCGGGCATGTCTACACAATCGATGCGCCGGCGCAGGGCCGCAACAGCGGCTCGCTGCTATCGCGCGCCGCACACTTCGCCGACAGCTTTGAAACCGTGCATAGCAACGCCGACGATCTGGCCGCCATTCTGTACACCTCTGGCACGACGGGCCGTAGCAAGGGGGCGATGCTCACGCACGGCAACCTCGCCTCGAATATTCGGGTGCTTCACGAGGCATGGCGCTGGCAGCAGGGCGACGTGCTGCTGCACGCGCTACCGCTGTTCCACATCCACGGACTGTTCGTCGCTGCCCATGGCGCGCTCTACAACGGTAGCAAGATGATCTTCCTGCCGAAGTTCGACAGCGGCGCGGTCATACGGCAGCTGCCGCGCAGCACCGTCTTCATGGGCGTGCCGACGTACTATGTCCGGCTGCTGTCGGACCCGGACTTCACGCGCCAAGCGTGCGCGAGCATCCGCCTGTTTGTTTCGGGTTCCGCTCCGCTGCTCGCCGATACCTTCACGCAGTTCGCCGAGCGGACCGGTCACACGATCCTGGAACGCTACGGCATGAGCGAGACTGCGATGCTGACCTCTAACCCTTACGACGGTCAGCGTCGCGCCGGCACCGTCGGACCTGCCCTGCCCGGTGTCTCGGTGCGCGTCGTGGACAGCGCTGGCCAGCCATGCATGACCGGGGAGATTGGCGATATCGAGGTCAAGGGACCGAACGTATTCCGAGGCTACTGGCAAATGCCGGAAAAGACGGCCGAGGAATTCACCGCCGATGGCTACTTCAAAACGGGCGATGTCGGGCATCTCGATGCCGATGGCTACCTGTCCATCGTCGGCCGCAGCAAAGATCTGATTATCTCCGGCGGCTACAACGTCTACCCGAAGGAAATCGAGTGCGTCATTGACGACCTGCCGGGTGTGCTCGAGTCGGCCGTGATCGGCGTCCCGCATCCGGATTTCGGCGAAGCCGTGACCGCCATCGTCGTGCCGCGCAATGGCGCGATGGTATCGGAGCCGGAGATCATCGGTGCGCTCAAGGCGCGAATTGCGAATTTCAAAATTCCGAAGCGCGTGCATGTCGTTGACGAGTTGCCGCGTAATGCGATGGGGAAGGTGCAGAAGAATGTGTTGCGGGAGCAGTTCGGGGGGTGAGGCCCAGGGGCGGAGGCGGATTTCGCCTGTGGCTCTATCCGCCACCCATTCCTAAGACATACCCTTCACCAGCATATACCCCGCCAACCCGTACAGCATCAACGCAAACACGCGCTTCAAGCTTTTCACCGGCAGCGTGTGCGCCGTCCTCGCGCCCAGCGGCGCGGTCAGCACCGCGGCAGAGGCCACCAGTACCAGCGCTGGCAGATAGACGAAACCCAGCGTCCCGGCTGGCATGTCTGGCTGCTGCAATCCGAAATACACATTCGACAGCGTGCCCGCCAGCGCGATCGGGAAGCCGAGCGCCGCGCTGGTCGCCACCGCATTGTGGATGCGGACATTGCACCAGGCCATGAAGGGTACCGAGATGAAGCCGCCACCGGCGCCGACAAGGCCCGATAGCGTACCGGTGAACAGCCCCATGCCCAGCATGCCGGTTGTGCCCGGCAACTCACGCGAAGGCTTGGGCTTACGGTCGGCCAGCATCTGTGTGGCCGAGAAGCTGATGAACAAGGCAAAGAACAGCGCCAGCGCGGCCGACGGAATCTGCGCGCCTATCCATGGACCGATCCAGGAACCGACAAGAATGCCCGGCGCAAGCCGCTTCACCACCGGCCAAATCACCGCACCGTGGCGATGGTGAGCGCGCACCGACGAGATGGATGTGAAAAAAATGATGCCGAGCGAAGTCGCAATCGCGACATGCACGACCAATTCGTGCGGAAAATCGCGCGCCGAGAGCAGCATTGTGATGAAAGGCACGGTCAGCATACCGCCCCCGACCCCGAGCAGTCCGGCGGCAAAACCGGTAAAACCGCCGAGTGCGATCAGTGCGAGGGCCAGCACCAGATCCACTACGCGCCCTTCGCCAGATGCCCGACAATGAAATCCCACTCCTCGCGCGATACCGGCGTGATCGACAGCCGATTGCCCCGCCGAAGAATCTGCATCGCTTCCAGTTCGGGATGCAAGCGCAACTCGGGCAACGGGATCAGGCGTGTCTTTTTCAGTGCGCGCACATCCACCAACAGCCAGCGCGCCTGCTCTGGCGTGGACTTTGGGTCATGGTAAGGGCTCGCCGGATCGAACTGGGTCGGATCGGGATAGCAGGCGCTCGCTACTTCCGCAATGCCGGCAATACCGGGTTCCGCACAGCTGGAGTGATAGAACAGGACGCCATCGCCGATGCGCATGTCGTCGCGCATGAAATTGCGCGCCTGGTAGTTGCGCACGCCGGTCCAGGGCAGCCTGCACTCCGGTGCGGCGAGCGCATGATCGATGCTTGCCTCATCGGGCTCGGATTTCATCAGCCAGTAACGCATGGTGTCGGTGGCGGCGCGAGGGTAGGCGCGGATGACCGCGCCAACGAAAAAGCGGTTGCAATGTCAATTGCAACCGCCAGAAGAGATTCCCGCCTGTGCCGCTGCGCCGGCATCCTGAACCTGACGGTTCAAGGTGGCCACAGTAGTTCAATATTGGGATCGTCGGACGAGCGACGTTCACGCCTACTGAACGAATCCCGCAGCCAATGCGCGTAAATGGTTCAAGGAATATATGGCAAACGCGTACACGGCAGGAGCGCTCAGTCTACCGCAACGCGCCTCCGTGTCAACGGATTTGAAGCACGAATTTGAAGCATGCATCGCGAGGGATGTGCCGCCGATGCGCACGCGGCGCACGGTGATCAGAACAGACGTTCCTGCGGCGCGAGTGCACCGTCGAGCAGCGCGTGCATAACGGTAAGCTTCTCGCGCACCTGGGCCATCGAATCCTCCGCGAAAGGACCCTCACCGGCGCGCGAGGAGAGGAAGTCGGCGGCGATGCCGAGCGCAGCCATGACAGCGATGCGATCGGTGCCTTTGATCTTCCCCGCGTCACGGATCGCACACATGCGCTCGTCGAGGAAAGCGATCGCCTGCTTCAGCGCCAGCTCTTCGCCTTCCTTGCAGGCGAGCCGGTAAGGCTGACCCATGATGGTCACGTCAAGCGTGGTCATGCGGACTCTCCGTCATGCGCTGCCGCCGGCAGCTTGTCGATCAGCAGAGCGACGCGGTCATGCGCCTCCTTCATTCTCGCTGACAGCCGGACGTTTTCTTCCGACAGCGTCGCCAGCTCGCCGCGCAATGCCGCGTTCTCGCTGCGCAGCGCCTGCGACAGTTCGGCAAGCTGCCGAACCTTGTCGAGCAGGGAAGTGAAATCGGAAATCATGCGGCACTATAGTCGGGGGCCTGAATTTCCGTCAATACATTCAGGGGCTTGTCGTGTGATCTTCATGTAACGCATGAGTGCATGACGAGAAGGGTTATCAGTTTCGCACTTTTACGATAACGGACGCGGCCGGCCTCACGCAACCGACAGCGAGCCATGTGAACCGTCACCGCTGGCCACCCACAGCTGGCCATCGACTGTCACCAGCGCGGTCGACACCGGGGTGCCGCCGAAGAGTTCCAGGCAAGCATCGCGGTAGCGCCCGAGCTGCTGCTGGTAATCCGGCTGCTGCCACTCATAGAGGTTGCGCTTGTAGTCGAGGATCCAGAGCGCGTTGTCGAACATCACCAGACGATCCACCCGCATCAGTTCACCGCGATGGACCAGCTCCATCTCGTTACGCGCAAAAACATGCTGTGCCGGGTCGAAGAAGCGCACAAGCGCTGGCTGCGACAGGATACGTTCCACCTGCCCGCAGACCACCGCAGCCTCGCCCTCGTCGCAACCCAGCCAGCGCGCCACGACGGGCACCGGCGGAATAGTCACCGGCCACAAGCCCGGGTTCGTCAGCCGCTCCATCAGCGCATGGAGGCGCTTGCCCTCAAGCGTGGCCTCGGTGTCCTCGCTGCGTTCGCGCAGCGCCGGCGGCGGCAGGTGCGGCGGACGGAACAGCGCCAGCGTAAACGTTTCCCGGGCAACCTCGCCACCGTCGGGCAGATCGTCGGGAGCGAACTCGTCCACGTGCAGCAGCCGCTCGTACCAGCTACCGTTCTTCACGCCGCCGGCACGTGCATCGTGCACGCCGCTGACGATCAGCAGCTGCTTGGCACGCGTAGCGGCGACGTACAGGAGATTCCAGTTCTCCTGCACCCGAAAAGCTTCCTCCTGCGCGAACAGATCAGCGCGCGCATGGCCACGTTCGGATGATCTCCCGAACACCGAAAAATGCGTGGGCGCGACCGCCTCCTGCGGCCAATCGCAGAGGATGCCCGCCTTGTCCTTGCCCGCATCGTTCTGATTTGCGCCCATGATCGCAACCACCTCGGCCTCGAGACCCTTGGCGCCGTGGATGGTCAAAATACGCACCGCATCCAGCGCGGCGTCGATATCCGCCTCGTCCGGTGCTTCCTGCTCGCTACCACGCTGCTTGCGCCGCAGGTGATCGAGGAAACGGACAATGCTCGGATAGCGTCCCGCGTCCAGCTCGAGCGATAGCGCAAGGAAAGCATCAAGATTGCCCAGCACCTGAGCACGCGACCCGGCTGGCGCGCATTGCCCGTAGCGCTGCACGAGTTCCCCTTCGGCGACGATGCGGTCCAGCAGGTCATGTACCGGCAAGTGCTGCGAAGCCTGCATCCAGCCCGTCAGTAAGGGGCGCATGCGCGATAGCGCCGGCGAGCCGGCGCCCGCATCCGTGATGGCCTGCAGCCTTTGCCACCAGCTGGTTTCGGTCGTGCGCGCGGCCAGCCCAATGAGGTCGTCATCGGTCGCACCGGCGATCGGGGATTTCAGTACCTGCGCCAGTGCGAGGTCGTCGGCCGGCATCGTCAGCCAGCGCAGCAGCGCGATCAGGTCGAGCACCTCCAGCGTTTCAAGCAGGCCACCTGCACGGCTGGATACAAAAGGCACGCCCGCTTCGCGCAGGCCGCGCTCGTAGCCGGCCAGATGGGTCCGGCTACGGACAAGAATCATCATCTGCGACCACGGCAGCGGCTCCGCGCCCGAGCCGAGCGAGCGCGCCTGGCGTAGCGCGCGACCGACCAGCACACCCTCGCGCTGGCGCCGCAGGTCTTCTTCCTCGAGCGGAAAGACACGCAAGGGATCGCGTAGCGCAAACGGTCTATCGTCATCCCGGGTCTGCGCCTGCTCATCCGGCGCCAGATCGTCGGCGCGTACGAGTGGCAGCCGCCACACGGCACCCTCTGCGTCAGACAAGGTGTCCTGTGCTGCATACAGCGGATTGCCGTGCATCGCCTCGTTGAGCACCGCGATGACGCGCCGGCCATTGCGGCGCGTGATGCTGGTGCGCAGGTCGGAAGCGCCCTGCGCCAGCAGCAGCTCGCGCGCCGCTTCAAATACGCGCGGCTCGGCGCGGCGGAAACGGTAAATTGACTGCTTCGGGTCGCCAACGATGAATACACTCGGCCGCTGGCCATCGCCGTCGTAAGCCGCCAGCCAGGCGCGCACGATCTGCCATTGCAAGGGGTTGGTGTCCTGAAATTCATCAATCAGGATGTGCTTATAGCGCGCATCAATACGCGCATGCAGGTAGGCCGCATGCTCGGCACTCGTGAGGAGCTGCCATGCATACAGCTCGAGGTCGGCAAAGTCCATCTTCCGGCGCTCCGCCTTGATGGCCTCGTAATGTCCGATCACGGCCTCGCCGATGATGAACATTGCCTCGTTCAAACGGCGCACCGTCAACTCGGCGCTGCGCTGCTTCAGCCGTATGAGCACCTCCGCCAGCGCCGGCCATTCGAGCAGGAAGGCATCCTGCTCATCACCCGACGACGCGGACTTCTGCGGTTGGGTCAGCTTCACCGAGCGCGGCCCGCCCTTCTGTGTCAGGAAGACGTCACATAGCACATCGAAGGCGTCGATACCCGGCCCGGCACTGAGTGCGAGCTCAATGGCCACGCCCGCCTCCTGCTGCTTGTCAGTACCCTTGCCAAGCATGCGCGCCATGCCCGCGATGCGCGCCATCAGCGCCGCATCCTCCCACAAGGATAAACGCGCATCGGAGTGTGCGTCGTCGCCACACAGGTCGAGCAACGCGCGCAGCGGATCGCCGTGCCGGCGCGCGATTTCCCACTCAGCGCGCTTGGCAAGGAAGGCATCGATCAGTTCCTTGCCGCTCCAGTCGCCAGCGATGTCATATACCGTCATCAAGGCGTCGCGCAGCGACGCATGCTCAGGCCGGTTCAGCGACTGCATGAAGCGCAGCCATGCGGCGTCTGCGATCTCGGCGGTGCCATCTGCAAGGCCGGCACCATGGGGCACGCCCGACGACAGGGGTGCGATCTGCAACAGGCGCATGAACCAGCTGTGAAAGGTATCGACCGACAGCCCATAGGGGCTGGCAAGTACCCGCGCATACAGTCCGCGGGCAGCGGGCAGCGCCGCCTGCGCGCGCTCCGGCGGCAGGCCGCGTTCCACCAGCGCAGCGATGACCTTGGCATCATCGAGCTCGAGCGCCAGCTCGCGCAGCAGTTGCACCAGACGCTCGCGCATCTCGCCAGCTGCCTTGCGGGTAAAGGTGATCGCCAGCAGCTCGGCGGGCTGCACACCGTCGAGCAGCAGGCGCAGCATGCGCGATACCAGAAGCCAGGTCTTGCCGCTCCCGGCGCAGGCCTCAACCAGCACCGAGCGCGCAGGGTCGCAGGCAATGCGCACAAACTCACGGGCATCAACCGCCCTGCCGTCGGCCACCAGCGACATCGTCCCGATCGTCACCATGCCCCCTTACGACACACGCCGCGCATGTCGCACCAGGCGCAGCTGCCAGCGTTGCCCGAGGCGGGCAGAGGCGCGCCAGCCGAGATCGCAGTCATTGTTTCACTCAGCTGATCGCGAAGCGCTTCGCACCAGGCATCGAGCCCATCCGCCTCGATTGCTGACGGCGCTTCCTCATCGATGGCAACGTAGGCGGCGCGTACCGGCGCCGGATCGAGCAGCAGCGCATAAAACGGTAGCTGATGATCCTCGCGTCGCCTCAACTTGTCCTGGAGCTTGCTGCGCTTTGACGTTTTGTAGTCGAGCACTATCGCTTCGCCATCGGCATTACGGTCAACACGGTCGACCTTGCCGATGAGTTGCAGCGAGCCGCTGCCCCATGCCAGCGTACGCGCCATGGCTTGCTCGCCGAAGGCGAACGACCAGCCCTGATCCTCAAGGCTATTAGCCCATTCAATGTAGGCGTCACGTCGGGCGAGCCAGCGCGAGAGGAAACCGAGCGCAGCCGGATTGCGCAAGAGCACAGGGCCGAATACCTCGTCGGTGATGCTGGCCATGAGCGCACCGCGATCCGCGCGCGGCACCGGTGTATGCGCGAGCGCTTCGTGATACCGCTTGAGCAATTCGTGCAGCCAGACGCCGTAGTCGCGCTTCTCGGGCAGCTCGGTCAGTTCATCCGCCGCGCGCAGCCTGAGCATGCGGGAGGCAAAGAATTGGTAGGGGCAGGCAACGAGGCTGTTGTAGCCACCGGCCGACAGGCTGGACGGCAACAGTGCGGGGGCGGCCGGCGCAGGCATGGAAGTGGTGAGGGGCTCGAGCAGTGCCGTAGCGAACCGGGGAACGTGGCGCGGCAGCCCGGACAGGCCCGCTGTCTCCAGTGCGAGCTCCAGGCGCTGCAGCCACGGGCTGGGCGCAACCGACTCGCCATCGCGCATGGCCTGCCAGGACACTACGACGCGCGGGCAAGTGAGCAGCAGCGATGCGAACTCGCGTAGCTGCTGCCGCTGGCGACTCTCGCGCGTGTCGAGGCCAAGCTCGCGGCGCACCGCATTGGCAAAGAAGAGCACCTCCGCTGGCCGCGAGGGTAGATGCTCGGCATCGGCGCCGACGACAATCGCCGCATCGAAAGCGCGCAGTATGCTCCCATTCAGCGGGACTACGACAACGCGGCGGTCGTCGCGCGGCGCAACGAAGACCGTCTGCTCCATCTGCATGTCGAGCAGCACGCGCCACTCGCTGAGTGAGAACGGATGCTCAAGGCGCTCGCATTCGTATGCGAGTCGCGAGAGCATTTCCAGCACTTGCGCACCGGCCTTGTCCTGCGCGATCGCATCGGCACTGCCAAGTGCGTCAAACGCAGCCCGGGTTGCATCGACCCAGTCCGCTACCGGCTTGCGCCCCGCGTAGCGCGTGGCCTCGCGCGCAATTGCCTCGACCAGTGCCCGGGCCTGAGGCTGCGCGGCCAGCGCATGAGTCAACGCATCCCACCCGGCGCCCACACCGGCGCCCACCAGCGCGGCCTCCAGCGCGTTACGTTGCGCCGCATCGGCGAGCGCCGGGTGGAGGATGAAGGGTGATTTCAGGAAATCGAGCAGGCGCTCCGGATCACCGCGCGAAGCCACCAGCTCGATCCAGGCATGTAAAGCCGTTGCCGCGCGAGTGGTGGACAGCTTCCATCCAGTCTCGTCGGTAACGACGATACCGGCGCGTTCGAGCAGCGCGCGCAAGCGCCGGGCGACCACGCGGTCTTGGGGAATCAGTGCGATGCGCTGCAGTCCCTGCCCGATCCAGTCAATGATGGTTTGTGCTGCAGCCTGCGCTTCGTTCTCCATGCCGGTGGCTTCGAATAGCATCAGTCCGTCGATTGGCCGGGGCGGCTGGGGCGGCGCACCGTCGTCATCGAGCAGCTCCTGCCAGGCACTCGCCAGCAATCCGGGCAGCGCGCCGGGGGACCAGTCGATCGCGACCCGCTCGACCGGCTGCCGCTGCGCCCAGCACTCGAGGAAGGCGCGCTCCAGGGCGTCCGGCTCCCACGGCGAGCACCAGACCAGTGGACACGGGGCGGCTGCAGCTGCACGCTGCAGCGCGCGATGACGCGCAAGGCCCGGATCGCGCTCGTCGCGCTCAACCTGCCACAGCTGCCAGACCAGCTGCGCCTCGTCCGACAGCAGGGCCGCAGCGCGCGGCGACAGCTGTTCCAGCGCTGCGCGCCAGCGGTCATGGGTTGCTTCCGGCTGCGCGAGGGCCGTCGGCAGTAACGCTGCACTCAGTTCGTCCCCCAGCCCGATCAGGGTTTGTGCCAGCGGCATCAGGTCGGTATTGCGGCGCGCGGCAAAGAGCTTCTTGAGCCAGCCAATGTCGCGCAGCGACGCGTAGAGCGTCATCAGGCGCTCCGTCGCCGTGGCCGGCGGCTCGGCGTCCGGGTCCGGTGGTTGCTGCTCGAGCCAGGAATCGAGGGTACGAATCTGCGGGGGGATGAAGCTGCCGCCCAACTCGACCGACAGCGCCTCACGCAGCTGCGCGATGTGGGCGTAGGTCGGTACCAGCACCAGGCGCTCGGACAGATTCGTCGCCCGGTCGGCCCGGGCGATCAGTAGCCGGGCGACCTGAACCCAAAAGTGGGGGCCGGGAGGAATCGGGTGCAGGAGTTCGGGCATCTGAGCGCGGCGACAGTCCCGGGCGGCCGGGGGGGGATGTTTGCCGGCATTGTATGCGACGGCGCAAGCCTTCCTGCGGAAAGGAACACGGGCTGGGAAAATCGGGTATGATTCTGCCAATTCCCGCCGCGACCCCTCCTGCAACTTATCCCTTCCGATGACACGCGACACATCCCGATGTGCGCAAAACAGTGCAGGCGCCGCGCAAGCCGATTCGAGTACCCACAAGAACGCGGGATCGATAACCACCTCCCGTTGAGGACAACATGAGCGACAAAATCAAACATATTTCTGACAGTTCCTTCGAGGCCGACGTGCTGAAGTCGGACACACCGGTACTGGTCGACTTCTGGGCCGAATGGTGCGGCCCCTGCAAGATGATCGCCCCCATCCTCGAGGAAGTCGCGAAGGAATATGACGGCAAACTGCAGATCGCCAAGATGGACGTCGATGCGAACCAGGCCGTACCGGCCAAGTTCGGTATCCGCGGTATTCCGACGCTGATCCTGTTCAAGAACGGTGTGCCGGCTGCACAGAAGGTCGGTGCGCTCGCCAAGGGTCAGCTGACCGCCTTCATCGACGGAAATCTCTGATTACTCCCGGCGGCGGCGCGCCCGCGCTGTCGCCCGTTGTTCCCTGCCCAACGCAACTCCCTCCCCCACCTTTTGGCCCGCTCGACGCGGCACCTGACCATGCATCTTTCTGAACTCAAGGCACTCCATGTGTCTGCCCTGCTCGAGATGGCCATCGGCCTCGATATCGAGAACGCGGCCCGCCTGCGCAAGCAGGAACTCATGTTCGCTATCCTGAAAAAGCGCGCGAAATCCGGAGAACAGATCTTCGGCGATGGCGTGCTCGAGGTGCTACCGGACGGCTTTGGCTTCCTGCGCTCGCCGGATGCCAGCTACATGGCCTCGACCGACGATATCTACATCTCGCCTTCGCAGATCCGCCGCTTCAACCTGCATACCGGCGACTCGATCGAGGGTGAGGTACGGACCCCGAAAGATGGCGAGCGCTATTTCGCGCTGGTCAAGGTGGACAAGGTCAACGGCGAGCCGCCCGAGGCCTCGAAGCACAAGATCCTGTTCGAGAACCTGACGCCGCTGCACCCGAACAAGCCGCTGCTCCTCGAACGCGAGATGCGCGGTGAGGAAAACATCACCGGCCGCATCATCGACATGATTGCGCCGATCGGGAAGGGCCAGCGCGGCCTGCTGGTGGCATCGCCGAAATCGGGCAAGACCGTCATGCTGCAGCACCTCGCGCATGCGATCACATCGAACCATCCGGATGTGACACTGATCGTCCTGCTGATCGATGAGCGCCCCGAGGAAGTGACCGAGATGCAGCGCTCAGTGCGCGGCGAGGTCGTCGCCTCGACCTTCGACGAGCCCGCCACCCGTCACGTGCAAGTTGCCGAGATGGTGCTGGAGAAGGCCAAGCGCCTGGTCGAGATGAAGCGCGACGTCGTGATCCTGCTGGACTCAATCACGCGCCTCGCACGCGCCTACAACACCGTGATCCCGGCCTCCGGCAA
This sequence comes from uncultured Bifidobacterium sp., assembly GCA_964515155.1. Lineage (GTDB taxonomy): Bacteria > Pseudomonadota > Gammaproteobacteria > Burkholderiales > Burkholderiaceae_D > Pernthalerella. Next base: position 30,654 of record CAZESK010000009.1, read on the forward strand.
GGTACTGACCGGTGGCGTCGATGCCAACGCACTGCAGCGCCCGAAGCGCTTCTTTGGTGCGGCACGTAATGTCGAGGAAGGCGGCTCGCTGACCATCATCGCGACCGCCCTGATCGAAACCGGCAGCCGCATGGACGATGTGATTTACGAAGAATTCAAGGGCACCGGCAACATGGAAGTGCACCTCGAGCGCCGACTGGCCGAGAAGCGAGTCTACCCGGCGATCAACCTGAACAAGTCCGGCACGCGCCGAGAGGAACTGCTGATCAAGCCGGATGTGCTGCAGAAGGTCTGGATCCTGCGCAAGCTGCTCTACGGGATGGACGAGATCGAGGCGATGGAGTTCATCCTCGACAAGATGAAGGCCACGAAGAACAACGTGGAGTTCTTCGACATGATGCGGCGTGGCGGGGGCTGACGCATGTCGTAGCGTGAATGGCGGGTTTCGCTGCGCTCTACCCGCCCTATGGCAATGTGGAGTGCCGCCGACAGACCAGAGGGCGGATAGAGCCGCAGGCGAAATCCGCCATCACCTCCCTTGCCCAAGCCATTGATTTACTTATATAATCCGCGGTTCCCTTAACCGGGCAAGTGACCGCCAACCGGGTCAAGAGGCTGTACGGACCGACGAAGTGGCGATTGGCTACCCAACGATAGCGAGACTGACATGAAAGAAGGCATCCATCCGGATTACCGCGAAGTGGTCGTGCATGACCTCTCCTGCGATTTCAAATTCATCACCCGTTCGACCATCCAGACCAGGGAATCGATCAACTTCGAAGGCAAGGATTATCCGCTGGTGAAGATTGAAGTCTCGTCGGAGTCGCACCCGTTCTACACTGGCAAGCACAAGATCGTCGATACCGCCGGTCGCGTCGACAAATTCCGCCAGAAGTTCGGCAAGGTCGGTTCCAAGACCCAGGCAGCCGGCTGATCATCCGCCTGACCTCCTGAAAATGCCGCTTCGAGCGGCATTTTTCTTGGGCTTGCGGCAAAATACATTTACGCTTCTTCTCCTACGGCTTCCCCCGCCCTCCCCACCGGATGAAACCCGTTCGTCTGCCCGCCGCTGCCACGCATGCCTTACCGCGCTGGGGCCTGGCGGCGATCTGCCTGCTGTATATCCTGCCGGGCATCATCCGCCGCGATCCGTGGAAAACTGACGACGCCGCCGGTTTCGGCATCATGTGGACGATGGCGCACGGCTCCCTGGGCGACTGGCTGGCGCCGAACATCGTCGGCCTGCCCATGCCGGGCGAGGCACCGCTCGCCTACTGGATAGGCGCCATCCTCATCAAGCTATTCGGGAGCATCGCCGGGGATGCGCTAGCGGCCCGGCTCTCCACCCTCGTATTTTTTGCCATCGGCGCTGCGGCCGTCTGGCGCTCTGCCTTCGTCCTCGGCCGGCGCAATGAAGCACAGCCGCTGAAGCTTGCATTCGGCGGGCAGCCGGCGGCGATCGATTACGGTCGCACGCTGGCCGATGGCGCGCTGCTGATCTATGTCGCCAGCCTCGGCCTGCTGCTGCGCAGCCACGAGACCGCCGCCCCCGCGCTGGTGGTGTCGCTGGTAGCGACAGCCTTCTACGCGGCGGCGTCGCTGTTCGATAAGCCGAGTGCCCGACCCGCAGCCGGCCTCGGTATCACGCTGGGTCTGCTGTCCATTGCCTACCAGTGGACCATGCCGGCCGTGCTGCTACTGGCCTTCGCCGGTATCGCTGCCCTACACTTCCGCCAGGTGCTGCCCCGGCTGCTGCTGGTGAGCTTACCTGTCGGCTTGCTGATCCTGGCGGCCTGGCTGTTCGCGCGGGAAGCACTGGTATCGGGTACCCCGCCCGGTGCATGGCTGGCATCATCGCTACAGCAGCTGTCGTCGCCAACGACCGCCCATCTGAAATATCTCGGTAAAACCCTGGTCTGGTTTGCATGGCCGGCCTGGCCGATTGCCCTGTGGGCAGTCTGGGCATGGCGTGCGCAACCGATGCTGCACGTGTTGCTGCCGACTGCCGGCATCGTGCTGCTCGGTGTATTGGCACTGTTCACGTCCGGACAGAAGGATTACACGCTGCTCGCACTGCTGCCACCGCTGGCCGTGCTCGCCACCTTCGGCCTGCCGACGCTGAAACGCGGCGCGATCAATGCCATCGACTGGTTCTCGGTGATGACGCTGACGGCGATCGCCGCCTTCATCTGGCTCGGCTGGATCGCCAAGCAGACCGGCTGGCCCGCGCAGCTGGCGAAAAATGCCTTCCGTCTCGCGCCCGGCTTCCAGCCGGAGTTCAATGAATTCGCGTTCATGCTGGCTGTCGCGGGTACCGCGGGCTGGATTCTGCTGCTGCAATGGCGTCTCGGGCGTCGCCCGCCGGTGCTCTGGCGCGCAGTCGTGCTGTCCACCGGCGGCCTCGTTCTGTGCTGGCTGCTGCTGATGACGCTGTGGCTACCCTGGCTGAACTACGGCCAGAGCTATGCGCCGGTGGCCCAGAAAATCGCTGCTGCCCTGCCCGCCTCCTATCGCTGCGTGCGAACCGAAGGCGTTGGGCCCGCACAGCGCGCCTCCTTCGCCTACCTCGGACCGGTGAAGTTTGCACGCAATGACAGCAGCCGCTGCGAATTCCTGCTGGTGCAGGACGACGGGCTGGGGAGGAGGGGCGGACAGATGAGAGCCATTGACGGACAACTGACGCTGCTGTGGCAGGGCCGGCGCGCCGCTGACCGGCATGAATTCTTCCGGCTTTACCACCGGGACGAACGATGAGCTCGACCGGCGGCATGCCCGGGCCGTCGTTCACCTCACGCGTTGCCGGACTGGCCTGGCCCATCCTCATCGGACAGCTGGCGGTCATCGCCAACGGTGTGGTCGACACGATGATGACGGCGCGTCACTCGCCTACCTCGCTCGCGGCACTGGGGCTCGGTGCGTCAGTGTATGTGAGTATTTTTGTCGGACTGTCGGGCGTGATGCAGGCGCTGTCGCCCGTCATCGGCCAGCTCTTCGGGGCGAAGAAATTCGATGCCATCGGCGCCGAGGTGCGGCAAGGCGTCTGGCTGGCGATCTTCCTCTCGATGGTCGGCAGCGCGCTGCTCTTGTTCCCCGGCTTCGTGCTCGGCATTGCCGAGGCGCCTGCGGAACTGGACCAGCAAGTGCGCGAATATCTGGCGCTGCTGGCGATCGCGCTGCCGGCCACGCTGGGCTTCCGGGTCTATGCGTCGTTGAATACGGCGATCTCCCGTCCGCGCATGGTCATGGCGATACAGCTGGCTGCCTTGCTACTCAAGATTCCGCTTAACGCGTTATTCATCTTCGGCGGTCTCGGGCTGCCCGCGCTCGGCACGCCCGGCTGCGCAATCGCCACCGGTATCGCCGCCTGGGGTGCACTGCTGGCGGGCTGGATCGTCGTCCGACGCGGCGACTCGTATCACCAGTTCGCTATTTTCGGGCGCGGTCTGACACGCCCGTCGTGGCCGGCGCAGGCAGCGCTGCTGAGGCTGGGCGTACCGATGGGCCTGTCCTACCTGATCGAGGTGACGGCTTTCACCTTCATGGCGCTGTTCATCGCGCGCATGGGTAGCGAGTCGCTCGCCGGCCACCAGATCGCCGCAAACTTCGGCACCGTGCTCTATATGCTGCCCCTGTCCATTGCGAGCGCAACCGGTACGCTGGTGGCACAGGAAATCGGCGCTGGCCGGTTGCAGGCCGCGCGCCTTGCCGGCGATGCGGGGATCCGGCTCGGTACTGTGCTCGCGGTCGCCGTGGGCGTGGCGGTGTGGATGGCGCGCGCGCAGATCATCGGCCTCTACACGCCGGATGCCGATGTGGCGACGGCCGCGATGCCGCTGTTTTTTTTCATCGCCTTCTACCAGTTGTTCGACTCCGTACAGATCGGCGCGGCCTTCGTGCTGCGCGCCTACAAGGTCGCCACCGTGCCGACACTGATGTATGCCGTCGCGCTGTGGGGTATCGGTCTCGGTGGCGGCTACCTGCTTGGCTTCGACGTATTCGGCGGTACGCCGGCCATGCTGACCGGTGCGGCCGGCTTCTGGCTCGGTAACAGCGTCAGCCTTGCGCTGGTCGCCGTGGCGCTGTTCTGGTACATGCGCCATGTACAGCGGCTGCGCGAGCGTGAATAAGTGTCATCGCCTGGTGTGAGGAATCTCCGGATTCGGATCCGGCACCGGCTCTTCCTGCGGCACCGGCTGCGGGACGTCATCCTCGAAAGGCTCGTCGTCAGGCGACGGCACGGGCGCGCGGTGCATCTCAGCTCCGGCGACGCAACTGGCCACGCCGGCTCAGGCGGCGCTCGGTCGGATGCGAGAAGGCCCGGAACTCCATATTGACCACGCCGATCGAGCCCGCTGGCCCATTCACGAAATCAAAGCCACTCTTCACCGGGAACAGCACGTTGTCGGGCAGGACCACATCGGTGCGGCAGGTCGGGTTCGGGTTGGCGAGATGCCGGTGCATCTCCTGCCACACGCCGTTGGTCACCCAGCCTTCGAGATACAGCTGATTCGGATAGGTGCTGTGGTCGGCATCAAGGTAGGCCTTCTGGCCGTGGGCGACGGTCAGGTAGGCCGGAGGCTGCTCGGCAATGAAGAGATTGATCCAGCCCTCGCCAACAGCGTGGGCCACCGTCTCCGGAAAGCCGGGGTAGCTGAGCTCGAGGGTCCATATGCAGGCCAAATCCAGCCGCTTCTCTAGCACGCTGTTAGCCGAGAGCGGGGAACCATCGACAACCGTGAACTGCATGCTGGTCACGCGCGCCTGCAACGTCGGCTCCATCGGACGGAGGGCATCAAGATTCTCATGCAGATTCCAGAACAGCCACTTGCATCGCTCCGCATCGGACATCTCGGCCAGCTCCGCCACCGGCCTCTG
>CAZESK010000009.1:35628-39477 GCA_964515155.1 uncultured Bifidobacterium sp.
GCCACTTGCATCGCTCCGCATCGGACATCTCGGCCAGCTCCGCCACCGGCCTCTGCCCGGCGGGCTCCAGTACCTGCAGCAGATCGCGACGTTGCCGCTCATACAGGCTGAGTTCGTGAGACTCGGCCGGCGAGGCTGGCGAATGGGAAAGCGACATGGTCACTCCGGAGTGGGTTCAGACGAACGGATGCCTGTAGCCACCGTGACGACAGACGAATGTTCCGGATTGGACTATGAAGACGGGGGATTAATTCCGCGAGATGGCGGTGTGATGGTGGGTTTCGCTTCGCTCTACCCACCCTATGTTACTCCTCAGGGATAACGATGCGGTGGCGGGTTGCTCCTCCGGGATGGCGGTGCGGTAGCGGGTTGCTCCTTCGAGGTGGCGGTGCGGTGGTGGATTACTCCTCAGGGATAGGGTGGGTAGAGCGAAGCGAAACCCACCACCGCACCGCCGACGGGTCTCACCCGTGCGTGCGCTCGAATTCCTTCATGTAACTGACCAGCGCCTGTATGCCCTCAATCGGCATCGCGTTGTAGATCGACGCGCGCATACCGCCGACTACGCGGTGACCCTTGAGCTGCACCAGGTCATTCTCGTGCGCACCTTTGAGGAAGGTATCGTCGAGGCGCGCGTCATGCAGGAAGAACGGCACGTTCATCCGCGACCGGCAGTCCTTGTCGACCGGGCTGGTGTAGAAGCTGCTGGCATCGAGGCAGTCGTAGAGCAGTGTGGCCTTGGCGATGTTGTGACGCTCGATCGCCTCCAGACCGCCCTGTTCGAGCAGCCATTCAAACACGAGGCCAGCGATATAAACACCGTACGTCGGCGGCGTGTTCAGCATCGAGCCAGCCACCGCCTGCTCCTTCCAGTGAAAGACCGACGGCGTGATTGGGAGTGCGCGGTCGAGCAGGTCCTCGCGCACGATGACAAAGGTCAGACCGGCCGGACCGATGTTCTTCTGCGCACCGCCATAGATAACGCCGTACGACGACACATCGATCGGACGCGAAAGAATGTGTGACGACATATCAGCCACTAATGGCACATTACCGGTGTCAGGCACCCAGAAATACTCCACACCGCCGATGGTTTCGTTGGTACAGATATGGACATAGGCCGCTTCGGGATCGGGTGTCCATCTGGGCTGCGGTGGTACATAGGTGAAGTTGCGGTCCGCGGCGGAGGCAATCACATTGGCGCGGCAGTACTTGCGCGCTTCCTGTATCGATTTCTTCGACCACTCGCCCGTATTCACGTAATCGGCCGATGTCTTCGTGCCGAGCAGGTTCATCGGAATCAGCGCATTCATCGCCAGTGCACCGCCTTGCAGGAACAACACCCGGTAATGTGCGGGGATGTCCAACAAGCTGCGGAAGTCGGCTTCGGCCTTGGCGGCGATGGCGGTGAACTCCTTGCCGCGATGGCTCATCTCCATCACCCCCATGCCGCTGCCATGCCAATCGAGCATTTCATCGGCGGCGCGCCGCAATACGGATTCGGGCAGCGCAGCCGGGCCGGCACTGAAATTGAAGACTCGCATGGGAAGGCTGTCCTGAGCTGAAGGTCGGGTGAACAGGCTCCGGATTATAGGCCATCGCGGGGGAACAAATGCTCACTTTGTCTGTGCGAAAGCAGGAAGGTGAGACCGATCAGCTACAATCGGCGCGCGCCACTATAGGCGTCCACGACAAGCGCATCACGGAGACATATCCATGCAAACCCCTGCTGCTACGGCTCCCGATCCTCATGCCTTTGAGGAGGCGACCTACCGCAAGGTCGCGTGGCGGCTGATGCCGCTCCTGCTGATCTGCTACGTCGTCGCCTACCTCGACCGCGTGAACGTCGGCTTTGCCAAGCTGCAGATGATGGAAGCGCTGGGCTTCTCCGATGTTGTGTATGGACTGGGTGCCGGCATTTTCTTCATTGGTTACTTCCTGTTCGAGGTACCAAGCAATATCATCCTGCACCGGGTCGGCGCGCGCGTCTGGATCGGGCGCATCATGATCACGTGGGGCCTGTTGTCGGCGGGGATGATGTTCGTCACCACGCCAACCTCGTTCTATGTGCTGCGCTTTCTGCTCGGCGTGGCCGAGGCCGGCTTCTTCCCCGGGATCATCCTCTACCTGACCTATTGGTATCCGGCACAACGCCGCGGGCGCATCACCGCGATGTTCATGACGGGCATCGCACTGTCGGGGGTGATTGGTGGGCCGCTGTCGGGCGCCATCATGAAGCATACCGATGGCTGGTATGGCTGGGGCGGCTGGCAATGGATGTTCCTGCTCGAGGGCTTGCCCGCGGTCTTCTTGGGCGTGGTGGTGATCGTCATGCTTAATGACAGGATCGCCGATGCGACATGGCTGACCGAGGAGGAGCGCGCACTGCTCAGCCGGAACATCGCTTCCGAGCACGCACAGAAGGAAGAGGAATCGGTCCTGTCGGTCATGGGTTCAGGCCGTGTCTGGTTGATGGCAGCCATCTACTTCAGTTTCGTGATGGGACTGTACGGCGTCTCGTTCTGGATGCCGACCATCATCAAGGGCATGGGCTACAACGACCCGCTGGATATCGGGCTGATTTCCGCCATACCGTATGGCGTGTCAGTCATCGCGATGCTGATTGTTGCGAAGAGCGCGGACCGCTCGGGAGAGCGACGCTGGCATGTGGCGATCCCCGGACTGCTGGGCGCGGTGGGCCTGGCACTGTCGGTCGTCTTCGCGCACACTCCCGCGCTTGCCATTGCCGCGCTGACGCTGGGTCTTGCCGGCATCATGACTACGCTACCGCTGTTCTGGAGCCTGCCGACATCCTTTCTTGCCGGCGCAGGCGCTGCCGCCGGTATTGCGCTGATCAACTCGCTGGGTAACTTGTCTGGCTTCGTCAGTCCCTACGCCATCGGCTGGCTGAAGGAAGCCACAGGCTCGACCGACACCGGCGTGTATCTGCTGGCCTGCGGGATGGTGGTGGGCACCTTGCTAACGCTATCGGTGCCGGCGAAGCTGGTCAACAGGTAATGCCGCCTAACCAGGGCGTTTTGCTACGCTTCCTCGCCTGACCTTTTCCAAGACTGGATCCGGGCTTCGAGTTCGAAACAATCACGAATTCAGAGCTCATCCTTGAGGTCCACAAACAGGCTGGCCGATGGTTCCTTTTTGATTATTAGTCTGGGTACCATGAAGATACAACGGCGGTGTGTCAGCAGATCACGGAGGCCTTTCAAGTGATTCGAGCCCACTATTACGTAGTTCACCGCTGTTTCGGTCAATTTTTCAAGTAGCCCCCTAACCATGTGTGCGTCGCGTTCAGGCCTGAGCCGTTCAGCCTCTTTAGTTGTATGGACGTCGATCCTGGATGCCTCGGCTCTCAATATCTCGTAACCGGGAATTGCGGATGAAGGCAACCCGGGTGAATGACGCTTCATGAATTCGATATAAGCAAATATGTTCTTCGCCGTTAATTGCTCCTGCGCCGAAGGAACATGCTTCCTGAGATAGGCTACGCATTCAAGTAACCTCCTGCTTGTTAAGTCGCCGAGCTCTTTCAGACGCCAGAATGCAGTACAGTCCTCCTCGAGCAGCCGGCAGTCACCGGACTGCATCATGTACTTCTCGGTCCGCTCCTCACAGATGGCGCCCACTCCTCCCTCCAAAAAGAATCGGTCCCCGCGCGTCCTCCGAAATTCCAGCATGACTTTTTTCACAACCCGACCGATTTCCGGGTCATAGTGATGCTCCCCGATCACGATGAACATGCCTTTCATATCGACACTGTTTTTTGCAGAAGGGCTTGACCAGATTTCGAAATTCTTCGAGTGTTTTTGCACGAACTCATCTACCGAGAACTTT
>CAZESK010000009.1:39577-42227 GCA_964515155.1 uncultured Bifidobacterium sp.
CCAGATTTCGAAATTCTTCGAGTGTTTTTGCACGAACTCATCTACCGAGAACTTTCTGCTGTTGGATGTTTTGCCAGTACCAGTGACTGCGGCTTCGGCACCCGACGGACCAATCTGCAAAAAGTTTGTATCGCCCACCAGACTCGGAAAACTCATGTCCTTGCCCGTCCCCTTCTTTTTATGGATGACCAGCCTCGGGGTCTCGTAGGGTTCGACGGACGGTAGTTGGGCATATTTGCCCTCCTCAACGCGACGAATTTGCTTCAGCTGTGATAGCGTGATTTTCCTCTGCTCGCGACGCTCTCGCATCCCAGCCCGATCCGGCTGATCCGGCAATGAATATCCCTCCTTGCTGCGCATGACGGGCAGCTGAGTCGCCAAGTACAGGAGAGAAAAGAGTGAAGCTGCCGGCGAGTCAACGATCGGCGCATGCGCTTTGGGCTGGATGGAAAATGGAGTTGAGTTCGTGTACACAATTGGCTCCGAATAGGTTACCGCCCCTGCGTTACTCGGAACCCTCAACAGTTCCCAATCCTCCTGAGAATCGGCGTCATAGTTCGTTCACCAGCGATCACTATCAAGCCTGATCAATCGCCCTTACCGACCCGGCTTCTTCCCGCAGCAAAAACTTCTGTATCTTGCCCGTGGATGTCTTCGGCAGCTCCCTGAAAATCACGATCTTGGGCAGCTTGAAGCCTGCCAGCAGCTTCTTGCAGTGCGCGACGATTTCTTCCTTCGTCAACTCGATACCTTCGCGTGTCTCGATAAAGGCGCAGGGAACCTCGCCCCACTTCGGATCCGGCGCTGCGACGACGGCTGCAGCGAGTACCGCCGGGTGCTGGTACAGCGCATCTTCGACCTCGATGCTGGAAATATTTTCTCCGCCGGAGATGATGATGTCCTTGCTTCGATCCTTGATGCGTACGTAGCCATCCGGGTTCATCACCGCGAGGTCGCCGGTATGGAACCAGCCGCCCTTGAATGCTTCTCCGGTCGCACGCGGGTTCTTCAGATAACCCTTCATGCAGATATTCCCGCGAAACATAATCTCACCCAGTGTCTCGCCGTCAGCGGGGACCGGCACCATGGTGTCAGGATCCATCACTGCAACAGCTTGCTGCAGGTGGTAGCGCACGCCCTGCCGCGCGTTCATCTGCGCCTGCTCGCCAAGCGGCATATCGGTCCAGTCTGCCTGCTTCGCGCAGACTGTCGCCGGGCCGTAAACCTCGGTGAGTCCGTACACGTGCGTGATGTCGAAGCCCATCGCCGTCATCTGGGCCAGCATCGCCGATGATGGCGGTGCGGCGGCGACCATCGTCGATACCTTGTGGTCTATACCCTCGCGCCATTCGGCCGGCGCATTGGCCAGTGCACTCTGCACGATCGGCGCGCCACAGTAATGCGTGACCTTCTCCTGCGCGATCAGCGCAAGCACCTGCTGTGCGTCGAATCGGCGCAGGCAGACATTCACGCCCGCCCGCGCAGCCAGTGTCCAGGGGAAGCACCAGCCGTTGCAGTGGAACATGGGAAGCGTCCACAGGTAGACCGCATGCTTGGGCATATCCCATTCAAGGATGTTGGAGATCGCATTCAGCGCAGCGCCGCGATGATGATAGACCACGCCCTTCGGATCGCCGGTCGTGCCAGATGTGTAGTTCAGCGCGATCGCATCCCACTCGTCGGTCGGCGGCTGCCAGTCGAAGTCGGGATCACCGTCCGCAAGCAGAGCTTCGTAATCGATCCAGCTGGCGGGCACTGGCGGCGTATCGGCGACGGTGTCCTTCACGCCGATCACCTGCAGTCCGGGGAGCTCCCGGCGCAGTTCCTCGACCACGGGCGAGTACTCGGTATCGACAATCAGTGCCTTCGCCTCCCCGTGACGGAGCATGTACAGCAGCGCCGTCGTATCCAGCCGCGTGTTCAGCGTATTCAGGACGGCCCCGGCCATCGGCACACCGAAATGTACCTCGACCATCTCGGGGATATTGGGCAGCATCACAGCTACCGTGTCGTCCTTTGCGATGCCGCGACCAGCGAGCGCGCTGGCCAGCCGCCGTGCGCGACCGTAAGTGTCACGCCAATTGCGGCGAAGAGGGCCGTAGATGATCGCCAGCCGGTCTCCATACACATCCGAGGCGCGAGCGATGAAATCGAGTGGCGTCAGCGGCGCGAAGTTGACGTCACGGCGTTCCAGCCCCGAGGTGAAATCGGTCATGCAGCTCTCCATGAAAAGGCAGGCCCCCGGATAGGGGACCGGCTCGGGTACAGCGGTGGCAGCGAAAAAGGAAAATTGTAGGGGCAAATGCGCTCCCGCCCGCCCGCATTCAACGAAAAACGCATAAGAAAGTGCAAACTTATTCGTTCCCATGAGGTTGGTAGAAATCTAAGCTTCCACCACCTGAACAAGAAGGGAGAACAACATGCAGTTCAAAAGCATCATCGCCGCGCTGTCGCTGCTGACCGCGAGCGCCCTGCCGCTACAGGCAGCCGAAGTCTCATTGCTCAATGTGTCCTATGACCCGACACGCGAGCTCTACCAGGATTTCAACAAGGCATTTGCCGAGCACTGGAAGAAGACCTCCGGCGGCACCGCAAAGATCAAACAGTCACACGGCGGATCGGGCAAGCAGGCACGCGCCGTGATCGATGG
>CAZESK010000009.1:42327-48563 GCA_964515155.1 uncultured Bifidobacterium sp.
GAAGCTTATCTGAACTACCTGTACAGCGACGAAGGGCAGGAGATCGCGGCGCAGAACTACTATCGCCCAACGAACGAGAAGATCGCGAAGAAGTATGCGTCACAGTTCCCGAAGCTCAAGCTGCTGAATATCGATGAAGTTGCCGGTGGCTGGGCCAAAGCGCAGAAGACCCACTTCGCCGACGGCGGCCTGTTCGACCAAATCTACACGGCCAAGTAAGACCCCACCCGCTGAGGCGCCGGCCAGCCGGCCGGCGCTGCCAAGACACCCCAGAAAGGATCATCATGAACCCGGAGCTGACAACTCTGGGCAGGCCCTTCTCACGCCTGCTCATCGCCACTGCCGCTCTCGCCGCCCTGCCCGCGCAAGCTGATGACAAGGCCGAAATCGAACGACTGAAATCACAGATACAGCAATTGGACCAGCGCCTGCGCGTCCTTGACCGCAAGCAGGAAATCGCCACCGAGGAGGCGGCCGCCAGACAAAAAAGTACACCCACGGTGACGGCCAGCGACCGGGGCTTCGGACTGAGGTCAGCCGACGGGCAATTCGAGTACCGGCTGCGCGGGCTGGTGCATCTCGACTACCGGGACTTTAGCGGGGATGCCTTCCCGAGCGCGGTTGATGGCTTCCTTGCGCGCAGGCTGCGCCCGACCTTTGAAGGCACGGTGTTCGGTAAATATGGCTTCCGTTTCACGCCGGAGTTCGGCGGTGGCAATAGCGGTATCGTCGATGCCTATCTCGATGCACGGCTGGATCCGGCATTTCAGGTGCGGGTCGGTAAATTCAAGCCTTTCGTCGGTCTCGAGCGCCTGCAAAGCGGCTCAGACATCAAGTTCATCGAGCGTAGCTTTGTCAGTAACAACATCCTGCCGAACCGCGACCTGGGCATCTCGGTCCATGGCGACGTGCTGGGCAAGAAGCTCAACTATGCCGCAGGCGTGTTCAATGGCGTCACCGATGGCGGCGACACCACGACGGGGCAGGATGTGAACTCGGACAAGGAGTTTGCAGCGCGGGTCTTCACGACACCGTTTGCCGACAGTGACGGGCCGCTGCGCGGACTGGGCTTTGGTGTGGCGGGTACGCATGGGAAGTCATTGCAGACCACCCCCTCAAACCCGACCGCAGCCACTGGTCTGCCCGCGTACAGGACGCCAGGGCAAGCAAACAGCTTCTTTACATATGCCAATAACGTGGCAGCCAACGGTACCCGCACCCGCTGGTCGCCGCAGGCTTACTTCTATCATGGCCCCTTCGGCGTGATTGCCGAATACGCTGCGGTGTCGCAGGATCTGCTGCAGGCATCGACCCGGGCGACGGCCGAAAATAGCGCCTGGCAGATCGCCGGCTCCTGGCTACTGACCGGCGAGGATGCGTCGTTCCGAGGCGTGAAGCCCTTCAGCCGCTTCGTCTTTGGCGCTGAAGGTGGCTGGGGCGCGTTCGAGCTGGTGGCACGCTACCAGGAAAACGAAGTCGATCGCTCCCTGCCGGGGGCATTCCGAAGCGGCACCTATGCGTTCAAAGCACGCTCGGCCGCGGTTGGCCTGAACTGGTATCTGAACGAAGCCTCCCGCCTCGCCGTGAACTATGAACACACAAAGCTCGATGGCGGCACGCTCGATGGCAGGAACGAGCACTTCCTCGTGGCTCGCTACCAGTTAACCTTCTGATTTTTCGCCAGCGTCTCCGATCTTGTGCCGGCACCGGGTTTGTGCCCGAGCCGGCTTTTTTCTTTCGGCGGGATGACGGCGGTTTTCGCCTTTATGCGGAAAACTTCTAAGGAAATGCCGAAAAATTCGTTCTATTCATAACGGATCTTTTTAATAATTCGGCCTCCTCAGCAGAAAAAGTAACAACTCCCCATGAGCTCCGCTGTTTTCGCCGTACCAGCCCGGCACCGAAGTACGCGTGTGCTGCCCGGCTTTTCGCTGTCGCTCGGCTTCTCGATCCTGTATCTGTCGCTGATCGTGCTGATTCCCCTGTCAGCCCTCGTATTCAACACGCTAACCATGACCTGGGATGCCTTCTGGTCGACGGTCAGCTCGCCGCGCGTGGTCGCTTCCTACCAGCTCAGCTTCGGCGCATCGCTGGTGGCGGCCACGGTCAACGCCATTTTCGGCACTATCCTCGCCTGGGTTCTGGTGCGCTATGAATTCCCGGGCAAGAAACTGCTCGATGCCTTCGTCGACCTGCCGTTCGCACTGCCGACCGCCGTGGCCGGCATCGCGCTGACGGCGCTCTACTCGGGCAAAGGCTGGATTGGCCAGTATGTCGAGCCCTACGGCATCAAGATCGCCTTTACGCCGACGGGCGTAGCCGTGGCCATGGTCTTCATCGGCCTGCCCTTTGTCGTGCGCACCGTGCAGCCCGTCCTGGAGGAAGCCGAGCGTGAGCTCGAGGAAGCGGCGGCCAGCCTGGGCGCGTCGCGCTTGCAGACCTTCCTGAACGTGATCTTCCCCTCCATCCTGCCGGCCGTGCTGACCGGCTTTGCGCTGGCCTTTGCCCGAGCGCTGGGCGAGTATGGCTCGGTGATCTTCATCGCCGGGAATATGCCCATGGTGTCGGAGATCACGCCGCTGCTGATCATCACCAAGCTTGAACAGTATGACTACGCGGGCGCCACCGCAATCGCGGTGGTGATGCTGTCAGCATCGTTCGTGATGCTGCTGGCGATCAATCTGCTGCAGGCATGGATGCGCAAGCGCGGCAGCAAGGAGGCACGATGAGCGCCGCATCATCCGTACTTGCGCAGTCGAAGTCGGCGCGCATCGAGCCGCCGTATGTGCCGGCAGCCACCTCCGAACCGCCGTGGGTGCGAGCGCTGCTGATCGGCATCGCGCTGGCTTTCGCTTTCCTGTTCCTGCTGGTGCCGCTGGCGGTAGTGTTCACCGAGGCGCTGAAAAAGGGCTGGGATGCCTATCTCGCCGCCATCGTCGAGGAAGACGCCTGGCATGCCATCAAGCTGACGCTAACCATTGCTGCTATCGCCGTGCCGGCCAACCTGATCTTCGGTATCGCTGCCTCGTGGGCGATCGCGAAGTTCGAGTTTCGTGGCAAGAGCTTCCTGCTCACGCTGATCGACCTGCCCTTCTCGGTCTCGCCGGTTATCTCGGGCCTGATCTATGTGCTGCTGTTCGGTGCCCATGGCTGGTTCGGTGCGTGGCTGATGGAGCACGATATCCAGATCCTGTTTGCCGTGCCCGGTATGGTGCTCGCGACGATTTTCGTTACTTTCCCGTTCGTGGCGCGCGAGCTGATTCCGCTCATGCAATCGCAGGGCACTGAAGAGGAAGAGGCCGCGCTGGTGCTCGGCGCATCCGGCTGGCGCACCTTCTGGCATGTGACGCTGCCAAACATCCGCTGGGGTCTGCTGTACGGCGTCATTCTCTGCAACGCACGCGCCATGGGTGAATTCGGTGCGGTGTCGGTGGTGTCCGGCCATATTCGCGGCGAGACCAATACGATGCCGCTACAGGTCGAGATTCTTTACAACGAGTACAACTTCGCGGCTGCGTTTGCCGTGGCATCGCTGCTGGCCCTGCTGGCACTGGTCACACTAGCCCTGAAATCTTTTATTGAATGGCGCGTCCGTCACGAAACCGACAGCGCCCGCGAGGAGATGAGTCATGAGCATTGAAGTCAGAAATATCGGTAAGCGCTTCGGTGACTTCGTCGCGCTGGACAACGTATCGCTCAACTTCCCGACCGGAGAACTGACGGCGCTGCTCGGGCCTTCCGGCTGCGGCAAGACCACGCTGCTGCGCGTGATCGCCGGCCTTGAGCAACTTGATCACGGGCAGGTGATCCTCGATGGCGAGGATGCATCCGTACGTCACGTGCGTGAACGTCAGGTCGGTTTCGTATTTCAGCACTACGCGCTGTTCAAGCACATGAGCGTGTTTGAGAATATCGCCTTCGGCCTGCGCGTCAAGCCGCGCCACTTGCGTCCCTCAGAACAGGCAATACGCGAGAAGGTGATGCAGCTGCTATCGCTGGTGCAGCTCGACTGGCTGGCCGACCGCTACCCGTCCCAGCTGTCCGGTGGACAGCGACAGCGCATCGCGCTGGCGCGCGCGCTGGCAGTCGAGCCGCGCGTGCTGTTGCTCGACGAGCCTTTCGGCGCGCTGGATGCCAAGGTCCGCAAGGAGTTACGCCGCTGGCTGCGGCGTCTGCATGACGAGCTGCATGTGACCAGTATCTTCGTCACGCATGACCAGGAAGAGGCACTCGAGGTCGCCGACCGCGTGGTACTCATGAATCGCGGCAAGGTGGAGCAGGTAGGTGCGCCCGACGAGGTCTATAACCATCCGGCCACGCCCTTCGTCTATGGCTTTCTGGGTAATGTGAACCTGTTCCATGGTCGCGTGCATGAGGGCGTGCTTGCCGCGGGCGATGCCACGCTGCCGGTACCGGATCACAGCCACGCGCGCGACGCGTCCGGTGTCGGCTATGTCCGACCGCACGAGCTTGACATCATGCCATTCACGCCTGATGGCGACGGTATTGTGGCCGAGCTCAAGCGCGTGCATGCGATCGGGCCGCTGGCCCAGCTCGAGCTCGAGCGCAGCGATGACCGCAGCCTGATCGAGGCGGTACTGCCAACCGACCGATTCGTGCAGCTGAACCTGAAGCCGGGCGCGCGGGTACGCGTCAAGCCCAAGCACGTGCGGGTCTTCCTCGACGAAGCCGTCTGATACGCCGCATGCCACAGGAACCGCGATGAATTTCCAGCAGTTGAGATCGGTGCGAGAAACAGCACGGCGCGGGTTCAACCTGACGGAGGTTGCGAACGCCTTGTTCACGTCGCAGCCGGGCGTGAGCCGCCAGATTCGCGAGCTTGAGGAGGAGCTGGGCATCGATATTTTCGAGCGCAACGGCAAGCGGCTCACCGGCCTGACCGAGCCCGGCAAAGAAGTGCTGCACATCGTCGAACGGCTGTTGCTGGAAGCCGAAAACCTGCAGCGCGCCGGCGAAACGTATTCGGGCAAAACCACCGGCACGCTGTCGGTGGCGGCCACGCACACGCAGACGCGCTATGTGCTGCCGAGCGCCGTCCAGCGCTTTCGCGTCACCTTCCCGCATGTGCGGATCGCGCTTCAGCAAAGTGCGCCGGAACACATCGCGGAGTGGGTGCTGTCGGGGAAGGCCGACATCGGTATTGCAACCGAGGGCCTGTCACGCTTCGACGGGCTGGTTTCGTTTCCCTGTTACGAGTGGCACCACGTGATCGTCGTGTCGGACGGCCACCCGCTGCTGGAGCGGAAGAAGCTGACACTGGAAGACCTGGCCAGCTACCCGCTGGTCACCTATGACCAGGGCTTCACCGGCCGCAGCCATATCGACGAGGCATTCGCCAGCAAGCAGATCGTGCCGGATGTCGTGCTCACTGCCATGGATTCCGACGTCATCCAGCAATACGTGGCGATGGGCCTTGGCGTGGGCCTCGTTGCCTCCATGGCGGCCGAGCAGCTACCCAAAGGCCTGCATGCCATTCGGGCAAACCATTTGTTCGCGCCAAATATCACCCGCGTCGCTGTCCGGCGCGGCGCCTTCCTGCGCGAGTATGCCGTTGATTTCATCCGACAACTGGCACCAAAGCTGTCACTGGAGGAGTTATCGGCGGCAGTGAGTTGGCGTCGGTGAGCTCGATCCTCAGCGGCCGAGCTGCTTGAGCAGGTCGGGCTGGACGATCTCGATCCAGTAGCCGTCCGGGTCCTTGATGAAAGCGACATCGCGCATCTTGCCCTGCTCGGGGCGCTTCACATAGGTCACACCGTTCTCATCGAACCAGGCGACAGCGGCGGCAAGATCCGGCACCGAGAAGCAGATGTGGCCAAAGCCCTGCGGCTGCGCGTTGCCATCGTGGTATTTGAATCCGGGGTCGCTCTCGGTGCCCCAGTTGTGGGTCAGCTCCAATATGCCCTGCTGGCTGAAGGTCCATGCAGTGCGCTCGCCAATGTCTTCCGGCACCTGCGACGGATCTTCGACCTTGGCAAGAAAATACAGCGAGAACTTCATCTCCGGGAAATCCAGCTTGCGCAGCACACGCATACCCATGACGCGCGTATAGAAGTCCAGCGCGACGGCCGGATCTTTCACGCGCAGCATCGAATGGTTGAATACAAAACCGCGCGAAACAGCGGGGATGTCGGCGGCGACGCCGGGATGGGATTCGGTAGTAAATGTCATGCGGAGCCTCTTCTCGGATGTATCAGGATCGCGCCCAGGCAGGC
>CAZESK010000010.1:0-26344 GCA_964515155.1 uncultured Bifidobacterium sp.
AATACCGGCCTGTCACGCCGGGGGTCGCGGGTTCGAGTCCCGTCCACTCCGCCAAACAGAGAAAGGCGAACCCTGTGTTCGCCTTTTTTTACGCCGATCGCCTGGTAGACGTTCCAGGTGGTGGCAACCAGCGGCCGCACATCGGTTCGGTGGTCTTGATTGTTTCAATAACGCCCGTCGAGGGCTGGAAAACTGAGTGCACCATGCTTGAATTTATTCGCACCCACCGCAGGCTGATGCAGTTCCTGCTGCTTCTGGTCATTTTCCCGTCGTTTGCCTTCTTCGGTCTCGAGAGCTACATGAGCATGGGCGACCGTGACCCGGCGGTAGCCAGGGTCGCCGGACAGGAGATCACGCAGCGTGAATGGGATGCCGCCCAAGCGCGTCAGCTTGAGCGGATGCAGCAGATGTTCGGCTCGCAGTTCAACCCCGCAATGTTCGATACGCCCGAGGCGAGGATGGGTTCGCTCGAGAACCTGGTGGCGCAGAGGTCGCTGTCCAGGCATGTCATCGAGAACCACCTGACTGTCTCCGACGAAGCCATCCGCAAGACCATCCTGAGCATTCCCGGCCTGACCGATGACAAGGGCAATTTCGACAAGGCCCGCTACCAGCAGCTGTTGGCCGCACAGAACCTGAATCCGGAGAAGTTTGAGGCCAGCCTGCGTCAAGACCTCGCGATGCAACAGGTCAATGCCGCTATTCAGAGCAGCGCGTTCGCACCGAAGGCAGTTGCCGAGCGTATCGCGGTCCTGAACCAGCAAAAGCGTGAAATCCAGGAGCTGGCGCTGGGCCTGCAAGAATTCAAGTCGCAGGTCAAGGTCACCGACGCGATGCTACAGGCCTTCTACGACAAGAACCTGGACGCATTCACCATTCCGGACCGGGCAAAGGCCGAGTTTGTCGTGCTGGCCGCGCCGGCTATCGAGCAGCAGGTCACGATCACCGAGAGTGACATCAAGAAGTACTACGAGCAGAACGCGGCGCGGTACAAGACCGACGAGCAGCGCCGCGCCAGCCATATCCTGGTGAAGGCTTCGAAGGATGCCCCGGCGGCAGAGAAGTCATCTGCCAAGGCCAAGGCCGAGAAGCTGCTCGCACAGCTGGCCAAGGCGCCAGGCGACTTCGCCAAGCTGGCCAAGGAGAATTCGGATGACCCCGGCTCGGCCGAGCGCGGTGGCGACCTCGATTTCTTCGGCAAGGGCATGATGGTCAAGCCATTCGAGGATGCCACCTACGCGCTGAAGGAAGGCGAGATCAGCGGCATCGTGGAATCGGATTTTGGTTTCCACATCATCAAGGTCACGGCGATCAAGCCGGCAGCGACCCTCCCGCTTTCCGAGGTGAAGAACGCGATCGAGGATGAGATCCGCCGCACGGAGACCGGCAAGAAGTTCGCGTCAATGATCGAAACCTTTTCGAACATGGTCTACGAGCAGCCAGACAGCCTCAAAGGGGTGGCCGATAAGCTTGGCCTGAAGATCGAGACGGTCAGCGGGCTGACACGGCTGCCGAATCCGGCACTGCCACCCACGGCGGCGTTTAACCAGCCGAACTTCCTCTCGGCTCTGTTTAGCGAAGATTCACTGAAGAACAAGCGCAATACCGATGCCATCGAGATCAGCCCCGGCATCTACATTTCCGGCCGTGTCGTCGATTACACACCGGCATCGCAAAAGCCTTTGTCGGAAGTACGTGCGCAGATCGAGGAGCGTTTGATCGTCACCGAGGCCGAAAAGCTGGCCAAGGAAGCCGGCGAGAAGAAGCTCGCAGAGCTCAAGGCAGGTGGTAGCGCCGAGTTCGGCGCGACGCGCGCGGTCTCAAGAACGAACTTCAACGGCGCCGCCGGTCCGGTAGTGGCCGCCGTGATGAAGGCCGACGTGACCAAGCTGCCGGCTTACATCGGTGTGCCCGTACCGGGTCGCGGCTATAACATCTACCGCATCAACTCGGTTGACAATCCGGTAGCAGATGTCGAGTCGCTCAAGGCCGAACAGGACCAGGTGAACGAGTTTCTCTCCGGGCAGGAAATGTCTGCCTACCTCGGCGTGATCAAAAAGCGCGCGAAGGCCGAGATCCTGAAATCGGCAACCACATCCAAGCCTGCAGCGCCGCAGCAGTAAGCGCGCAGGCTCCGAACCACGGGAGGCATAAGCCACCTTCCGTGGTTTTTTTTCGGCCTATACCAGTGCGCGGGCCGCCGCAGCGAAATCGGCCTCGGCCATGCCCGACAGCGCCAGCACCTCGGCATCACGATAGCCAAGGTAGTTCTTCTCGATCGATCGCAGATAGGCGGGGTCGTAGTGCTCGGCCAGCAGGGCTTCGACCAGTGCCGAGGTATGGCCGCTGGCCGCCAGTGCCTGCCATGCGGCGATCTTCTCGTGCCCATGCAGTGGCATCAGGAGAGAGAGCTGCTTGCCTAGTAAGTCTGTATCGGTAATCAGGTGGGGATAGTCCTCGATCAGCAGCCGGATCCGGTCTGGCATCGACATCTGCAGGCGGATGCAGGGGGCAGCACGTACGCAGGCCATCAACACCTCGGGTACCCGAAGGTCGCCGATCTTCTTGCTCTCCGACTCGACGTAGACCACCTGATCGGGAGAATACCCACGCAGCGCATCCCATAGCCGGGTCTCGAACATTTTCTGCGTCGGTTGCGGCTCGGTCGGCAAGCCGCCCAGCACGGAACCCCGGTGCGCAGCCAGTCGCTCCAGATCCAGCACTTGCGCACCAGCAGCTGCGAGATGGCCAAGCAGCCGGCTCTTGCCGCTGCCGGTGGTGCCGCAGATGGCGCGAAAGCGCAGCGTGAGGGGCAGCGTGTCCAGTGCGACGGTCACGCTACGGCGGAACGCCTTATAGCCGCCATCAAGCTGGATCACGGGCCAGCCAATGCGGGCCAGCACGTGCGCGAGCGAGCCGCTGCGGTTGCCACCTCGCCAGCAATAGACAAGCGGCTTCCACTCCTTCGGCATGGCGAGAAAGCGCTGCTCGATATGCGCGGAGATGTTGCGCGCGACTATGGTCGCACCCAGTTTGCGGGCTTCGAAGGGGTTGTCCTGCTTGTACATCGTGCCGACCCGCACGCGCTCGTCATCATCGAGCACCGGGCAATTGATCGCACCCGGCAGATGGTCGAGCGCGTACTCGGCAGGCGAGCGCACGTCGATGATAGCGTCATACTGGGCGAGCTGTGCGAGCACATCGTCCGCCGGCAGTAGCGCAGGATACTTCATACGATTGGACTTCCTATTTGAGCAGTGGCTTCAGCGCGGGCCAGACATTGTCGAGCATGACCGGTTGGGCGCGCTGGTTAGGATGAATGCGGTCGGGCTGGAAAAACTTGTCGGTATCCTCAAGACCTTCAAGCAGAAAGGGCACCAGCTTCACTCCGCGCTCGCGCGCGAGCCCCTGGTACATCGCCGCAAAACGCTTGCTATAGTCGAGTCCATAATTGGGCGGCACCTGCATGCCGACCAGCAGCACGCGCGCGCCACTGGTCGTGGCTTCGCGGATCATCTCGCGCAGGTTGGCCTGCGTCGCAGCGAGCGACAGGCCGCGCAGCCCGTCATTGCCACCGAGCTCGAGAATCAGCACGGCCGGCTTGTGCTGTTTGAGCAGCGCCGATAACCTCGTACGCCCACCGGAAGTCGTCTCGCCGCTGATGCTGGCGTTGACGACACTTGCGTCGATCTTTTCGTCCAGGATCCGTTGCTGCATCAGGCTGACCCAACCACTGCCGCGTGGTAGGCCGTATTCGGCGGACAGGCTGTCACCGAGCACGAGCAGGGATTTTGATGCAGAATAGCCCGGCAAGACGACCAGCATCAGGCACACCGACATCACGAGCTGGCGAACTCTCATCTTCAGACCCTTCATGCAAGAACACTCCCCAGGAACACCGGCGATCGACGTCGCGGGACTCGGCAAAAAAGTGGCGGATTCCAGCGGCGAGCTGGTCATCCTGTCGGATATTCATTTTACCGTGCAGGCAGGGGCGACGCTGGCTCTGGTTGGTGCGTCGGGCTCGGGCAAGTCCACTCTGTTGGGTCTGCTCGCGGGGCTCGACACGCCCAGCGCGGGCAGCGTGCGCATTGATGGTATCGACTTGTACGCGCTGGACGAGGATGGGCGCGCTGGTCTGCGCAAGGACAAACTTGGTTTCGTCTTTCAGTCCTTTCAGCTGCTCCCCCACCTGACTGCGCTGGAGAACGTGATGCTGCCGCTCGAGTTGCGTGGCGATCCTCGCGCATCGGCCAAGGCCAAGACGATGCTGGAGCGCGTCGGCCTGGGGCAGCGACTGCGGCACTATCCGAAATTCCTCTCCGGAGGCGAGCAGCAGCGCGTAGCGCTGGCCCGCGCCTTCGTGACCGAGCCGCCGCTGTTGCTGGCCGACGAGCCCACGGGGAGTCTGGATGCTGCCACCGGCGAGGCCGTGATCGACCTGATGTTCCGGCTCAATCGCGAGCAGCGCTCCACACTGGTGCTGGTGACGCACGACCCGGCGATCGCAGCGCTCTGCGAGCGACGCATCACCATCCACGCCGGGCGCATTGTCGACGACAGCGCCGCCTGACGGCGCGCCGTATTTCATCCGTTCCGGTTAAGCTGCACTCGTATGCGCGGTGGCAGCTCGCTTGCCGTCACGCCGACCGGGCCAATACCCTCATTGACCATGGCATCGGCTGCAGCACCGTGCAGCCAGACAGCGGCCCGCGCAGCATGATGCATCGTCAGGCCGCGGGCGAGCAGCGCCCCGCATAACCCGGCCAGTACATCGCCGCTCCCCGCCGTGGCCAGCGCGGGGTTGCCGGTCGTGTTGATTACGCAGTGGCCATCGGGGGAGGCAACGATGGAGCCCGAGCCTTTCAAAATCACCGTGGCGCGATAACGCCGCGCGAGTGCAGTCGCGGCAGCAAGCCGATCGGCCTGCACATCGGCGGTATCGCGGCCCAGCAAGCGAGCGGCCTCCAGTGGATGCGGCGTCAGCAGCGTGGGCGGCTGGCGCCGCGCGAGACGCTCCTGCAGCCCCGGTTCGTCGGCCAGCAGGTTCAGCGCATCGGCATCAAGCACAAGCGGCAACGGACAGCTCAGCACCCGCGCAACAATATCGACTGCCTCACGCGACCGGCCAAGGCCGGGGCCGGCCACGGCTGCGCCGTTGGCCAGCGAGACCGCATGCGCATGGCGGCACATCAGTTCCGGATGCATCGGATCGAAGGCCGGCACCGCGCCGGCGAAGGCGGCAAAGACGCGGCCCGCGCCAGCCATCGCAGCTGTCCGTGCTGCGAGGATCACCGCGCCTCCCATGCCGTCGGCGCCGCCGATGATCGTGACATCGCCGAAGCTGCCCTTATGGGATGCGTGAGGACGGGCTGCGAAGGCTTCAGGGAACAGCTGAGGTGCGTTCAGAAATGCGACGGGCGGAGGAAACAAGCCGGCATCCACCTCGAGCCCATCGACGCTGACCCGACCCGCATAATCGCGGCCTTGGCCGGTGTGCAAGCCGGGCTTGTCACCGATGAGCGTGACCGTGCGCCGTGCGCGCATGGCAATGCCGCCACCGACAACGCTACCGGTGTCGGCATCGAGTCCGCTCGGGATATCGATGGCGATCACGGGCAGGCCGCTACGGTTAATGGCATCGATTACGGTGCCTATCGGGTCGGCGATGGCGCGCGTGAGACCGATGCCAAACAATCCGTCGAGCACCATAGACCATGACCGGATCGGGTGCGGATCGCTGCAGAAAGCCACGCCGTATGCCCGGGCTCGTTGTAGTGCGGTGCGGGCATCGGGCGGCAGGTGGTCCGGATCTGCCAGCATGAGGATCTGCACCGGAATATGCCGCGCAGCGAGCACGGCAGCCGCTTCGAGTGCATCACCGCCGTTGTTGCCGGGACCGGCGAGCACGAGGATCGGTTCAGTTGAATCACCTTCCGTCCACATCCGCGCGGCGGCGGCAGCCACCGCGGCACCGGCGCGTTGCATCAGGGTGAATGGAGGCAGGGCGGCGAGGGCCGTGTGCTCGATGGCGCGCAGTTGCGTAACGCTGTACAGAGGCCTCGCCTCAGCGCAGGCGGTCGCCATAGCGGTTCATGGTGAGTCCGTCGAGATCGATCTCCGGACGACGGCCGGAAATGACATCGGCCACGAGCTTGCCACAACCGGCGGCCATGCCCCATGAGGCGGCGCCATGACCGGCATTGACGAAGACATTCGGATGCCGGGTTGGCCCGATCAGCGGCACGCCTTCGGGCAGCATGGCAATGGGGCCACACCAGAAGCTGGCCGTCCGGTAGTTCGCGGCATTCGGGAACCAGTCATCGGCTACCTTGACCAGGGTGTCCATGGCTTTCGGGTGCAGGTCGAAGCTGGAGGACCCGAGTTCGGCGCAACCGGCAACGCGAATACGCTTGCCCAGACGGGTCAGCGCCACGCGGTATGTGTCATCGAACACCGCCAACTGCGGCGCGAGTTCGTATTCCTGGATTGCCGTGGATGCGGAGTAGACCTTCACCGGGTACATGGGCAGGGAAATACCGGCGCTCTTGAGCAGGCGTCCACTGCCGGCACCGGCCGCAATGACGACGGCATCGGTATCGATCGACTGACTCGCACTGCGCAGGCTCACGCCACCGGTCTCGGCCTGCACGGCCTCGACATCAGTATTGAAATGGAAAACTACGCCGCGGTCTTGCGCGAGGGTACGCAACTGCCGCACAAACAATGGACAGTTGCCTGCCCAGTCGTCCGGCATGAACATTGCCGAATGGAAGGGGGTCTCAGTAGATAGCGCCGGCTCCATCTGGCGTGCAGCCTCTGCGTCGAGCAGTTCATTACGGCAGCCAGCCTCGCCGAGTACCTCCATGAGCGGCTGCGCCAGCTCCTGATCTTTCTTGCTGCGGAAGACGGTCATTACGCCGCTGCGCTGCTGGAAGTCCAGCTCGTGCTTTTGCACCAGATGCTGCATCAGCTCCTGACTGAATGTGGCCAGGCGCTGCAGTCGCTGCTGATTGGTGCGGAAACGGTCGGCCGCGCTTTCGCCGATGGAACGACCGAGCCACCGCCACATGGCGGGCTCGAAGCGTGCACTGAACACCATAGGCGACTCGGCGCGGAACAGCATCGACAGAATGCGACCCGGCGTGCCGGGCGTTGACCACGGCCGCAGTGCCGCAGGGCCCATCAGGTCGAGATTGCCAAAGCTGCCTTCCTGCGCGACGTTGCCATAGCGCTCGATGACGGCGACCTCATGCCCGGCTTCCGCGAGGTAATAAGCAGTGCACACCCCGACGACACCGCCGCCGATCACAGCTACACGCATGGGACTCCAGAACTTGAAAACCTCATGGCAGCGCTCGGGAAGCCATGGGGCAGGTCTATGCCTGCGGGATTGAAGAAAACCCGCATAGGGTATCCGCAATCAGTTGTTTAAACAATCATCGTCGAAGATCGCGCATCGTGGCGGTGCGTGGAGTTATCCAGCAGATCGGATTTGGTGCTGCGCTGAGGGATCCTGGGCTCAGTCTGTCGATGGCACGCAACTTCCGGACGTGTCGTGCACCGGGGGTTCATAGTCGTCCGACTCATGTCAGGTGGCATGAAGATTGCAAAAAGAATAACCCGCGGCGAGCCCGATACGGGTTCGCCACCAAACCGATCCACGTCATCCGAGCACGAGAGGGAGCCCCCATGTTGAGAATGTCGTCATATACCCGGCGCGGCAGCGTCCGCCCGGTGACCACCACCCATGCGGTTCAGACCGAGCGCGGCGCGGTGCCGCGCGTGGCAGTTCGCAGCGCTGCTACGACACACGATCCGCTGCACGAGTTCCGGGTGCAATGGGCGCGCGACCGGCAGAAGGCGATGCAGGTCGATCTAGCCACACTGAACGATAACCCACGCGCCACCGACACGACGCTGGCTGAACCATGGCGAACGGTCGTGGTTGCAGACCGCAAGCTCAAGGCGCTCGAGCATCACGAGTATCCGGTACCGACCGGGATAGGGAGCTTGTGGCGGGTCGGCGAATGCCGACCGGTAGCGAACTGCAATCCGCTGGACGTCAACCCGGCCGCTATTGATTCGGAACGCATGACCCGGCGGCCGGGCAAACGGTCGTGGGAGGGGCGGTTTGATAACGTCGTGCGCGGTGCCTACGGCAATCGCAACTTCAAGTACCTGTGGGCGCTAGACCATCACGGCATGCACATTGTGCGCGAGATGACACCGTGCAAGCTCAGCTCGCGCGGCATCGCCACGCATTCGATACTGGTAGAGCGCGGTGCCGCTGCCGGCGAGATCTTTTTCGATATCGATGACGAGGGCAAGGTCTACCTCAATTACGGCTCTGCCCGGCTGCCGATCGAAGATGTGCGGCAAGCCGAGAAAACAGCTGAATTCGTACTGGCACTGGGCTATCACACGGTGGTGGCGATGATTCCCGACCGCGACCTGAGCAAGTATCCGTACGCGATGGGTGATCGGTACGGCAAGGACATCGAGAATATTGTCTTCAGACGAGGCGCGTGAAGCAGTCGCTGTTCAATGGGCTAATACGCGCTCGATTGCTGCGCCGATAGCGATCACGCGGGCATCGGTCATGGCTGGGCCGGCCACGCTGAGACCGACCGGCAGCTCGCCTGGTCGATGACAGGGCAGGGATAGCGCACAGCCATCGAGCAAGTTGATCAGTGACGGATTGCGCAGCAGCAGCCGGTTCGCCGCGAAGAATGCCTCGTCCGATGCGAGCAGCGCTTCGGTGCGCGGCGCGACAATCGGCACAGTTGGCATCAGCATCGCGTCAAAGCCCCGCATTGCGCGTTCGACTTGCACGATCCATTCGCGGCGTGCGGCGTGCAGGCGGTGCAGCTCCTCGGCGGTACTCCCCGCGCCTTGTTGCATACGCTGCGCGACCCGGTGGTCATAGCGCATTTCCGCCGCGGCCAGCAGCGGCTGATGCCATGCGTAGGATTCGATCGACGCGAAGCGGTTGATCTCGCGCGCATCGGCAAGCATTTTCATCGGCACTTCGATGATCTCGGCGCCAGCGGCCGACAGCTTTGAGAGCGTGCCCGTAAAGGCTTTCGCCACCTGGTCGTCGATATCATCCATCACGACATCCTCGGGCACGGCGAACCTCAGGCCGTCGAGCGACAGGGCTGGCGGCGACAGCGCCTCGAATGCAATCAGGCTGTCGACGAGCAGGCAGTCCCCGACGCTGGACGAAATCGGACCCAGCGTATCGAGTGTGGTTGAGAGCGGGATGATGCCGGCGGTTGCCACACGACGCATGGTCGGCTTGAATCCGACCAGGCCGCACAGCGCGGCCGGGATGCGGATCGATCCGCCGGTATCGGAGCCGATGGCCGCCACGCACAGGCCGGCAGCAACCGAGACCGCCGCACCGGAGGAGGACCCGCCCGGGATGCGGCTGGGGTCGGCCGGGTTCGCGGGCGTGCCGTAATGCGGATTGATGCCCACGCCGGAGAAGGCGAACTCGGTCATGTTGGTCTTACCGACGATGGCTGCGCCCGCGGCCCGCAATCGTGCGACGACCGGAGCATCGGCGGCGGCCGGCGGCCGGCCCTCGAGCACAACCGAACCCGCCAGCGTGGTTTCGCCGCGCACATCGAGCAGATCCTTGATTGATATCGGCATGCCCGCCAGCGGTGATACCGGCTGCCCGGACACGCGCATGACGTCCGCATGCGCGGCTGCAGCCAGCGCTTCCTCCCGGAACAGGCATGTGAAGACGGATTCGGATTGCAGCGCCAGATCAAGGCTGGCATGCACGAGTTCACGTCGGTTCTGGTCGGCGAGGTCAGGGATGGGCATGGTCTTGGGCCGCTAGCGGTCGGCCGTGGTTAGCGGATCAACGATATCACGGCCAGCGATGGCGGCGGCAGCCGCGGTTCACGGTTCCGTACAGGGTGTCGGGCAGGAGTGGCCAGGGGCAGGCAAGGTATAATGCCGGTCTCCGATTCACCCTGCGACGGGCCTGCGTCTGCGCCGACCGCCCGTCCCGCACACCGTCACCTCAGCCATGCTCATTCTGCCGGGCTCCAGCGCCCTGTCTGCCTTTCGTGTCCAGCGTCTGTTAGCACAACTGAAAGCGATTGACCCCGCGATCACCGGTATCAGCGGCCGTTTCGTCCATTTCATCGACAGCAGCCCCGCGCTCTCCGACGATGAGCGCGAGCGGCTCGCGGCCCTGCTGACGTATGGCGAGCCTTTCGAGGGCACGCCCGAGGGTGAGCAGTTCGTCGTCATTCCGCGTTTCGGGACCATCTCGCCGTGGGCCAGCAAGGCGACCGATATCGCACGTAACTGCGGCATGACGCAGATTCATCGCATCGAGCGCGGCGTGATCTACGGCCTGCAGATGAAATCCGGCCTGCTCGGCAAGGCGAAGTCGCTTGACGCGGCGAAGGCTGCCGAGGTCGCTGCGCTACTGCACGATCGTATGACCGAGACCGTGGTACGTGACCCGCAAGAGGCGCAGCCGCTGTTCACCGAGCTCGAGGCACAGCCACTGGCCCATATTGATGTGCTGCGCGGCGGCCGGAGTGCGCTCGAGGCTGCCAATACCGAGCTCGGCCTTGCGCTATCCGATGACGAAATCGATTACCTGCACGAGGCCTTCGACAGAGCAGGCCGAAATCCGACTGATGTCGAGCTGATGATGTTCGCTCAGGCCAATAGCGAGCACTGTCGGCACAAGATATTCAACGCCGACTGGACGATCGATGGCCAGAAGCAGGACCGCTCGCTCTTTGCGATGATTCGTAACACGCACCAGCTGCACCCCAGGGGAACCATCGTCGCGTACTCCGATAATTCTTCGGTGATCGAAGGTGCGGAGGTCATGCGTTTCTACCCGCGCGCCGATCAGGGGCTGTCGTATGCGCGGTCGCAGGAGACAACGCATATTTTGATGAAGGTCGAGACGCACAACCATCCCACGGCGATCTCGCCATTCCCCGGCGCCTCCACCGGTGCTGGCGGCGAGATCCGTGACGAAGGCGCAACCGGTCGCGGCGCCAAGCCAAAGGCTGGCCTGACCGGATTCACCGTCTCGAACCTGATGATCACCCACGCGGTGCAGCCGTGGGAGAACGCGCGCGACGTCAACCAGCCGCTCGCCGAGCGCAGCGGCCATGGCGACTCGACCATCACCGGCAAGCCCGAGCGAATCGCATCACCGCTCCAGATCATGATCGATGGCCCGCTCGGTGGTGCAGCGTTCAACAACGAATTCGGTCGTCCGAATCTCGCCGGCTACTTCCGTACCTATGAGCAGAATGTCGGCGGTACCGTGTACGGCTATCACAAGCCGATCATGATCGCCGGCGGGATGGGCAATATCTCGTCGCTGCACACGAAAAAGGAGGAACTGCCCGTTGGCAGCCTGCTGATTCAGCTCGGCGGTCCCGGTATGCGTATCGGCATGGGCGGTGGTGCGGCGTCATCGATGGCCACGGGTGCCAACACCGCCGATCTCGATTTCGACTCGGTCCAGCGAGGCAATCCTGAGATGGAGCGACGCGCCCAGGAAGTCATCAATGCCTGCTGGGCGCTGGGCAACGGCAATCCCATTCTGTCGATTCACGACGTCGGTGCCGGCGGCCTGTCGAATGCCTTTCCCGAACTGACGAACGACGCCGGTCGCGGTGCTGTGTTCGACCTGCGCAAGATCCAGCTGGAAGAAAGCGGCCTCGCGCCGAAGGAAATCTGGAGCAACGAGTCGCAGGAGCGCTATGTGCTCGGTATCGCGCCGTCCAGCCTGGCGCTGTTCCGCGAACTCTGCGAGCGCGAGCGCTGCCCGTTCGCGGTGGTCGGTATTGCTACCGAGGAGCGCCAGCTGCGTGTGCTCGATCCGGAGCATGACAACTACCCGGTCGACATGCCGATGGATGTCCTGCTCGGCAAGCCGCCAAAAATGCATCGCGACGTGAAGCGCGAAAAACGCGACACGACGCCGGTCGACCTGACCGGCATCACGCTCGAGCAGGCCGGCGAGCGTGTGCTGAAGCTGCCGACGGTGGCCGACAAGTCTTTCCTGATCACGATCGGCGACCGTTCGGTCGGCGCGCATACGGCACGCGACCAGATGGTCGGCCCGTGGCAGGTTCCGGTCGCCGATTGCGCGGTGACCACCATGAGTCATGAGGGCACGCTGGGCGAGGCGATGTCCATGGGTGAGCGTACGCCGCTGGCGGTGATCAATGCACCGGCCTCCGGTCGTATGGCCGTCGGCGAGGCGCTGACCAACATGGCCGCTGCCGCGATCAATGACCTGAGCGATATCAAGCTGTCCGCGAACTGGATGGCCGCTTGCGGCCAGCCGGGCCAGGATGCAGCGCTGTTCGACACCGTGGAAGCCGTCGGCATGGCGTTGTGCCCGGCACTTGGCCTGTCCATCCCAGTCGGCAAGGATTCGCTGTCGATGCGTACTACCTGGAAGGATGAGGCGGGCGATAAGTCAGTCATGTCGCCGGTGTCGCTGATTGTGTCAGCCTTCGCGCCAGTCATCGATGTGCGTGCGACCTTGACGCCACAGCTGCGTCGTGACCTTGGCGATACCGCGCTGATTTTCATCGACCTCGGCCGCGGCAGGAACCGCATGGGCGGCTCCGCGCTCGCACAGGTGATCCAGCAGATCGGCAACGAGGTTCCGGATGTCGACAGCGCCGACGATCTGAAAGGCTTCTTCAATGCGATCCAGAAGCTTAATCGCCAGCAGATGCTGCTGGCTTACCATGATCGATCCGATGGCGGCCTCTACGCGACGCTGTGCGAGATGGCGTTTGCCGGCCACGCCGGCGTGACAGTGAACCTCGATATTCTGGTTACCGAGGGCGAGCACGCGAGTGACTGGGGCGATTCCAAGAACTGGGCTTCGCAAGTTGAGGCGCGCCGCAACGACCTGACGCTGCGCGCACTGTTCTCGGAGGAGCTGGGCGCGGTGATCCAGGTGCGTGCAGAGCAAAAATCCGACGCGATGAATGTCCTGCGTGAGTTCGGCCTCGGCGCTTGCAGCCACATCATTGGCAAGCCGAACGAGCGCGATATGGTTGAGTTCACGCGCGATGCGAAAGTGATCTACCAGAAAAGTCGCATCGAGCTCCAGCGCTTCTGGAGCGAGACCAGTTGGCGCATCGCGCGCCTGCGTGATAACCCGGCCTGCGCCGATGCCGAGTACGACCGCATCCTCGATGCCACCGATCCGGGCATGACGCCGAAGATCACGTTTGACATGGCCGAAGATATCGCCGCTCCCTTTATCGCGACCGGTGTGCGGCCACGCGTCGCTATCCTGCGCGAGCAGGGCGTGAACTCGCATGTTGAAACGGCCTATGTGATGCATAAGGCAGGGTTCGATGCCGTCGACGTGCACATGAGCGACCTGATTGCCGGTCGCGCCAGGCTGGCCGACTTTGCCGGCCTGATCGCTGTGGGTGGGTTCTCGTACGGGGATGTATTGGGCGCGGGCGAGGGCTGGTCGAAGACTATTTTGTTTAACCCCGCGCTGGCCGAGCAATTTTCTGGCTTCTTCCAGCGCAGGGACAGCTTTGGCCTGGGCATCTGTAACGGCTGCCAGATGATGAGCAGCCTGAAGTCCATTATCCCGGGCGCGGAGCACTGGCCAAAGTTCACGCGTAACCAGTCCGAGCAATTCGAGGCGCGGTTTGCGATGGTGGAGGTGCTCGAATCGCCCTCGATCTTCTTTGCCGGGATGGCCGGCACGCAAGCGCCGATCGCGGTCTCGCACGGGGAGGGCTTCGCGAATTTTGCGCATACCGGCAACGACCAGTCAGTCCATGTGGCACTGCGCTTCGTCGATCATCGTGGCCAGCCGACCGAAACCTATCCGCTGAATCCGAATGGTTCGCCGTCGGGCATTACCTCGGTGACCACGACCGATGGTCGCTTCACGGTAATGATGCCGCACCCGGAGCGCGTTTTCCGCACCGTGATCAACTCCTGGCATCCGGATGGCTGGGGCGAGGACGCGCCGTGGATGCGGATGTTCCGCAATGCGCGCAAGTGGGTGGAATAGCTTACTGCCAGCGGCATATCAGCGCGAAAAAAAACGCTGCCATGAGGCAGCGTTTTTCATTAAAGGCCGACGGCCTTACTGAATCTTCGCCTTCTTCTTCAGGTCCTGCTGGAAGGTTTGCAGCTTCTGTTGCTGCAGCGACTCGGCGATCTGGCCCTTGACCTCGTCGAAGGCCGGCAACTGCGCATCGCGCACTTCTTCCAGCTTGATCACGTGGAAGCCGAATTGGGTCTGGATCGGCGCCTGCGTGAACTCGCCGCTCTTCAAACCCGCCATGGCGTCCGAGAACGGCTGGACGAAAGCGTTGGCCGGTGCCCAGCCCAGGTCACCGCCCTGGTTGGCCGAGCCCGGATCCTTCGATGCCTTCGCCAGCTCTTCGAACTTCGCGCCGCCCTTGAGCTTGCCGATAATGGCTTTGGCCTCGTCTTCCTTCTCGACCAGAATGTGGCGGGCGCGATATTCCTTGGCCGACGACTGTTCCTTGAACTTGTCGTACTCAGCCTTCATTTCGTCTTCCTTGACCGGGTTCTTCGCGAGGAATTCCTGGGCGAGGGCGCGAATCATGATGGACTGGCGGGCGAGATCAATCTGGTTCTTCACTTCGGGGCGGTTCGCAATACCCTGGCGGTCGGCTTCTTGTGCGAGGACTTCGCGGTTGATCAGTTCGTCCTTGATCATGGAGCGCATCTCGGGCGATTCCTTCTGGCCCTGCTGCACCATCTGCTTGACCATAGCCTCGACGCGGGCGGTCGGGATGGCCTTGCCGTTGACGATGGCGACGTTTTGCGCGTGAGCCGGGAGGACTGCGGAAGCGACCAGCATGACCATCAGGCCGGCGTATTTCAGATTCATCATGGTTGAGCTTGGGATGGGTTAGTCAAAATTGCCGCAGAGCGCGACGCGGGTCATGCGGACTGTGCCTCGTCGGGGGTCAGCAGGGCCATTGCAAGAGCATGTATTTCTTTTTGCATCATCTCGCGCAGGCAATCATACACCAGCCTGTGGCGGGCGACTTTGCCCAGGCCTTCGAAACGGGCGGAGACGAGCCGCAGCCGGTAATGACCTCCTCCCGATGCCGCACCGGCATGGCCGGCGTGCAGATGGGATTCGTCATCGACGACGCACTCGACCGGCGTCAGGCCAGCGTCGAGCAGTTCGCGGATGCGTTGCAGCCGGTTCATTCGGCCTCCTTCAGGTAACGGGACAGATAGAGGCTTTGCGCGATAACGAACGCGATCATCAGACCGAGAAAGCCAAATAGCTTGAAGCTGACCCAGAATTCCAGCGGAAAGCTGAAGGCCACATACAGGTTCACAGCGCCCATCAAAGCAAAGAATAGGCCCCAGGCAAGATTAAGGCGCGTCCAGACCTGGTCGGGCAGGCTCAGTTGCTTGCCCATCATGACGCGTATCAGATTCTTGCGGAACACGCCCTGCGCGCCGAGCAGAGCCAAAGCGAAGGCCCAGTACAGCACCGTAGGTTTGAGCTTGATGAACTGCTCGTCGTGGAACCAGATGGTCGCGCCGCCGAAGACCACGATGATGGCCAGCGATATCCACAGCATGTTATCGACCGGCTTGCGGCGAACCAGTAGCCAGAGCACCTGACCGATAGTGGCCACGATGGCTACAGCAGTGGCGAGCAGGATGGGTGCTTGCTGCAGTGTGACCTCGCCACCGGATACCAGTAGGGATAAATACTGACTGCCGAAGATCTGGGCGATCTCAGGATTCGCGCCAGCCCACTTGAAGACACCAAAAAATAGAATGACGGGAAAAAGGTCGAACAGCAGCTTCATGCGGCTCCAGTGGCGGTAGGTCAGGTGTGCGGATTGAACTTGAGCGACGCTGAATTGATACAGTAGCGCAGCCCGGTGGGTGGCGGACCGTCGGGAAACACATGGCCGAGATGCGCGTCGCAGATTTTACAGAGGATTTCTGTGCGCACCATGCCGTAGCTGCGGTCGACACGCTCGGCCACATGCTCCGGGTCGAGCGGCTTGAAATAGCTCGGCCAGCCACAGCCGGAGTCGAACTTCGCGTCCGACTCGAACAGCGGGGTACCGCAACACACGCAGCTGTAAATGCCATGCTCGTGATGGTCCCAGTACCGGCCGGTAAAGGCGCGCTCGGTGGCTGCATGGCGCGTTACCTCGTACTCCAGCGGCTCAAGCATCGCGCGCCAATCGGCGTCGGTACGAATGACTTTCTTGGTTTCCAATGATGTCTCCCAGGCTGCTTACGATGAGCAGCTCACTTCAATACCGGCTGCCCAGTCGGGCGGCAAGGCGGCATAGGCCTCATGCTCGGGCAGCTCGTCGAACGGTCGTTGCAGCACAGCGAGCAGCCGTGCCACTTCGGAAAAATCCTTCTGCGCAGCCTTGTCGATCGCTACCTGCGCAAGATAATTACGCAGGATGTATTTCGGGTTCACCCGGTTCATCCTTTCTTTGCGGATTGCATCGGTACTGCCTTCAACGCGCAGGCGCCGGCGATATTCTACTGACCATGCATCGAACGCGTGGCGGTCGATGAACAGGTCGCGCAGCGGCTCGTCGGCCGACGGGTCGGCAACTGCGAGATCGGACAGGCGGCGGAAAAACAGGGTGAAATCGACGCGGTTGGCGGCCAGCGACTGCAGGAGCTGACTGATGAGGGCCTCATCGCCGTCGTGTGTCGTCGACAACCCTAATTTGGCATGCCACAACGCATCCATCCGCTCGGCATAAGCCGGCTTGTAGACCGACAGCGCTTCTTGCACGTCGTCCACGTCGCCGATCAGAGGAACCATCGCCTGGCCGAGCGCATAGCAATTCCATTCGCCGATCCGCGGCTGCATCCGGTAGGAGTAGCGGCCCTGCTGGTCGGTATGGTTGCAGATGTGCGCCGGGTCGTAGGATTCCATGAAGCCGAAGGGGCCGTAGTCCAGTGTTTGACCGAGGATGGACATGTTGTCGGTATTGAGCACCCCATGCATGAAACCGACCGCTTGCCACTGCGCGACCAGCTCGGCCGTACGGCGGGTGACTTCGCGCAGCAATGCGCGGTAAGGCTGCGCGGCACCCTGCAGCTCCGGATAGCTGTGCGTGATCACATAGTCCGCCAGCGTCCGCAGCTCCTCGGGACGGTCGTTGTAGAACCAGTGTTCGAAGGAGCCGAAGCGCACGAAGCTCGGTGCCATCCGCGTGACCACGGCTGTGGTCTCGGGAAGCTCGCGCATCACACGCATGTCCGAGCCGATCACACACAATGCGCGCGTGGTCGGTATGCCGAGCGCGGCCATCGCTTCGGAGCACAGGAATTCACGGATCGATGAGCGCAACACGGCGCGGCCGTCACCCATGCGGGAATAGGGCGTCTTGCCCGATCCTTTCAGTTGCAGCTCTAACCAGCCGTGCGGTTCGCCGGGCGCTGGCGCCTCGCCGAGCAGGATCGCGCGCCCGTCGCCGAGCTGTCCGGCCCAGACACCGAACTGATGCCCGGAGTAGACGGCGGCCAACGGCCGTGAGCTTGGGAGCTCGGCATTGCCGCTGAACACCTCGACGAAATGCGGATCACGCAGCTGCGCCGCGTCCAGCCCGATCAGGGCTGCGGCCGTTTCGCTGGCGCACACCAAATAGGGCGATGGCAGCGGCGTGGATGTCAGGCGGGTATGGAACGCCGGCGGCAGATCGGCGAAGCGATTGGACAATACCAAGTCGCCAAGAGGACGTCCGCCGGGTGTAGCTGGCGGCGGGTTCAACAGGTTGGAAGAGCTCATCGCGGGCTTCTGTTACGATTTGTGACCACAGGACAAGCTTTGCAGATTTCAAATCCGAAAGTGGAAAAAGGTCGTTAAGCTGTGTTCGGCGGTGAAGAGACAGCCGCATTGTGACAGATAAGAGGAGAGCGCATATGAACGCCCCTGAACGCTTGGAGATTCCGACACTGCAGGACCGCGTGAGCCCGGCCGAATGGCAGATGCGGGTGGATCTCGCTGCCTGCTACCGGCTGGTCGCCGCCTTTGGCTGGAGCGATCTGGTTTTCACCCACATCACCGCGCGCCTGCCGGGCCCGGATCACGCCTTCCTGATCAATCCCTACGGCATGATGTTCGACGAGATCACGGCGTCGTCGCTCGTCAGGATCGACAGCCACGGCAACAAGCTTGATGACTCGCCGTTCCCGGTCAATCCCGCCGGCTTCACCATTCACTCTGCGATCCACGAAGCGCGCGATGACGCCATCTGCGTGCTGCATACGCACAGCCTCAACGGCACTGCGGTCGCGGCGCAGGAAGCTGGCGTGCTTCCGATCTCGCAACCGTCGATCTTTGTCCTCAACAGCCTTGCCTATCATGACTACGAGGGACTCGCGCTGAATGCCGACGAGAAGCCACGTCTGGTGGCGGACTTCGGCGACAAGAGCTTCCTGATGCTGCGCAATCATGGCCTCCTCGTCGTCGGACGCACAGTGGCTGACGCCTTCCTCAACATGTACCTCTTCGAGGCGGCGTGCACGGTGCAGGTAAGAGCCATGGCCGGCGGCACCCCGCTACGACCGGTAGCGCAGGGGATCATTGCGAATGCCATGGTGCAGGCGCGGCAGGTCACCAATGCGCAATACGGCTCGCTGGCCTGGCCCGCGCTACTGCGTAAGCTTGAGCGCGAAAGTCCCGATTACCGGACTTGATATTCACGCCTCTGCTGCATCGCACGATAGAAAACTATTGACTGAAAGATAATCGCGCAACAAAAATCGCGGCGGATTACACCACCCCTATTCATCGGAGACACCATGACGTCGTACCCGCAGAGCCCATTGATGGGCCGCATGATGAGCCAGCCGCTGCTCATCTCCTCGCTGATCCGGCATGCCGATCGCTACTACGGCGATACGGAAATCGTTTCGCGGCGGGTCGAAGGCGACATTCATCGCTACACCTACCGTGACTGTCACCGCCGTGCGCGCAAGCTAGCCAATGCATTTACCCGTCTGGGGGTCAAGATGGGCGACCGTGTGGCGACGCTGGCCTGGAACGGCTACCGCCACCTCGAAACCTACTACGGCGTCTCCGGGATGGGCGCAGTGCTGCACACGATCAATCCGCGTTTGCATCCTGAGCAGGTTGCCTATATCGCCAACCACGCTGAAGACCAGTACTTGCTGTTCGATCTTACTTTCCTGCCGCTGATCGAGGCCGTCGCGCCGCTGTGCAAGACGATCAAGGGTTTCATCGCGCTGTGCGACCGCGATCGGTTGCCGGCCTCGGAGAAGGTGCCAGGTTTGCTGTGCTACGAAGACCTGCTGGAGGCTGAGTCGGAGGAGTTCGACTGGCCGTTATTTGACGAAAACTCGGCATCGAGCCTCTGCTACACCTCGGGTACGACCGGCAACCCGAAAGGTGCGCTCTACTCACACCGCTCGACGCTGCTGCATTCCTATGCGTCGGCGCTGCCGGATGCACTGAATGTGTCGGCGCGCGACGTGGTACTGCCGGTGGTGCCGATGTTCCATGTGAACGCCTGGGGTTTACCTTACTCCGTTATGCTCACCGGCGCGAAGATGGTGTTCCCGGGACCGGCGCTCGATGGCAAGTCGCTCTACGAGTTGTTCGAGCAGGAGAAGGTCACCTTCTCGGCGGGTGTGCCGACTGTCTGGCTCGGCTTGCTGACCTACGCCGGACAAAACAAGCTCAGGTTCTCGACCTTCCGCCGGACCGTGATCGGTGGCTCAGCCTGCCCCCCTGCAATGATGAAGACCCTGCGCCATGAGTACGGCGTGGAGGTCGTGCATGCCTGGGGCATGACGGAGATGTCCCCACTGGGCACCGCCTGCACGCTGTTGTCGCCGCATACGCAGCTGCCGGAAGCCGAGCAGCAGGCAAAGCTAGAGAAACAGGGCAGGGTGATTTTCGGTGTCGACATGAAGATTGTCGACGATGATGGCAAGGAGCTGCCATGGGATGGTCAGACCTATGGCAACCTGCTGGTTCGGGGACCGTGGGTGGTGTCTGGTTATTTCAGGGCCGAGGGCGGTGACGTGCTGCAGGACGGCTGGTTCCCGACCGGTGACGTGGCCGTGATCGATGCTGAGGGCTACCTGCAGATTACCGATCGCAGCAAGGACGTCATCAAGTCCGGTGGCGAGTGGATCGGCTCGATCGACCTCGAAAACATCGCCGTCGCGCATCCGGCCGTAATGCAGGCAGCCTGTATCGGTGTCTACCATCCGAAGTGGGATGAGCGTCCGCTGCTCGTGGTCGTCAAGAAGCCGGGCATGGAGGTCACGAGGGAAGAGCTGCTGGCGTTTTATGAAGGGAAAATCGCCAAGTGGTGGACGCCGGATGATGTGGTGTTTACCGATGCGCTGCCGCTGGGGGCGACCGGCAAGATCCTGAAGAATCGTATCCGCGAGACCTATCGCGATTACCAGCTGCCGACAGCTTGACGGACGAGGACACTCTTGGAATTCTTCCTGATATCGCTGCTCAACGGTCTGGCCTATGGGCTGCTGTTGTTCATGCTGTCCTCCGGGCTGACGCTCATCTTCAGCATGATGGGCGTACTCAACTTCGCCCATGCGAGCTTCTATATGCTCGGCGCCTACCTTGGCTACGCCATCAGCAATCAGCTCGGCTTCTGGTCAGCGCTGGTGATCGCGCCGCTGGCCGTCGGTGTGATCGGCGCACTGATCGAGCGCTTCGGGCTGCGCGTCGTGCACAAGCATGGCCACGTTTCCGAGCTGCTGTTCACCTTCGGCCTGTCCTACGTGATCCTCGAGGTGGTGCAGATGATCTGGGGCCGTGCAGCAGTGCCCTACCGAATCCCGGCCGAGCTCGACGGACCGTTATTCACGCTCTACTCGATGTCATTCCCGATGTATCGCGGCTTCATGATGGCTGTCGCGCTCCTGATGCTGGGCGCGATCTGGCTACTACTGACGCGTACGCGCATCGGGCTGGTGATCCAGGCGGCGCTGACTCATCCGGAGACGGTCGAGGCGCTTGGGCACAACGTGCCGCGCGTATTCATGCTGGTCTTCGGCGGTGGCTGTGCGCTGGCCGGGCTGGCTGGCGTCATCGGTGGCAATGCCTTCGTGACTGAACCAGCGATGGCGATCATGGTAGGTAGCATCATTTTTGTCGTGGTGGTCGTCGGCGGCATGGGCTCACTGACCGGCGCACTGCTGGCGTCGATCCTGATCGGACTGATCCAGACCTTTGCGGTGGCGCTGGACTGGTCACTGCTCGGGCCCCTGGCCAGGCTGGGCGTGCAGGTCGCGCCCGGTGATGCAGGATACCGGCTGCTGTCGCTGACGCTGGCCGAGGTCGCGCCGATCCTGCCGTATGTGTTGCTGGTGCTAGTGCTCATCCTGCGCCCGCGCGGATTGCTTGGAACGAGGGAGGGCTGATGTCAGTCGCTGCCATGCACTACCAGCCACTGAATCTCGGACGCTGGATCGTCTGGACGCTGTTCGCGCTGGTGCTGATCGTCGCGCCGCGGATATTCGATTCTGGCGGCGGCCTGTCCTTGCTCTCGCTGACCGGGACGATGATGATATTTGCGCTGTCTTACAACATGCTGCTCGGCCAGGGCGGCATGCTGTCGTTCGGCCATGCTGTCTATTCGGGCCTGGGCGCGTTCATGGCTATCCATGCGATCAATCTGGCCGGTGACGGCAGCCTGCCGCTACCGCTGACGCTGGTACCCCTGGTCGGTGGCCTCGCCGGGCTGTTTTTCGGTGCACTGTTTGGTTACGTGACAACGAAGCGTTTCGGCACGGCCTTCGCAATGATTTCTCTGGGCATCGTTGAGCTGGTGTTTGCGTGCGTGTTGATGTTTCCGGGCGTCTTCGGTGGCGAGGCCGGCATTTCAGGCGACCGCGTTTATGGTAAGCCGTTTTTTGGCATCAGTTTCGGGCCGCAGGTGCAGGTGTATTACCTGATCGCTTTCTGGCTATTCGTCAGCACGGCGGCCATGTTCTCGCTCTCGCACACGCCGCTCGGTCGCATCGCCAACGCAGTGCGCGACAACCCCGAGCGTGCCGAATTTATCGGCTATGACACGCAGCGCGTGCGCTGGCTGGTGCTGATGCTGTCGGGTTTCTTTGCCGGTATCTCCGGCGGGCTGTCAGCGATCAACTTCGAGATCGTCACGGCGGAGAATGTCAATCTTGAGCGTTCGGGCGCTGTCCTACTGTTCGCCTTTATCGGTGGCACCGGCTTCTTCTTTGGGCCGCTGCTGGGGGCGATCGTTGGCGTGTTCATGACCGTGACGCTGGCCGAGTACACCAAGGCCTGGCAACTCTATCTCGGCCTGTTCTTCATTCTGATGGTGATGTACGCGCCGGGTGGGCTGGCCAGCCTGCTGATGATGAACCTGCGCATTGCTGCGCACGGCATGATGCGGCGGATACTGCCGTCCGGTTTGGCGGTCATGGCGTCCGCACTGGTTGCAGCAAGTGGCGCGATCGTGCTCATCGAGATGCTGTATCACTGGTCGCTGGAGGCGGTAAACAATCCGGCAATGTCGGTGTTTGGTGTGGCCATCGACACTGGGCGTCCGACGGGCTGGCTGACCGGCGCCGCACTGCTGCTGCTGGGTGGGCTGTCATTCCGTTTAACTCAGCCACCCTTCGCGCACGCTTGGGGCGAAGCGAATGCCGAGATCGAGCGGCTTGAGGCAAGGAGGCCGGCATGAGCGTATATGCACTCGAACTGCAGCAGCTGAGAAAGCGTTTTGGTCAGACCGAGATCATCCGCGGAATCGACCTGCAGGTATACCGGGGCGAGCGGCTTGCCGTGATTGGCCCGAACGGCGCGGGCAAGTCGACGCTGTTCAACCTGATCTCCGGCCGCTTTGCACCGACCAGCGGTAAAGTACTGCTCAATGGTACCGACATCACGGGCATACCACCGTACCAAATCAACCGGCTCGGATTGTCGCGCAGCTTCCAGATCACCAATATCTTTCATCGCCTCTCGGTATTCGAGAATCTGCGCTGCGCAGTGCTGTGGTCGCTCGGTTACCGCTACTCGTTCTGGCACAAACTCAACGCGCTCAAAGATGCGCGCGAGCGTGCCGAGGAGGTGATGGAGTCGATCGGTCTCGGGTGGCGGCGCAATGTGGCTGCCGGTCTGCTGACTTATGCGGAGCAGCGCGCGCTCGAGATCGGCATCACGATCGCCGGCGGTGCCGAGGTGATCCTGCTGGACGAGCCAACGGCCGGTATGAGCCGTTCGGAATCCGATGCGGCTGTCGAACTGATCGCGCGCGTGACAGAGGGCCGTACGCTGCTGATGGTTGAGCATGACATGAGCGTTGTGTTCGGCCTGGCAGACCGCATCGCCGTGGTGGTGTACGGCGAGGTACTGGCCTGCGATACGCCGGCATCGGTACGCGACAATGCTCAGGTACAAGAAGCCTATCTTGGTGGTCATGCGCCTCAGGAGGAACCTGCATGAGCGCGCTGCTGGAAGTCCGCGACCTGCATGCCTTCTACGGCAAGAGCCACGTATTGCATGGCGTCGATCTGCACGTGGCAGAAGGCGAGATCGTCAGCCTGCTCGGGCGTAATGGCGTCGGTCGGTCGACGACGGTGAAGACGGTGATGGGCCTGGTTCAGGGAACGGGCTCCGTAAAGTTCAAGGGCGAGGAGGTTCTCGGCCTACCGGCTTTCCGTATTGCCCATCTCGGTTTGGGCTATGTGCCCGAGAACCGGGACATTTTCCCCAACCTCACGGTGGAGCAGAACCTGTTGCTTGGTCAGAAGTCCGGGCGGGTGTCGCGCTGGAGCCTCTCCGACATGTTCCAGATGTTTCCACGTCTGGAGGAAAGGCAGCATACTGCGGCTGGCGTGCTCTCCGGTGGCGAACAGCAGATGCTGACGCTGTGCCGTACGCTGATGGGCGATCCGGATTTGATCATGATCGATGAGCCGACCGAGGGATTGGCACCCAAGATCGTCGACCTGGTGGCCGACTACCTGCAGGCCTTGAAGCAGCGTGGCGTCTCCGTGCTCCTGGTCGAGC
This sequence comes from uncultured Bifidobacterium sp., assembly GCA_964515155.1. Classification (GTDB taxonomy): domain Bacteria; phylum Pseudomonadota; class Gammaproteobacteria; order Burkholderiales; family Burkholderiaceae_D; genus Pernthalerella. The sequence continues at coordinate 24,074 of CAZESK010000010.1, forward strand.
AGAAGCTGGCGATTGCGCTCGATATCGCCGATCGTATCTATGTCATGGGGCACGGCGCGATCGTGTTCGAAGGCACACCGGAAGACCTGCGTCAGCGGCCGACCGTGCGCAAGGAATGGCTTGAAGTCTAATGTTTCATCATTATCCCGATCACTGAGGAGGCTGACCCCAATGAAACGCACTGCCCGTCACCTGTTGTTTGCCGTCGCGATGGCCTTGGGCCTGTCCGCCTTGCCCGCACGGGCCGAGGTCGTAAAAGTCGCGTTCATCGATCCTTTGTCCGGTCCGTTCGCGCCAGTCGGCCAGAACCTGTTGCGGAGCTTCCAGATTTCAGCGGAGATTGCCAATCGCGAGAAATGGACCCCGGGCCACACTTTCGAGGTGGTTGGCTTCGATAACAAGGCCAGCCCGCAGGAATCGCTCACCGCGCTCAAGACGGCGATCGACCAGGGCTTTCGCTACATTGTCCAGGGCAACGGCTCGGGCGTGGCTGGCGCGCTGATCGATGCGATCAACAAGCACAACGATCGTAACCCGGGTAAGGAGATCGTCTTCCTGAACTATGCGGCGGTCGACCCTGACCTAACGAACAGCAAGTGCAGCTTCTGGCACTTCCGTCTCGACGCCAACTCCGACATGAAGATGGAGGCGCTCACCACTTTCCTCGCGAAAGACGCGTCGGTGAAGAAGGTCTACATCATCGGCCAGAACTACGCGCATGGTCATCAGGTCACGCGCGCGGCTAAGGATTACCTCAAGCGCAAGCGTCCGGACGTGGAGATCGTCGGTGACGACCTGCACCCCATCGGCAGCGTGAAAGACTTCTCTCCGTATGTCGCGAAGATCGCCGCCAGCGGCGCCGATGTGGTCATTACCGGTAACTGGGGTTCGGACCTGGCGCTGCTGGTCAAGGCTGCGCGCGACGCGAGCCTGAAGGCGAAGTTCTACACCTTCTACGGCTACACCACCGGCGTGCCGACCGTAATGGGCTCGGCGGCTGCTGACTTCGTCCGTTATGCCGGTACCTGGAACGTGAATAACGAGACCTATTCGGGCAGAGAGCTGGTCGAGAGCTTCAAAAAGAAATATAACGATGACTTCTATGCCGTGACGACCTACTCGGCCCTGCAGTTGCTGGGCATTGGTATCCGCCAGGCGAAATCCACCGATCCGGTCAAGGTGGCGCTGGCGATGGAAGGACAGAAGTTCAAGACGCTGAACGGTGAAGTCGAGATGCGCAAGAGCGATCACCAGCTCCAGCAGCCGATCTACATTACGACCTGGGTCAAGACCAATGGCAAAGACGTGAAGTTCGACCAGGAAAGTACTGGTTATGGCTGGCGTACTGAGCAGAAGATCGAGCCGTATGTCGCTGCGCAGCCGACTTCGTGCAACATGAAGCGTCCTTCCTGAACCACGCTTGATCAGGAGCGGCGCGCCACCACTGTGGCGAGCCGCATCCTGTTGCGTCACCCGCATGTCCGCTGGAAATCGCGCACCGCACATCGGTGTGCGGTCTCCTTCTCACCACACCTGATCTGACACGATAGACAAGCCGGATCGCCTGCCTGCAATCTGCCTCCACCTTGAACGCAATCGGAGGTTCACATGCGAGGCATTCTTACACTTCTGTTGACCTGCGCGCTCGTTTTTCCCGACGTGGCCGCCGCGCCGTCGTCCGTTCTACCGTCCGCGCCACCGATTCGTATCGGGCTCAGCGGTCCTTTCAGCGGCGGCTCCAGTCCGATGGGCGAAAGCATGCGCAATGGCGTGCGGCTGGCGGTCGATGAGATCAATGCCACCGGGGGTATCGACGGTCGGCTGATTGAATTAATCGAACGCGACGATCGCGCCGACAACGCGCTCGGTGCCCGCATCGCCGAGGAACTTACGCAGATGAAGGTGGCCGCGACCATCGGTATCGTCAATACCGGCGTTGGCCTGGCATCGATCGATAGCTACCAGAAAGCGCAGATTCCGCTGATGGTAGCGGTGTCTACCGGTCCGGTACTCACGCGCAAGTTCGCGCCACCAGCCAGTGCAGCCAACTTCATCTTCAGGGTATCGCCAACGCTGGACCTTGAGGCGAGGATACTGGCCGCCGATCTGCAGAAACGCGGCCTCGTCCGGGTCGCACTGCTGGCCGATGACACCCCGTATGGCGACAGCGGTGTAGCGGCCTTTACCGCTGCCGCGCGCGCTGCCGGCTTGGATTTGGTGGCCATGGAGCGCTTCCGCATCGGCGAGCTGGACATGAGCCGCCAGCTGGGT